>CAZJCR010000075.1:12365-15581 GCA_964544385.1 uncultured Bacteroidales bacterium
TCGAAAATGGCAAGGCAACATGTTACAATGGCTTTGTCGGGCGATGGCGGCGACGAACTTTTTCAAGGATACGGAATGTACCGATGGGCACAACGGCTCGATAGTTTTTGGTTTAAAGTGATAAGGCCTGTTTTGCCAGTACTGTTGTGCAAAATGCCCGATAAATATAGGCGCGTTGCCCATTTATTAAAGTATCCGCCGTACGGACACCAAAAAACACACCTGTTTTCGCAAGAACAATATTTTTTTGCTTTAAGCGAATTAAAACAAATGCTTACTGCAAACATAAAAATAGAACCTTTGGCTAACGAAAATTTTGTTTTTAACAAAAAACTTAACGCTGGTGAAAAACAAGCTCTTTTCGATTTATATTACTATCTGCCCGACGATTTACTTACAAAGGTTGACCGTGGCAGTATGCGGTTTTCGCTCGAGGCTCGCGTACCACTGCTCGACCATAATATTGTTGAGTTTGCAGCAAATTTGCCTTACAACCTAAAGGTGAAAAATGGTACCGAAAAATATTTGTTAAAAAAACTTTTATACAATTATGCGCCGCAAAGCCTTTTCGACAGGCCAAAATGGGGGTTTAGTATTCCATTAAAAAATTGGTTAAACAACGAACTTAATTTTTTAATTATCGATTATTTAAACCAAAATAAAGTTGAGCAGGCAGGTTTGGTAAACTATAACTATGTTTCGGGCCTTTTAAAAAATTATAGGTTGCCACAAAACGGGTATCTTTATAACAGGGTTTGGACCTTAATTGTATTACACCGTTGGTATTATTCGGTTTATAAACAAATATAACTATGGCACAACTTTTACCTTTTTACACACCACATTGTATCGAGGCCGGTTGCGACGAGGCTGGCCGTGGTTGCCTTGCTGGTCCGGTTTTTGCCGCCGCGGTTATTTTGCCACCGGGTTTTTATAATCCTATACTTAACGATTCGAAACAATTAACCGAAAAAAAACGGTACGCTTTGCGCGATATTATTATTGCCAATGCTGTTGAATACGCTGTAGCAAGTTTTTCGCCTGCCCAAATTGATAAAGTAAATATTTTAAATGCGTCGATTGGCAGTATGCACAAAGCTTTAGCAATGCTAAAAACGCAACCACAACACATTATTGTCGACGGTAACCGGTTTAAACCTTATGGTAATGTTAAGTTTACAACTATTGTTAAAGGCGATGCTAAATACGCCTCAATAGCCGCAGCATCAATTCTTGCCAAAACTTTTCGCGACGATTTTATGTTGCAACTACACAATAGTTACCCGGTTTATAATTGGCAAAAAAATAAAGGCTACCCAACTGCCGACCATCGCAAAGCTATCGAACAATTTGGTATTACACCTCACCACCGTAAAAGTTTCAGGCTTACAAATACCCAATTAGAAATTAATTTTTAATATTTTATTGTTATACAAATTTGCACTATTGTTTAGGCATATTCTAATGCGGTTTGTAATATGGTTAATACCCAAATTGAGCTGTTCGCTTAATCGATTTAGACCAAACTTGAACTATTCGTTCAATATGTTTTTTAGCATATATTAGTCAGGTAAAAATGGCCGTTTGTCAATAAATACGAACCTTACAGGCTGTTTTAGGTATATGCATTTGCAAACTATCTCAAAAGGTGAAATTAAAACTTACAACTATGAAAAAATTAGCTATAGTATTAATGATGCTATTCCCGGTAATTTTGTTTGGGGCATCAACATACATATCGGGTGTAACCGATACTATCACAAAAACATACAATAATATTGACGGTGTTACAATGGATAACAAAACATCGTATACTGTTACCGGCGTCGGTGTTGCAGTTACAGTTTTATACGATTTTAATATCGATAATAAAAATGGTATTACAATTAATGTTTTAAACGGTGCATCGCTAATTGTAAATGGCGATTTTATAACAAAAAATAATGTAACTATAAATGTCGACGACAGCTCAATATTTTCGATTTTAGGTAATTTACAGGCAAAAAATGGTAGTGCCCTTACAATTTCGGGCGTAATGGATGTTGCAGGCGATGTTTTTGTTGAACAAAAAGCATATTTTGATATTAACGAAGGTGGAAGTTTAGCTGTTGATGGCAGTTTAAGTGTTGTTGAAACAGGAACTATCGAACTCGATGGCGATTTATCGGTGGGCGAGGACTTGTATTTGGGCAACGGAGCCGATTTAAAGGGCACAGGCACAGTTACAGCTGGTTCGTATAGTGGTACCGGTACAATTTTTGGCTCAACTGCCGAAACGTTAGATCCTGGTACTTCATATGTCGATGGTGGTGGTTCGGCTGTTTTACCAATTGAGCTTACCGTGTTTACTGCCTACAAAAACAACAATAGTATCGAAATTTACTGGCAAACTGCCACCGAACTTAACAATCATTATTTTAATATCGAACGTTCATACAATGCTGTCGATTTTGAAATAATTGCTACAATTACCGGGGCCGGAAACTCATCGGTAGCAATTGATTATTATTTTACCGACAATACAGCTAATGGTAATGTTTACTACCGACTTAAACAAACCGATTATAATGGCGACTTTTCGTATTCTGATATTGTGTCGGTTAAAACTTTAAAAAACTACGAACTCGACATTGAGACTTCAGTTAGTAGTAATTATATTCAAATAAAAAGCTTTAAAACCGACTCACAGGCTCAGGTTGTTTTATATAATATTATTGGCCAGCCAGTTTATACAGGTGTTTTAAACTCCGACATTAGTATCGAAACATCGGGGTTGCAAAAAACGGTTTATATTTTAACTGTTACAAATGCACAAGGCACATATAGCAAAAAAATTCAAGTTAAATAGTATCTTATTTTTGACAAGGGGTTTTATGAGCCGGGTTTTGATTCTGTCAAAACCCGGTTTTTAGTTAGTGTCTGCTGAGAAAGGGATAAGCCTTTGAAAATATTGTATTTTAATTTGTGCGACAGGTTAAAAACAAAGATAGTCCTCCCTTAGGAACTGAGTGAACAAAGTGAACGGTTTTATGAGCAAAGCGAATAAAGTGTCAGTACGAAGGTAGGTGAATTTTACTTTTTTTTTGAAAGCTATATTTATCCAAAAAAAAGCAAGTAAAATACTACAAACCGCAGTGAATAAAGAGAACCGCAAAGTTTGACCTAAGTTAAGTGGTTAAAGAGCAGCAAATAAACGCTTTACTTAGGTATAATCCT
>CAZJCR010000076.1:0-15503 GCA_964544385.1 uncultured Bacteroidales bacterium
GTTTCACTAACCAATTGTAGTGAAATACTTACAAAATCTAAATCGATTGAGCGATAAGCTCAATTTGGGTTTAAATTTATTGCATTGCAATTAATAATAATTTTGGTATTACCATACCAATAACTAACCCCGATATATATACCGGAATATGAACTTTATTAGGTAAATTACTGGCTACTTTAAAGCCATTATAAATAAGTATAGCACTTAAAACCGATAATAACATAACAAATGTTATTAGTATTACAAATATTAATATTGTAAAAGGTTCAATAATAATTGGTTGCGAAGGGTTGGCCGCGTATTCTTGTATTTTTTTACTGGCAGTGTCCATTATTTCAAAAAATCCTAAAAAACTTGCAGGCATTAATGGTATAAATGCAAAGCACTGTGTACCAATTATATCGACGTACCTAACATTTGGTTTGGCAAAAAATAAACTAAAAATAGCAAACCATAATGCCACAGTAAATACGCTAATAAAAGGCCCTGCAAGGTGTATATACATTGGAGCCTGGCTACCGGCGTGTACATTTAGTATTCCATCAAAATGTGTTTTGCTGTAAAAGCCTGTAAAACCTGCAATTAGCATAACCACTAAACCTATTATCAGGCTTTTTGTACCTGCAATTTTTACAAATGGGTTAAATATTAAGTATTTATTCATGTTTGTAGTTTTATTGTGTTACTATATTGTTTTCGGCATCGTTTAAAAAAGCAATTATTTCGTCTAAACGGTTACGCACTGTCGGATAGCTTAGCGACATGTTTTTGGCCATCTCTTTTAAACTACCACTACTTATTACAAATTGCGTAATAAATTGCTGGGCATCGTCGGGCAACGACGCTAATATTGGCAGGTTATAATTGCCATTAACTTTTGTATTACATTTTTCGCAATTTAGGGTTATTACTTTTAACCCTGCACCACAACTTGGGCATTTTACCGGTAATCTCATATATATTTAATTTAAGTTTAATATTATTTAAATACAATGCAAATATATTGAATAAAAAATTAATAAAACAAATAAGTATATCATTAAAATAATCAAATACTAAATATTATTAATAATGTTAAAAATAATATTAAACAAGCTTTAAATAATATATTTGTATAAGTATTTGCTAAAATGAGCGTTTATTTAATGTGCCATTTAATGTTACTTGTAGTAAAATATATATATTTATTTTTGTCGAAAGTAAAATGGTAATTTATTAATATGGATCAGCAAAAAGCTATAATGCAAATGAATAAATATGGAGCCGGGGCGGTTCCCTTTTTTTTTGTTATCGATTATAAAGCAAATAATGCATTTGTTATTAAGCTATCAAATGCTGTCAATAAAAACATATTTTTTAAAGTAGGAAATACAAAAAACTATATTAACAACGCTTGCATTAACAAACCTGTAATTTTTGATAAATATCCCGAGAACATCGAAAAATATCAACAAAGTTTTAAAGTAGTATCGGATAACTTAAAAAAAGGAAACTCGTTTTTAACCAATCTTACTTGCTGTACACCAATTGAAACTAATTTATCGTTAACCGATATTTTTTACAAAAGCATATCACCGTACAAATTGTTTTTTAAAAACAGATTTGTGGTTTTTTCGCCCGAGCAATTTGTTAGCACGTGTAACAATAAAATTTACTCGTACCCTATGAAAGGGACAATAAATGCAAGTGTAAAAAAAGCGGCGCAAAAAATTTTGGCCAATTATAAAGAGAGTGCCGAACATGCCACAATAACCGACCTTATACGTAACGATTTAAGCATTGTGTCAGATAATGTAACAGTTGAAAAGTACAGGTATATTAATAAAGTTGAAACTAATAAAGGTAAAATATTACAAGTAAGTTCAAAAATTAGCGGGCAACTTATGCCGGGCTGGCAACAAAATATTGGTAATATTATATTTAGCATGTTGCCGGCTGGCAGTATAAGCGGCGCTCCAAAAAGTAAAACCTTACAAATTATTAGTGATGCCGAAACCTATAAACGCGGGTTTTATACAGGTATTTTTGGTGTATTTAACGGAACCAATGTCGATTCGGCTGTAATGATACGTTTTATTGAAAAAACAAAAAATGGTTTGGTTTATAAAAGCGGCGGGGGAATTACTGTTTATAGTAATTTGGTTGATGAATATAACGAAATGGTTGATAAAATATATTTGCCATTTGTTTAGTTTATAAATTATTATGCTTTTTATCATAAACCTGAACAAAAGTAAAACATTTATGTATAAATCAAGTAAAAAGGTTTTATTCTACTTTAAATAATAATATGGAATACCCAATTAATAATAGTAACAACGGAACGCCCGAAAAAGCTGCGGAAGAAACAAACAATAATAATACAATTGAACAAAATTTGTTAGATGCACTTTTGGCATATATTCCCGATGCTATATATTTTAAAGACCGTCAAAGCCGTTTTATACGCGCAAGCCAGTCGATGGCCTGCCTGTTTGGCTTTAACGAAACAAACGAACTGATAGGAAAAACCGATTTCGACTTTTTTACCAACGAACATGCCAGCCAGGCTTTTGCCGATGAACAGGAAATTATGCGTACAGGTAAACCTTTAGTTAATATTATCGAAAAAGAGACTTTTAAACACGATAAAATACGTTGGGTATCGACAACTAAATTACCACTAACCGATAACAACGGTAATATTATAGGGGTTTTTGGGGTATCGCGCAATATTACCGAAATGGTTGAACTTGAAAACCAGTTAAGTTATCGAAACGAAGAACTACAGGCAGCCGAAGAAGAGTTGCGCCAAAATATTGAAGAGCTTAAAACTATTCAGGAAGAACTATACAGGCAAAAAGAAAAACTTGCCGAACAAAACAAAGTTATTCACCAACAAAATACAAAACTTGAACAATATACCAATTCGCTCGAGTTTTTAGTGTCGGAACGTACCAAAGACCTCGAATTTGCAAAACTTAAAGCCGAGGAATCGGAAAGGCTTAAAACTGCTTTTTTAGCAAACTTAAGCCACGAAATTCGTACACCAATGAACTCAATTGTTGGTTTTGCACATTTAGTGGCCAGCGAAAAAATTGAGAACGAAAAAGTGCGGAAATATATTAACTTTATTCATACAAATGCCGACTCGTTAATGCTTTTAATTAACGATATTATTGATATGTCGCTTATTGAAATTAACCAGTTACCTGTTAATATTAAACCATTTGTTTTAAACGATTTAATTAACGAAACATTTAAAATTACTGCTAAAGTTATTAAAAACTCTAATCTATCGGTTAAGTTAAACCACACCCTGCAAAAATCAAATTTAACAGTAATAAGCGATAAAGAAAGAATTTTTCAGGTAATTAAAAACCTGTTGAACAATGCCGAAAAATATACAAACCAAGGCTATATTGAATTGGGGACATATATTGAAAACGATAGATTATGCATTTATGTTGAAGATACAGGCATTGGTGTACCCGAACCCGATTTATTATTTATTTTCGACCGTTTTAGAAAAGGCGACAACGAAAAAAATAAATTATATCGTGGTGCAGGTTTAGGGCTTACAATATCGAAAAAAATTATTACAATGCTTGGTGGCGATATTAATGTAAAGTCGGAGTGCGATAAAGGCTCGGTATTTACCATTTGTTTGCCAATGTCAGTTGTAGTGAGTTAACCCAAAATTGATGAATTATCAGCTAATTATGCATTTAGTTATATGGAATTGAGCGATTCGCTCAATCCGATTTATATTTTGTAAGTATTTCACTACACTTTATTATTTTAATGTTAACAAAATATTGGTTTTACACTTCTATTTCAAAAGGTTTTTGATATTTCCATATAGCTTTCTGTTAATAAAATATCATCATTAATAAAATTAACACGCAACTGTTATTTTGTTTTTTATATCACTATGCTGTTATTTTGATTAATTAACTATAAAAAACATGATGACGAAAAAAATTACTTTTCTTATTGTTTTAATTGCATTATTTTTTGTATTACCGGCTAAAGCCCAAATGACCCAGGTAATACGTGGTACAGTTACCGACAAAGACAGTAAATACCCGTTAATTGGTGTTAATGTTGTTGTTGAAGGAAGTACCCCAACCATTGGGGTTGCTACCAATACTAATGGTGAGTTTGAATTACCACCATTAAAAATTGGAAAATACACATTGTTATTCACATATTTAGGTTACAAACCTGCCAAGGCTCGCGATATTACAATAGTTACCGGCAAACAAACTGTATTGCAAATTGAGATGGAAGAACAGGCAATTACAACCGACGAAGTTATTGTTAAGGGGTTTCGCAAAGGCGAAACATTAAATAAAATGGTATCGGTTAGTGCGCGTTCGTTTTCGAAAGCCGAAACCGAACGTTATGCCGGCGGCCTTGGTGACCCCGGGCGCATGGCATCGAATTTTGCCGGAGTTGAACAAGCCGGCGATGGCCGTAACGATATTGTTATACGCGGAAACTCGCCAATGGGTCTGCAATGGCGTATCGAGGGAATGGACATACCAAGCCCTAACCACTGGAGCGCAACGGGTACTACCGGCGGCCCCGTAACAATGCTTAATAATAATTTTTTGGCTAATTCCGATTTTTTAACAGGAGCGTTTCCTGCTCAATATGGTAATGCACTGTCGGGGGTTTTCGATTTAAAAATGAGAAGCGGTAACAGCCATGAAACCGAGTTTACCGGGCAAATTGGATACAATGGTTTCGAGTTTATGGCCGAAGGCCCTTTCTCAAAAAATTATAATGGTTCGTACATGGTATCGTACCGTTACTCGGTACCTGCCCTTATTAGTTTATTGGGTTCAACCGACGATGGACTTGCACCAAATTATCAGGACTTTACTCTAAAAGTTGACCTGCCAACAAAAACAGCAGGCAAGTTCTCGTTATTTGCTATTACCGGAAAAAGTTCGATAAACGTTCAGGCATCTGAAGTTGAAAACAGTGAACAATATAGTACATTAAGCAGCACTAATACTTTTAACGAGTCGAAACTTGGCATTTTAGGTACAAACCACCAGTATTTTTTTAACGAAAAATCGTACCTGTACACAACATTTGCAATATCGGGCTCATTGGTGCGCACTAATGTCGATTCGATACGCACTAACTGGGTTTATAACTCGCCTACCGATTCGGTTAAAAACGAAACATGGCTGCCTTTTTATGTTGAAAATAACTACGAAGTAATTACCTCGGCTGCAACCAGGTACGTAAACAAAATAAACTCGAAAAATACCATAACAGCCGGTTTTGGATATAAAAATTATGCCATGGCAGTGCGCGACAGTTTCCGTATTTTAACCGATACAACCGACTATTATATAAAAGATACCGATACCGAAAAAAAAGGTGTTAACCTGATAAACTCGTATTTTGAATGGCAACATAAGTTTAACAATAAGCTAACTTTTAACAGTGGCTTGCATTTTACCGGGTTGTTAATGAACCAAACCTACGCGCTTGAGCCACGGGCAGGGTTAAGTTACGAACTTAGTCCATCGGTAAAGATTGGGGCAGGTTACGGTATGCATAGTAAAATGCAAACGTTGCTTTGTTATTTTGTTAATTCGCGAAACGAGCAAACCGGCGAATACTTTCAAACAAATAATAATTTAGACTTTAGCCGAGCCCACCATTATGTTATTAGCTACGACCAAATGTTTACCACAAACCTTCATCTAAAAGTTGAGGCTTATTATCAAAACCTTTACAATATACCGGTTACAAGTTATCCGTCGTATTACTCAATTATTAACGAGGGGGCAACTTTCCATCTTAATCGTGTTGATAGTTTAGTAAATAAAGGTACTGGTAAAAACTATGGCATTGAGCTTACTTTAGAGCGTTATTTGGCAAATAATTTTTACTATATGCTTACCGGTTCGGTTTTCGACTCGAAATATACGCCCAGCGATGGTATTGAACGAAATACTACTTTTGCAACAAATTATGCTACCAATTTATTAACCGGTTACGAGTACCGAATAACCGAAAAATACAGTTTAGATTGTAACGTGCGCTTTGTTTACTCGGGTGGTAAACGCAATCAATTTATTGATTTTGAAGCATCGCAAAAGGCAGGTGAAACTGTATATAACGACGAAAAACATTTCTCGGAACGCGAAAGCGATTATATGAGGCTCGATTTACGCTTAGGACTTAAAAACTATTATCGCCGCTTTAGTCAGGAGTGGGCTATCGATATTTCAAATATTACTAATCATAAAAACGTATACATGCGTACCTATAATGTCGAAACAAATGAAATTGATTATGTTTATCAGGCAGGGTTGTCGTTTATGTTTTTATATCGTATAAATTTTTAACAACTGTTTTTTGGTTTTGCGTAGCCACGTTATTTATCGTGGCTATATTTTTTTTAATATAAACTCTTTATTAAGTCATCAATTTGTTCAATCTCAATATTTTGGCTATATTTTAATAATGCTGTTTTTTTTGCCAGTATTGATGTTTTTATAATTTCAGTTTTGTTGTTAAGCATAAATAAAATTTTATCAATAAAATCGGGTTGGTTGTTGTACTCGTAAAGCTGTCCTAAATTTCCGTATTCTAATATTTCCGATGTTCCGCCCGATTTTGTTGCAATAACTGGTATGCCGGCCAGCATTGCTTCAATAGTAACCATTCCGTAAGTTTCGCTGTGCGATGCAAGCGCAAAAATATCGACCGAGTTGTAAAATAAGCTAACATCGGGCGTATATTCAACAAAATGTACCCGGTTCGATAAATTGTTTTTATTAACATAAAGTCGCAGGTTGTTGTCGTAGTTTTTACTTTCGGGGTCGTTAACCGTAGCCGAACCAAATATGAGTAGTTCAATATTATTATTGCCCAGTTTTATTAATTGGTTTAAAGCCTCGACTAAAAATAGCTGGCCTTTTTTTTCAGATATCCGGCCAATTATGCCAATAATTATTGTTTCGTTATTAATGTTTAGTAAAGTACGGGCTTGAGCTTTAGTGTATTTTGCGGTCGAAAATTTATTAGTATCGAGGCACAAAGGAATAACTTTAACCCTGTTAACAGGATATTTTGTGCGTTCAGCAATCTCGTTTTTAAGGTATTGCAACGGGCTAATCCAGTAATTAACAGCTTTAAAACGCAGAGTATGTAAAATATCTTTTTTATTAATACCAATTTGCATGTGTTGTTGGTAAACAATGTTTAAATTATTGTAAAAAAAGTATTTTGTTAATGCAATAACATCAAGGTCTTTGTTATCGAAAACCAATATTGTTTTAATTTTTTGATGTTTAAGGTTTTGTGCAATTTTTTTTGCATTTTTAAAATCGAAGTGCTTTTTTATATTGTCGATTAAAACTATTGAGCTAAAAGTATTGTTGCATTTTTTGTAAATTGTTGACAGGCTATGGGTAATTAGGCAAATATTATAGCCTTTTTGTTTTAGTAACCCGCCAAGTTTAAGGGTATTCATCTCTAAACCGCCCCAGCCGGTTGATGTTATTAAAAAAGCAATATCCATAAATTAAAATTATTATTTGCGATAAAACTAATTTTAAAAGTTAAATAAAACAATAAATAAAAACTTTGGTAAATAATTATTTATAATAAATACATTTTGCTATATATTTATTGCAATACAGGTTAATTAAATTATAATTTTATTAAAAAAGCATGGTAAAAGCTTTAAACTGTATTGAAAAACGTAATTATTATATATTTTTGCAACCAAGTAAAAATTAAAAACTAAAACAAATTTATGGATCAAGTATCAAACCGAGTAGCAGCATTAGCCGAGTCGTCGACATTGGCAATGAATGCAAAAACCAAAGAGCTGCAGGCTCAAGGTATCGATGTTATTAATTTAACAGTAGGCGAACCCGATTTTTTTACTCCCGAACATGTAAAACAGGCAGCAAAAAAAGCTGTCGACGACAATTTTTCGTTTTACACTAATGTGCCCGGGTTTCCCGAGTTACTTGATGCTATAAGCAAAAAATTAAAACGCGAGAATAACCTTGATTATGCCACAAACCAAATTGTTGTGTCGAACGGGGCAAAACACAGTTTGGCAAATGCTTTTTTAGCATTGTTAAATAAAGGCGACGAGGTTATTATACCAGCCCCGTACTGGGTTAGTTACTCGGAGCTGGTTAAGCTTGCCGAGGGTACAAGCGTTATTATCAATACTGAGGTTGAATCGGATTTTAAAATTACCCCGGAACAGCTTGAACAAGCAATTACAAACAAAACTAAAGCATTTTTATTGTGTTCGCCAAGTAACCCCACAGGCAGCGTATATTCGCAAAGCGAGCTTAAAGCTTTAGCCGGTGTTTTGGCTAAACACCCGGGTATTTTTATTATTGCCGACGAAATATATGAGCATATTAATTACATGGGCGGCCATCAAAGTATAGCCCAGTTTGCCGAAATTAAGGACCAGGTTGTTATTATTAACGGTGTATCAAAATCGCATGCCATGACAGGTTACCGAATTGGTTACATGGCAGCTGCTCCATGGTTGGCAAAGGCTTGTAATAAACTGCAAGGACAAATGACATCAAACGCATCAACAATTGCGCAAAAAGCTGCTGTAGCGGCTTTAAATGGCGACCAGTTAATTGTTGAAACTTACCGTAAAGCTTTTGAAAAACGACGCGATTTAGTTTATGCCGGCATCACTAAAATAAATGGTGTTAAATGTAATAAACCCGATGGTGCTTTTTACGTGTTTCCCGATATTAGCAATTTTTTTGGCAAATCGGCCGAAGGGCGTACAATTAACAGCTCCGACGATATGAGCTTTTATTTGCTCGAAAAAGCTTTTGTTGCAACTGTGCCAGGTTCTGGTTTTGGTAACGATAAATGTATACGTATGTCGTTTGCCACCAGCGACGATAAACTTGTTGAGGCTTTAAGCCGGTTGAAAAAAGCTTTAGATAATTTAAAATAATTATTTTACTTAGGTATAACCCCGATGTAGATTTTGTAAGTATTTCACTACACTTAGTTAGTGAAATACTTACAAAATCTAAATCGATTGAGCGAATCGCTCAATTTGGGTAATAACCATAAGCCTGGCAGCCAAATGTTTGCCAGGCTTTTTTATTGCCAGCTTGTGGTAATTGTGCTGCCATTTTGCTCGTTATTAACTATTTGCAGGTAAGTGTCAATTTCCTGGTTCATCTCGTCAACATGCGATATTACGCCAACTACGCGGTTCTCTTTTCGTAGCGACTTAAGCGTGTCGAAAACAATGTTTAGTGACCCTTTATCTAACGAACCAAAACCTTCGTCGAGAAAGAAAAAGTTTTGCCCTTGTTTGGTAATTTTTTGCACGTTGTCGGCCAATGCTAATGCCAGCGATAATGCCGCCTGAAAAGTTTGGCCGCCCGATAAAGTTTTTACATTCCTTACTTTTCCACCGTTTAAATAATCGCGTACCTGAAAGTTGTTGTCGGCAGTTACCTCAAGGCTAAGTTTTTGCCCTGTAAGTTTATAAAAACGCTGGTTTGCAGCATGGCAAAGTTCTTGCAAATAAACTGTCGATATATAATTTACAAACCCACTGCCTTTAAATAATTGTTTAAGTGTTTTTATATCGTTGGCGCGTAAAGTTAGTTTTTCTATTTGGTTAGTAAGGTTTTTTTGGTTTTCGATATTTGTTTTAAGCCATTGCAATTGGTTTATTAATTTTCCAACATGTTGATTATTAGTTTCGATTTGCGTAGTAAGCCCGGTAATTTGTATTTTAATTGCCTGGTGTTCGTTGTTGTTATATTGTTGGTTACCTATCTCGGTATTAAGGTTTTTTAATTGTTCAGTTAGTATAGCAAGGTTTTCGTTATAGTTATCGATACGTTTTTTACTAATCTCAATATCAATTTGTTGGTTCAAAATATTTATAACATTGTTAATATTGTTGTACTTGGTTTTTAAAAGTTGTTGTTCAATATTGTTATTTACTGTTTTTAAATCGTCAATTGTTTTTTGTAGTATAATTTTATTAGCTTCAATACTTCCGGTTATTGTGTCGGCCTGTTTTTGTATTAATGTAATGCTATTGGTTAATTGTTGATATTTTGATTCGATAGTGTTGTATTTTTCGATGTAAATATTTTTTTGTTCAATAATATTCGATAAAGGTGTGTTAGCAAAACTGTTTATATTTAGTAGTTTAAGTTGGTTAATAAGTGTTGTATGTTCGGTTATGTTAGCGGTTTGTTTGTGTTTAATATCGTCAACGGCTTTGGTGTATTTGTCGTTATTTTTGGTTTCGGTATCAATTTGTATGGCAATTAATTCGAGCTTGTTTTCAATTTCTTTTATTTCGGTTTGTAATTTTTGAACAAGGTTAAAATCGGTTTCAATTGTTTTAATGTTTGTATAATTTGGCCATTTATGTTGTTTATTATGTTCGTCGAGTTTTAAACTAAGGCTTGTAATTTTTTGATTTGCTTTATTAAATAGCCCGGTTTTAAGTTCGAGCTCGTTGTTAAGCAATAATAATTTGTTTATACTATTTTCGATATTTTTAATATTGTTTTCGGTATCGGTTTTTATTTTCGAGTATTTAACAATATTATGGTTAACGTTAATGTTGTTTAATGGGTTAGGGTGGTTAAGCGATCCGCACAGCGGGCAAGGTGAACCATTGTTAAGGTTGGTCGAAAACTCTTGTAATTTTTGTTGAATTTTTAGGTTTTGTAAAGTACTATCGACATCTGCAATTTGGTTTAATAGTTCTTGTCGGTTATTATCAAGTTTTTCGATAATTTGTGTAAACGATAAGTTACTGTAAATAATATTAATATTATTTATTTTTATTAATTCGGTTTTGGCTATTTCAATTTTATGTAATTCGTTTTTTGTTTCGTTAAGTTCAATATTTGTTTCGTTTATCGATTGTAAAATGCTATTATGTACAGCAAACCAGTTTTTTGCATCCAACAAGTTGTTGAGGTTTGGTAGTTGGTATTTTAGTTTTTTTACCAAAATAAGTAAGTTTTGGTTATTGGTTTTTAAGCTCGATATTTTTTTTAAGGTTACGGTACAGGCTTGTTCGCCTTTTAGTATTCGTTGTTTTTGTAGTTCAATGTTGTTGCTTAGCGAAATAATTTTTTCAATTTTTTCAATTTCATCGGCTTTTTGTAAAAGTTGTTCACGGTTGTTGTAATCGGTTTTAACAGGGGTGAGTAAATTATTTAGTTCAATAATTTGATTATTCGATTGTAATAATTGTTTTTGGGCGGCATCAATAATATTATTGTAATTATCGATGGCTGCTTTTTTTTCGTTGGCAGTATTAATAAGGTTTTTAAAGTTAAGGTTGCAAAACTCGTATTCGGTAATTTTTTTTGATAATTCATTTATTTCGGGCTCAGTTTTTTTAAGCGATGCAATTTTGCCGGCAGTGCTATCAGCTTTAGTAATTAGTTCAAAAAGTTTTAATAAATTATTTTCGGTAATTCGAAGCTGTTTAAGTTGTTGGGTATTTGTTTCAATAATTTTTTTTGTTTCACATATTTCATCATCAAGTTGTTTAATTTGGTCTGTACTAATATCGCCAATTTGTTGTAATTGCCCATTTAGTTGTTGTAATAGTAAATTATTTTTAGTTTCGAGCGAAATTACTTTATTGTAAAGTTCAAATTTTTCGAGATTAAAAAGCTCTTTCATCATTTGTGTTCGCTCTTTGTTGCCAAGTTGCAAAAACTCTTGAAATTTTCCCTGTGGTATAATAACGGCGCGTTTAAAATTATCGTAACTAAGGCCAATAATTTGCTCTAAAGTTTCGGTTGTAATAGGTTCCCATGTGTTGTTAACCTGTTTGTATGCTGAGCGTTCAAGAGTTTTAACATCGTTAAATTGTTTACTGTTACGGCGGCCTTTTACAGTTAACATGTAAGTATTATTGTTTTGTCCGGTTTCAAAAACAAACTCAATAAATAACTCGTTCGATTTAAGGTTCATCATGTTATAGTTACGGTTATCGCCCGATAGGTTAAGCCTGTCGGTTCTGCCATAAAGTGCAAAAGTAATAGCCTCGAGTATAGTTGATTTTCCGCTGCCAACAGCGCCAAAAATACCAAAAATATTAGCCTGGGTAAGTTTAGTAAAATCGATAGTTTGTTTAGTTTGGTACGAGTATATCCCTTGAATTGTAAGTTTTATTGGTATCATAGTAAAATGTTATGGTAAATTATTGATAATTAATCGGCATTTTCGGCCATCACCTCTTTAAAAAGGCTCATTAAATTATCGTTAATATCTTGGTTTTTTGTGTATTTAAAGTATTCAGCAAAAAGTTTGTCGATACTTTGTGCAAGGTCGATATTTGTTTTTTGTATGCCGTTAATAAGTTCAATATTTTCAATATCGGGTATTATCGATACAATACCATTATTTGCGGCGATTAGTTGTTTGCGTTGTTCGGCAGTTAAATAAGTTTGCGTTGCCATTGTTAGTTCAATTAGGCTGTTTGGGTTTTGCAAAAGCCAATCAATGGCCTGGCTAACTGATTGTGCACGGTATTGTAAAAGTTTTTTGCAGCTTGTTAATTCAATTTCCGATATTTTAGCTTGTTTGCCAGGTTCGATATCGGCAATAATAACATATTTTTTTTGGTTACTCTCGCTAAAACTATAGGCTAAAGGGCTTCCGGGGTAAATAGCAGGTGCAAGGCCGCCGTCAATATTTTGTTTGCGGTGTAAGTGGCCTAAAGCTGTATATTGAATTTGCTTTGGAATAATGTTGGTAAAAATTGCCTGTGCACCACCAATGTGCAAAATTGGTTTTTCGTCGTCGGGTTCGTCGGGTATTTGGCCGCCTTTGTTAACAAGTAAAAGGTGAGTAACCAAAATATTTACACCGTTATTATCGCAATATTTGTTTGCAATATTTTGCCAGGTGTTTTCTAAAACATTGTGTAATTCAGTTTCGGGGTTTTGGTGTCCTAAAAAGGTTTTAAGCCTGTACTCGTTAGCATAAGGAGTTAAAATTAAGCGCAAATTATAACTTACACCAGGCAAACTAATGTTTAAAAAACCAATATCGCTGTTTAAAACTTTAAGACCTGTATCTAAACTAAAAGTATTTACAAGTGAGTTTGGGTAGCCAGCAAAAATAATACCGCACTCGCGTGCGAGCGGGTCGGGGGCCTCAATGCGGTCGGGCGAGTCGTGGTTACCTGCAATTGCAATAACAGCCCTTTTGCCATTAGCAGTAAGTTTTTTTAGTGTTTTATAAAATAATTCGGTCGACTCAATTGGAGGGTTATAAGTGTCGAATAAATCGCCCGCAATAACTATGGCATTAACATTTTCGCGGTCGGCAATTTCGCAAATTTCGTCCATAACTAAAACCTGTTCGTTATGTCGCGGGTATCCGTTTAAATATTTCCCCAAATGCCAGTCGGCAGTATGTAAAATTCTCACTTAATATTAATAATTGTTAATTGTACATTGATTGTAAAACTTATATGCTTTATGGACTAAAAGTAGCTAAAAAGCGATAAAATTTATATTAATTATTGATATGGTTTAGAAAAACCCTAAAATCTGCAAGCATATTTTTTTAACCACAGAGTGAACAGGATCCACCGATAAAAACATCACTGTTCTAAATGAGCCAAACTTTGCAGTCCTATTTATTCAGTGCGGTTTGTAGTATTAAACTTGCGAATTTTATGAAAACCAATTAAAACTTTAAATAAAGTTATTATATTAGTAATAATTAACCAGTGAAAAAGAGTAATAATATTTATAAGTAATTTTGAAAATAATATGAATTTTTTTGTAAGCAATTTAATAAGCATATCGGCAGCATGTATAGTTGCTGTTTTTTTACTAAAACAATTTTTTAAGAATTCGGTTTTTATAAAAGTTGGTATAATATGGCTTATTAACCTTTTATGTATAATGTTTATTGTAGGTGTAAAATTTAAATTTTATGATGGCAATACCAGCATGAATATAATATTAACACTTTTAAATATAGTAATTAGCGTAATATGTTTTTATTATGGGTCCATTTGGGTTGTAAAGCCATTAGGCAAGGCTGTTGATAAACTTAACGAACTGGCGCAGGGCAATCTTAATGTTGATATTGAAACTAAAAAAATAAACGAAAATATTGATTTAGGTAAACTGTTAAACGCATCGGATACAATAAAGCGAAATTTAGAACGAGTAATTATTGAGATAAACCAAAATGTTGAAAATTTGGCATTATCGGGGCAACAATTAATTGAGGTGTCGCAACAATTGTCAACCGGGGCATCAAACCAGGCATCGTCGGCCGAGGAGATATCGGCAAGCATGGAGCAAATGGTTGCAAACATTCAGCAGAACACCGAAAACGCAAAGCAAACCGAAAAAATATCGCGGTCAGTATCGAATAATGTTGAAAAAATAGGAGTGTCGTCGCGCCTAAGCCTTGAATCGATACAAACAATTGCCAATAAAATAAACATAATAAACGATATAGCATCGCAAACAAATATATTGGCATTAAATGCCGCGGTTGAAGCCGCGCGAGCAGGCGAACAGGGTAAAGGGTTTGCGGTTGTTGCCGCCGAGGTGCGTAAACTTGCCGAGCGCAGTAAACTTGCCGCCGACGAAATTATTTTGCTTGCCGGTAAAAGTGTGCAAATAACTCAAGAGTCAACAAAACTTATCGATACTGTTATACCCGATATACTAAAAACAGCAAACCTTGTGCAGGAAATATCGTCGGCAAGTGTTGAACAATCGGCCGGAGCCGGGCAAATAAACAATGCAATTCAGCAGCTTAGCAATGTTACACAACAAAATGTTGTTGCAAGTGGCCAAATGGCTGCCGACTCGGATAAACTTAGTACTTTTGCCAATAAGCTTAACGATGTTGTAAGCTATTTTAAGCTAAATAACTAAATTAATTGTTAGTTTTATTGTTTTAAATTTGTGAAGTTAAACTAAAATTAAATATATGGAACAACGTGTTAAATGGATGTCGCACAAAGGTAAACGTGTAATTTATGTTGATTATACCAATCTAAGTTCGACCGAAAAAAAAAAGTTTTACGAAGCAATTGACCAAGCTAAAGAGTTTATTTTAAAAGCCGGGAATAATTTATTGTTGCTTGTTGATGTTCGCGAGTCGTTTGGCGACAGTGAAATTATTGCCAGGTTAAAACAAGATGGAAAGGAAGAAAAACCTTTTATTGCTAAACAGGCTGTTGTTGGTATTACTGGTATGAAAAGTATTTTGCTGTCGGCAGTAAATACTTTTACCGGTATTGGTATGAAACCGTTTGACTCAGTTGAGCAGGCTAAAGACTGGTTAGTATCATAAATGAAATAAAAAACCGGCCATTTATTTAGCCGGTTTTATTTTTATTTAATATTGTTATTATGTTAATAATATTTGGGTTGAGCATTATTAACAATATGTAAAAGTTATTTACTTAGCTCCAACAGCTCAACTTAGGTAAAATTTAGTTTAGCATA
>CAZJCR010000077.1:0-15304 GCA_964544385.1 uncultured Bacteroidales bacterium
AACGACAGTAACATTTGGATAGGCACATACTCCGACGGGCTTAACTTTTTAACAAAATCGAAACAAATTTTTGAACACTACAAAAAGTACCCGGGCATTGTTGACTGCCCATCGCAAGATGCTATTTGGGACTTTGCCGAAGACAACAATGGCAATATTTGGATAGCGATTGATGGCGGCGGACTAAATAAATTTAACCCTGTAAACAAAAAATTTGATTACTATAACAGCTCAAACACAAACATTACAGCCAACAATTTTTTATCGGTTTACATTGATAATGAAAACACAAAATGGGTTGGTACATGGAACAACGGGCTTAATAAATTTAACCCTGCAACAAACCATTTTACCGAGTACAGCCAAAAAAACGGAAAATTAGCATCAAACAGCGTTTTTGAAATTACCGCCGACAACAATAATAACCTTTGGCTAGCCACATCAAACGGTATTGTTTGCTTTAACAAAACTAACAATACATACAAAGTTCTTAATACCCAAAACACCGACCTGCCAACATCGCACATCGAATTTATTAAATACGGCATTAACAACGAGCTGCTTATTGGTTCAATATTCGGGTTTATAATACTTAACCCCAAAACAAACCAATTTATAATATACGACCATAACCCGGCCGACACAAACTCGTTGTCCGATAATTTTATACAATCGGTTTACGAACCCGACAGTAATACAATTTGGGTTGCAACAAGCAACGGCCTTAATAAAATAAACCGAAAAACAAATACTATAAACCGATACTTTATATCGAACGGCTTTATTAACAACAACTTTACAGGCATTGAACCCGATAACAACGGAAACCTATGGATAAGCACAAATGGCGGCATGTCGTGTTTTAACCCAAAAACAGGCTCAATACAAAACTTTACAAAAGAATATGGCCTGCAATCGAACATATTTATAAAAAAAAGCCACCTTAAAACAAAAAACGGAATTTTGTACTTTGGCGGATACAAAGGGTTCAACACATTCGACCCAAAAAATATTACACAAAACTCAATTATACCAAATGTAATAATTACCGGGTTCGAGATATTTAACAAACCAGTACCAATAAACGGCTCCTGCAAAATTTTAACAAAACACATAAGCCAAACCAACCATATTAAACTTAGCCACAAACACTCGGTTTTTAGCTTTAACTTTGCTGCCATAAATTATATAATACCCGAACATAACAAATACGCCTATAAACTTGAGGGGTTCGACACCGACTGGACATACTCGGGCACAAACCGCAAAGCCGTTTATACTAATATAAACCCAGGCAAATACACGTTTAAAGTAAAAGCATCGAACAATAATGGCATTTGGAACACTAACCCTGCTACTATTGACATTACTATTACACCACCCTTTTATAAAACAAAATTATTTATTGTTATACTTACATTATTTATAGTATTATTGATATTTCTTTTTGTTCAACTAAGGGTTTACAGGCTAAAAAAACAACGCGAGATTCTTGAACAAAAAGTAAAAGAGCGCACCGATGAGTTGCACGATGCTTACATTGAACTGGAAGACAAACAAGAAGAAATTACAATTCAAAACGCCGAACTTGCCCAACACCGTGACAACCTTGAACAACTTGTTGAAAAACGTACAGCCGAACTCGAAAAAGCAAAAATACAGGCCGAACAAGCCGACCAGCTTAAATCGGCTTTTTTAGCCAACATGAGCCACGAAATACGTACACCTATGAACGCAATTGTTGGGTTCTCGTCGCTTATTACCGAAGCCGAACTGTCGGAAAACGACAAAACTAAATACACGAACCTTATAAACAGCAATTGCGAATCGCTATTAGTTATTATCGACGACTTGCTCGAAATATCGAAAATTGAAGCAGGACAAATGCAAATACGTAAATTGGAGTTTAAACCCGATGAAATTTTATACCAACTTGAAGAACAATATAAAATTGACAACAAAAAACCAATTGAAATTTCATATGTTAAAAACCCCGATTATAGCAACATTACCATTTACAACGACCCAATGCGTTTTAAACAAATTATGATAAACCTGCTAAACAACGCTTATAAATACACCGATAAAGGCCAAATTAAATTCGGGTTTACTACCAACAATACAAATATTACATTTTATGTTAACGACACTGGTTTTGGTATATCAGATAACGACAAGAAACTAATTTTTAACCATTTTCATAAAATTGAACGCAACAGCACTACTCCTAACAGGGGCGTAGGTTTAGGGTTATCAATATGCAAAAGTTTAGTTAACCTTATGGACGGTAAAATTTGGGTCGACTCAGAGGTTGGCGCAGGTTCAACGTTTTATTTTACATTGCCTTATTAATTTAAGGCCTCAACTATTTTAAATTTTCCGCAAAAAAGCAGGTCGTAATCCTGACTTATAAGTTTCCAATAATATAACCCTGGTTTTTTTACAGCAGTAATGTTATAAAACTGCCCATTAGTTTTAGTCTCGAATAGTTTATTGCCAATGTTGTTATAAACTTCAATTAAAAGCTCCTCGTTGCCCGGGTTTTCCCACATAACAACAACATTTCCGGCAACTGCCTCAAACTCGGTATTAGTTTTAACTATCACGTTGTCGCCGCGCAATGCCCCATTATTAAAACGTTCAACAAGTTTTTCCATGTTATTGTCGGGGGCATAAGCAATTAAGTTTTGTTGCTGTTTTATTTCAACAGTTTTGTTTTCGGTTTTTTGAACAGGTACTTTTTTATCGTTGCTTATGTTATTTGTAGTAACAGTTTTTTTTTCGTTTATCAAAGTACTGGTTTCAAAAACACTATCAATTGTACTGGCGTTACCCATATTAATAACGCTATCGGTATTATAAGCCACGCTATTATTGTCGAAACTGTTATTATACTGAACTAAAAAATAAACAGTCGACAATAACACTACTACAGCCGCGGCTGCCAATGCCCTATATCTAAACTTTACAACACGTGGGCTTAACTCCCTGTTGTCGTCAATTTGTTGGTCAATTATTTGGCTAACAGCTAAAAGCTGCCCGGCACATTCATCGCAAGTAGCCAAATGGCTACGCCACTGCTCGGGCACAATTTTCCAATTGTTGGAGCTTATAGCCTCGGCGCAAATTGCTATTTCTTGGTCGGTTAAATGCTCTTTATCGCACATAACAATAATTTTAGGCGTAAATAAAAATAATAAAGCACCCTTTATACTTTATCTTGCTCAAACCTGTAATAGTACTCAAAAAGTAACTGAAAAGTCTCTTTATCATGGCTCGACCGGTTAATAGTACTATTTAACCGTGTAATTATAATATCAGTTACCTTATTAAGCCACATGCGTACAGCATCGGCTTTAAGTTGTTTGTCCTCAACCCTATTAACCATTATTGCAAGTTTTTCAAAAAGCTCGCCTTTGTTTAAGTTATTATCCTGGCTAAAAGTCGAAACCCAATTATCAACCATCTTAAAACTGTCGTAAGCACAAATATCGTCGGTGTTTAAAACTAGCTGGTAATAGCAAGCCAAAAAAAGCCTGATTTTATGGTACTCGTTATTAAACAGTATTAAAATGCGCCCTAAAAGTTTTATTTCATCGGCAATAATTAAATGTTCCGACGAACTTAAAGCCCTTGTCGATGGCTGGTCTGAATTGTCGCTGTTGCCAATGTTCCAATGTTTTAGCTCTTTACGTATAACCTCGCAACACATACGGTTTAGCACTGCAATTAAGTATGTCGATACTTTTGAACCACCGTTAAAGGCGTTTGTTATCGACTCTTTTTTTTGTAAAAAACGTTCAACAACAGCCATTTGTACATCGTCGCGCTCGCGCTCGGGTATACTACCATACGAAACGTAACGGTTAACTACCTTTAACGATAGGTTTAATAACTCGCCCTCGCTTATCAAGGTTTGTTTTTTATGTACAAGTAACATATTGACAATGTCAAATCGGTTTTTAGTCTTATCAAAAATGTAGAGAAAAAACGGTTTTTGCAAGCATAAAATCAAAGAACCTGTATTTTATTGAAATTAATAAACTTTAACCCCGAATTGAGTGAACCGCTCAATTTATAAACCCTATTGTTTTCAACTATTATATTAACTATTTAGTTACCAATTATTAGTTGCTTTAATGCCTGTTTTTTGAAAAATGTTTTTGTTTTTTACCCAAATTGAGCTAATCGCTAAATCGATTTATATTTTGTAAGTTTTTCACTACACTCCGTTAGTGAAACACAACAAACTCTACATCGGGGTTAACCTATGTAAAGCGTTTATTTGCTACGTTTAAAATACTCAACTTAGTTTACAGTTTTTTTAAAGCTAACTGGTTTTAATTAAAAAAGGGCCAGCAAAGCAAACGGGAGTTTGCTGCGGCCCTGTATGTTTGACTAAAAGGCGGGTAATACAATTTATGGTTATTTATAAACTACAACCCAAATTGAGCGATACGCTCAATCGATTTAGACCCAAATTGAGCTATTTGCTCAATCGATTTAGATTTTTTAAGTATTTCACTACACTCAGTTAGTGAAAAACAACAAACTCTACATCGGGGTTAACCTAAGTAAAGCGCTTATTTGCTTAGCTCCAACCGCTCAACTTAGATACAAATTAGTTGCAGTTACCATATATTTTTGAACCCTTGTTACCTATTTTTATTTTTTTACTGTTTATAAACTTAAAAATCGACAAACTCGGGTTTAAAACCTAAAGTTTGCAAATATTCGAGCGCGGCTACCTGACTTTTCATACGGGTTTTGGTTTCAAAATCGTTAAAGTTTTTATAGTACTCGTTAGCTTTTTGGTAGTTACCAAGCAACTCGAAACACATGCCAATAGCAATAAAAGCTTCGTTTTGTTTTTCGGCCTCGTAAATTTTTCGGTATAACTGCCCCAATTCAACAATTTTGCCATCGTTGGCCAATTGTTTGGCAGCTTTAAAATCCTCTTTAAGGGCTTTATCTTTAATTTTAACTTTAGGGAATTTAAACCAGGCTTGTTCGCGATCAATTACCCAAAAATATTTATTTAACGAACTCTCTAAATGTTTAAGGCTTTTTTCTTCCATATCGTCGAGCGATGTAATAGTTTTGCCCTTTTTGCGTTCCGATGTAAACGATTTTTGTATAGTATCGTTAACCGATGTGCCATTTTTGTACTTAAAATTCAGTATAACAAGCATGTCGGCTTTATTAACCGAGCGAGCCTCAAAATATGTAACCGGCGAATTAAAGTTATTGCCTTTTTCCTGAAATTTTTTTTCGTCAACCATTGTTTCTTTAACAGCCTTATAAGTGCCAGTAATAACAACATCGGCCTCGGCAGCGTTTTTTACAGGTATAAAAAATTCTTGTTGCGACCACGAGTTTACGTTATTAAATTTTTTGTTTCCCCCGCCATATGGTTTAAACGACTCGGCAAAAGCTTTGTCAATGGTTTTTTGAATATCCATTGTACCGGCTTTACCCTTATTTACCAAAGGTTTAATTAGGTATTTGTGGCGCAAAGGCGTGTCGGCTTTTTTCGAGAACTGGCAATAATTAGCCTCTTGCCCAAAAATATTTAAGGCTACAAAGCATATAAATATATTTAACACTAAAAGTTTTTTCATTATATTAAAATTTAAATTAATTTATTGATAGCTTGCCCCTGTTTATTG
Organism: uncultured Bacteroidales bacterium; assembly: GCA_964544385.1. Taxonomy (GTDB): domain Bacteria; phylum Bacteroidota; class Bacteroidia; order Bacteroidales; family SZUA-534; genus CAZJCR01. Next base: position 5,670 of record CAZJCR010000077.1, read on the forward strand.
ATTAACAAAATTGTATTACACAAATTAACCTTAAGTAAAGCGTTTATTTGCTTTACTTTAACCGCTCAACTTATGTGTTAGTTTATTACCATTTTGGTTTTATAAAAACAAGGGTATTAATGATTAGAATAATTTTTTATTAATTACTGCTTATCAAAAAAAAATAACCTTGTATTAATAAACATAATATAGTTTCCATTGGGCAGCTTTTGCTTTTTCATTAACTGGTTTTAAATCGCCTTGAGCATCAACAGCTAAAAAAACATTGCCATGCCCGCTAATTGACGAGCGTATAATTACATAATCGCCCGATGGATGAAACTCCCAGTGCCTTAAAACAGGGTTGTTAATGTAAGCCAAACGTCCAAAAAAGAAATCTTTTTCCGACAAATTGTTTTCTAATACCCATTGTTCGTCGGTTTGTTGCAAGGTGTGCACAACAAATTTACGTAGTTCGTTAGTAGCCGATCGGTAATTTTCGGGTTTAGGATCCATTGTAAAATAACAGGTTGGCATATCGTCTTCGGGGTTGTATTTAACCGGAGTTTTGGCTAAAACATACCCTGTGGTTTTATCAACCATTACAAATGTTTTGTATTTTTTTACGGCAGCATCGGCATCGCTTGTACAAATTGATGGCAATTGCCCATTAGCCGATACTATTACAAAAAATAATACTATAAATGATATTGCTATTTTCATTATTGTAAAATTAAATTTTCGAAAAATATTTGCCTAAATTATATAATTTGAGTGGCTTTTTATTTAACATTATTTTAATTAAATTATTAATGCTATTAAGCCAGGCAAGATAAATATAGTTATATATTTATCAATAATACTAACTAAATTAATAAAAAAGCCCGCCTTTTTTTGTAAGGCAGGCTTAAAATATTATTAGTATTTAAAAGTACGTTTAGCAGTATAAGGTCCTACTTTCATTTCGGTCCAGTTACCTTGTGCATCGTAAGTAAACTGGCACTCCCATGTCGATTTATTAGTAATGTCGAAGCCTTCGGCACTAATTTTTCCGTTAATTGCACCATTGTTTTTTGCATAGTTAGCAAAGTATTCTTTTGAACTAACTTTACCCTCAACAACAAGTTTACCTTTAGTGTTAAACGTGTATTCAACTTTTACAGGGTTACCTTTGTCGTCAATGTCGGTAAATTTAATTTCGCGCAACATTTTATCGGCGGTAACTTTTTGAGTACGAGCCGACAAGAAACCGGCAAAGTCGGTTTTCACGTTTCCGTCCCACGACCAGAATGTCATAACACCTTGTTCGTTAATGTTAGCTTTGGTAGTAAATTTGGCTTTAGTGTCGGCGCGTTTGTATTCAATACCGTTTGCCATAAGCATCTCTTTAAACAAAGCGTTCATTTTAAAGTAATCGGCCTCGCCTGTAAATGTAATGTTACCATCTAAATCAACTTTAAGTTGTACACCTTCCGACGATTGGCGGTCGCCAAGGAAACCTGCTGCTTTAGTAATGTTTCCGGCTTTACCGAAAGTTTTCTCGCTAAGTGGGTCGTAAACCGAGTTTAGTTTATAAAAGTAGCTGTTTGAGCCAACCGAGCGTTGCCACGAACCTGCGTCGGTAATAATTGTAGTATACTCGCCATTGTCGTTATACTGAGGTTTAATTTCGCGGGTTTTAAGGCGTTCGGTTTTACCGTCTTCGGTTTTCATCGATTGGTCGGCGGTAAGTTCTTTGATACGGCGTTTGCTGTCGAATTTCACCTGGAACTCAATAGGGTCAACACCGTCTTTAGATAATGTGCCCTCCATGGCTTTAGGTGCGCCATAAAAATCGTTAAGTGGTAAAAATTGGAACGGGTAATCAATTTCGAAAAGCTGGCACATTAAGTCGTTGTGGGCATAATAGTCGACAAATTTGGCAAGGTCGCGATTAATAACGCTAAACAGTTTCTCGTAACGTTTTGCGCCTGCAGCATAATTGTTAACAAAGCATTTTATGTTGTTATACTGTTCGTATTTTTTTTGGTCTTTCATTCCAATAAAAGTCGAACCGGTTTTTTCTTTCATCTCTTTAGCTTTCATTTTGCCTTGCAAAATTTTGTTCCAGCAATCCATTTTGTCGAGTGTTTCTTTTATCTCGGCAGCATATTTTGTGTAAGCATCTTTAGCTTTTTCGGGGTTTTCGAGCCAGGCATAGCAAACCGAAAGGTTGTGATAAGCTACCCAGCGTGTTTTATCGCTTGTTGATGCCAAGCCGGCTTCAAGTATGTCAACAAACTCTTGTACTTTTGCTTTTTCGTCTTTACTAAGCAGTAAGCCTTGTTTATTCTCGAAAATAGCAAGTGTAGGTTTAATAAGTTTTTTTGATGCTTTAATTTCGTTAACCACACCAAGTTTAATTGGTGCCGAAAACTGACCAAACCCGTAATTTGCAAAAACCTCCTGGCGAACACGGTTGTAAGCTTTGTTAATACCAATGCGTTCACTTGCTGTAAGTTCGTCGCTCTCTTCAACAGTTACAGTAATACCTGGTTGAGCTGGTTTTGGGGGTGTGTAGTTTTTTGTTTTTTGAGTACCCGACAAAACGCCCAAATTGTCTTCGTGAATAAGATTTCCACGGGGGTCGCTAATTTTGTAACGGCAGTTAATGTAATAAGGAACATCGTAATAACCGTCTTTATCGGCAGTAGTAGGCATGCGTGTACCTGGCGATGGGTCGGGTTCGTTTAAAACAAATACCTCAACAATTACAGCATTATTGTTCTCGGGTTTTGCAATAATATAGTTAGGAACAAAATTCCAAACAGCAAAACGTCCTTTTTCGTCCTGAAACTCTTTAGTTGCATTCTCGAGTTTTTTAAGCATTGTTAAACCGGCATTAGCTGTATTTGCGACAGCAGTACCAAGTGCACCAAATTTTGCGCCCATGGCCGAGTTTTTTTCCTTTTGTTCATCGAGTTTTGCTTGTTCCAAAACATTATCGTGTTTAATATAAACATCGGCTTTAGCAAACTTTACGCCTGTTGCCGGAGCCTGAAAATACGTTATGGCATCGGGCCCTTTTATGCTTTGAGCCATAACAGTCATTGCACCAATCAAGGTAACTGACATTAATAAAAGTCTCTTCATTTCTCAAAATATTTAATAATTAATACTTAATTGAGAAATAGTTCCCGGAGTGTATCCTTTATTTCTCGGGTTATTGGTTGCAATAAAAATTTATTTTTGAAAAAAAGAGTTGTTTTTTTATTCGCCAAACTCAATAATAATTATTTTATTTTGCTGTATTACTGTATGTTAGCTAACATTATTTGCATTAGTAAAATCAACTAAAACTAAACCCGAAAGTGTAATTAACAATAATATTGCACTATAACAAAGCGAATCGCTCAATTTGGGTAATAGTAATTTTAGAATTATTTTGGTTTATTTGTAAACACAAGTTAAATAGCACAAGTATGTTAAAAAATGTTTTAGTTTTAGTTTTTTTATCGATAATTAAACTTACCAGCGCCCAATACCCTTTGTTATATAAACATTTAAGGTATCAACCAACCGAAAAAGATATTTGGGAAAAAGCACTAAACTATTATAAAAACAACAATGCCGACAGCGCGGTATTTTTTATTGATTCGTTAAAAAACATTTACGCCAAACAAAATAACTGGCCCGGATATACATTTTTGGGCGAGTTTAAATCGAAAACATTGGGCGATAACAACCGCATGCCCGAGGCAATTTTTAATATGGAACAAACAATAAACTTTGTACAGAATAAAATTGACACAACAAATATTGAATACATATCGATACTACGGTTTGCGGCCAATGCTTATTATTTTATAGGCAAACCGCAATTAACACTCGAATATTACAACAGGGCAATTAATTTATTGATAATTAACGGCAAATATCCATCGGTACTGGCAAACACCTATTTATTTGCAGCCATGCACCTTGAGCGGTTTAACAGCCATGCACTTGCCAGTAATTATTACAACAACGCGCTGGAAGCAGTTAAAAACAGGCCCGGCAATTACAACATGGCAACCTATTATTTTATTATTGCCAGCAGGCTCGATGTGGTGCAAATTGACAGCCGCATTGAAATGTACAAAGCCGTAATATATTATTGCGAAAAGGGCGGCTTTACCAACAGCCATATTTATTTTGAATCGTTACAAAAACTTGGCATTAATTACTCAAACTACCTTAACGACACTGAAACAGCTTTAACTTACTTTAAGCTTGCCGAACAAAATGCTTTTGACAAAAAGTACCACGACACAAAAATATACGACCTTTATATACGCCTGGGCGACCTTTACCGGTTATCGGGCAATTTACAACTGGCCGAAAATTATTTTGTAAAAGCTCACAAAATTATAACCGCGGCATATGGAGCAAGCAGCCTTATGCAACTTTCGGCCAATATGTACCTTGGGCAGCTTTACCGCGACACTAAAAATTTTGAACAAGCAAAACTTTGTTATGATAGCTTTGAAAATATTGCACAAAAAAAATGGGGAATTAATTACCCTTTAAAAGATAAATATTTATACTCGCTTGGCCACCTTTATTACGAATGGCAAAAATACGATAGTGCTTTATATTACCTGCAGCAAAGTTTGTTTTTTGCCGAAAAAACCAAATTTGAATCGATACACCAGGTTCCGGTAATTACTAATTTCGAAAAATTCGACCTTACATATACCCTTATCGAGCTTAAAATACTATCGTACTATAACTTGTATAAACAAAACGCGAACCCTCAAATACTAAACTACGGGCTTAACCATTGCAATTTACTCGACTCGCTGTTGAACGCGTTTAACAACAAATCGCTCACTGTATTTGCTGGTATGCAAAACTCTAAAAGGTACCAAACCCTTGCCGATATATCGTCGCATTTTGCTTTAACAAAATTTAATATTACCAACGATTCTACCTACTTATACAAGTCGCTCGACTTTTTCGAAAAAGCATCGGCAAACTATCTTAATTACTTAATATCGACAAAAAATAACAGTTCGAATGCTTTTTATCAGCTTGAATACCGCTCAAAAATAAACCAAATTGAATCGAAATTTAAAAATACAACCCATTTTAACGATTCGGTTTTTTACTATAAATCGAAACTTATTAATGAATTTAAAACCAACGATAACAACAACCTTAACACTATTAAACAATACAACATTTACGATATTCAGAATAATATTGACAGTAACAGTGTATTACTATATTATAAATTTATTAACAATAATAACAACCTAATAGTATTTGCTTTAAGCAACAAACTAATTAAACACAATATTTATAATGCCGATACAATTTTAAACTGTTTAGATAGTTTTACACGCGATATAAAAACAGGCAATAAATACCTACCCAATAAAATTAACACAACATTATACAATTATTTACTGCGCCCGTTTATAAAACCAGGGTGTAATATTACAATAATAGCAAATGGCAACCTGCAAAAACTGCCTTTTGAATGTATTTTTTCCGACAGCATAAATATGTTAATAAACCAAAATACAATAACTTACCATTACTCGTTAAGGCTTTGGTATCAAAGCAAAATAAATACCCCAACCCAAAACGGGCAGTTTGTACTTACAATAACACCTTACAATAATAATAACAATGTAACTAACCAATTGTCGCTGCGCAACTTATGCCCCGATATTGAATTTGAAAACCTTACAAGCTTACCATTTGCTAACCAAGAGGTTACCGACATTAACAAACTACTCGAAAAACATGGTAAAAAATACATATCGCTAACTGGTGCAAACGCTACAAAACAAAATTTTATTAAAAACCTGCATAAACCAAACATTGTACATATTGCAACACATGGGTTTGCCAGTAACACCAATATAAACAACTCGGGGCTGTTTTTTTACAAAAACGCGTCCGACAGTTTATTGCAAAACATATTATTTACCAACGAGTTATACAACCTTAACACAAATGCAAACCTTGTTGTGTTGTCGGCATGTAAAACCGGCTCGGGTAAAATTATCGAAGGCGAAGGTGTTATGGCTTTGCCCCGAGGTTTTATTTACGCCGGGGTGCCAAATGTTATTGCAAGCCTTTGGAAAGTTAACGACCAACACACAAAAGAACTTATGGTGGCTTTTTACAAACATTTACTGGCTAACAATATTAGTTATGCCCAGGCTTTGCGCCTTGCTAAAATTGATTGTATTAATAAAGGCTTTTTGCCCGTTGACTGGGCCGGATTTATTTTATTAGGAAACTAAAAAGGCCTGCCCTTTTCAGTTACGAAAATTGCAGGCCCAAAAGGGACTTTTAAAGCCCCGGGAACATTATAATCACCCAATATTTTTGGCTCGGGTTAAAATTATCTTTAAAACACTAACTTATGTTAAATTAATTTGTGTTTGTTTACAAGTGCTTAAAATAAACTAACACCAAACTATTGGTTGAAACATTAGGCGGTTTTTGAAATTTATTTTGAAAAATATATTTTTATTTACTTACGCGACTACAAGGTCGCTTTTTTTACATATATTTGCGACCATACAGTCGCTTAAAAAATAATTATGGCATTACAAACATTTAAAAACCTTAGCACACAACGGCAAACCCAAATTTTGACAACTGCTTATAAAGAGTTTGGGCTAAACGGCTATCAAAGCACATCGCTAAGCGTAATAATAAAAAAACTGAACATAGCCAAAGGTTCGTTTTACAGGTATTTTGACAGCAAAAAAAGTTTATACGCTTATTTACTCAAAAACGCTACCGAACAACGTTTATCAAAACTTAATTTACTTATTGAACAACCAGGTATTGACTTTTTTGAACTGCTAAAACAAAACTTTATAAATAAAATAAAATTTGATATTGAAAACCCTGTTATTGGGGCTTTTTTACACCGCGTAATGCACGAACGCGATAATAGCGAGGTTTCGGCTCTTATAAAATCACTTATTGATAATATAATTGAACAAACTAAGCTAATTATTACCCTGCCAAAATTTAAAAACCAATTAGCCCAATACGATACCAACCTTATGGCTTTTAGTATTTTTAACATGCAACTATGGCTGTACGACTATGTTGTGTACAAATACAACATTAACCCTGTTAACAATATTAACAATAATATGCCCGTGCATAACCTGCAGCAAACCGAGTTAAATATAATTATAAACCAGGTTGTTGATATGCTAAAAACCGGGATACAATTAAAACAATAATTACCATGATTAAAGTACAAAACCTTACATTTGCTTACAATAAACAAAGCAGTAATACAATTAAAAACATAAGCTTTGAAATTGGTAAAGCTGAAATTTATGGATTTTTAGGCCCAAGCGGCGCAGGGAAAAGCACAACCCAAAAAATTTTAACCCGTATTTTACATGGCTACAACGGGAAAGTACAAATAATGGGGCACGAACTTAAAAACTGTAATAACAGTTTTTATAACAATATTGGCGTGGGCTTTGAACTGCCAAACCACTACGCTAAACTTACCGGTATCGAAAATTTAAGGCTTTTTGCATCGATGTACAACAAGCCAACTGCCAATTTAAACCAACTATTAGAGAGGGTTGGGCTAACCGATGCCGCCAATAAAAAAACCGAAACTTACTCGAAAGGTATGAAAATGCGCCTGAATTTTATACGCGCTTTGGTACACAACCCCGACATATTGTTTTTTGACGAACCTACATCGGGGCTCGACCCCATTAATGCCCGTAACATAAAAAACTTTATTCTTGAACTTAAAAGCCAGGGTAAAACAATTTTTTTAACTACGCATAATATGAACGATGCCGAACAGCTTTGCGACCGCGTGGCATTTATTACAAACGGCCAAATTAAAACCGAAGGGCCACCACAAAAACTAAAAATTGAATATGGTAAACCTGTTTTAAACGTTCAGTTTATTAATGGCCAGGTAAAAACCGAAAGCTTTAGCTTGCAAAACCTGGCTAATAACTCAGCCTTTTTAAACATAATTAAAACATACAAAATTGTAAGCATGCACTCGTGCGAGGCATCGCTCGACGATGTTTTTATTAAAACAACCGGACAAACACTTACCTTACCCGATTAATTATGAATACTTTACTAAAACTAATTAAGTGGGATTTTGTAATAATTTACAAATACGGTATTGTGGCAATTGCAACAATTATTACCATAATATATTGCACGGCATTATTGTTTTTGCAGGCTACCGGTATCGAAAAAACTATTACACTACTAATTTTTAGCGACCCGGTTATGTACGGTTTTTTGTTTACAGCCATAATTATTTTATTCGACAAAGTTTCGCGTACAAACATGGCATTGTTTACAACCCCGGTAACCGTTATGCAATATATTATATCAAAAGCTATTGTTTTTACAGTTTTAGCTTTAACATGTAGTACAGCAATAATATTATCGGCACAACCAAATTATTTTAACATAATATGGTTTGTTGCTGCAGTTATATTATCGTCGGTTTTGTTTGTGTTTATTGGTATTATAGGCGTGTCGTTTGTTAACAATTTTAACCAGTTTATTTTACTTATGCCTATAGTTTTAGCCCCGGCATGTTTACCGTTTTTAAGCTTTTTTAATGTTTTTAACCATTGGGCTATGTATTTAATACCAACCCAGCCTTGCATTATACTATTTTCGGCATCGGTAACATATGTTAATAACTGGCAAATAATATACGCGCTTTTATACTTAATATTTAGTATAATAATAACAGCATTTTATGCTAATAAAATGCTGTTAAAACAGATAAAAAGTAATGCTTAAAACTAAACAACTATAATGAAAAAATATTTTAACATAATATTATACGATGCTAAAAGCATAAAGCGCGACCCAACCTTACTTATGCTAACAATTGTACCAGTAATTATACTTTTTGTTTTGCGGTTAGGCGTTCCAATGTTGGCAAATATTTACCAGCCAATAAGCTTGTATTACAAAATAATTATTGGTCTTTTTTCGATACTAAATGCGTCGTTCCCACTGTTTTTGGTAACATTTTTATTACTCGACGAGAAAGACCAAAACATATTTGAGGCAATAAAAATAACACCCGTATCGATATCGGGCATTTTGCTTACGCGATTAGCATACATGAGCCTTTTTAGCCTATTTACCGGTTTTTTAATTTTACAATTTAACGGGTTTTATATTTTACCATTATTTCAGGCAATTAAATTAGATATTTTATGCGTACTGTCGGTACCGGCAATGCTGCTAATAATGGTTACGCTGGCAAAAAACAAAGTTGAAGGATTAACATATTTAAAAGCCGTTAACATAACTATTATATTACCAATTGCAATATTTTTTGTCGACACTCCCTTTAAGAACTTATTGGCAATATTACCGGCATTTTGGGTATTTAAATTTATAAACACCATAAACAACCAAAATACCATTTTTTATTTAGGGGTAGTTATACTATTAATATACAACTATTTAAGCTACAAATTTACTTGTAACAATATTTTAAAAAAGTAAACTTTACAATTAGTATTGCCAATAGTTTTAGTTAAGCAAAATACAGTATTACCCAAATTGAGCTATTTGCTCAATCAATTTAAACCCAAATTATACCTAAGTAAAGCGTTTATTTGCTGCGCTTTAACCGC
>CAZJCR010000078.1:0-15187 GCA_964544385.1 uncultured Bacteroidales bacterium
TACCAAAACTTAAAAAACCGCCAAACAGTTTACCCGTATGGCGGTTTTGTAATATTGGTGCGGATGAAGGGACTCGAACCCCCACGCCTCACGGCACCAGATCCTAAGTCTGGCTCGGCTACCAATTACGACACATCCGCTCGTTTTTTGGTGGTGCAAAGATAATTATTTTTTTATATAGCAAAACTTTTTGCCTTTATTTTTTTTAAAGTTGATTGTTGTGGTTTTTAACAGCCACATTATTAGGTATATAGTATTTGCAATTATTTGTAATAACCTTGTTTTACGCAAGTTGCCAATATGTATTTATAACAAAATTGCAGCTATGTTATTATATATTATTATGGTTGATAAAAAATGCTAATATTTGCATTAAAATTTTATTATAAATGGGGCAACCATACTACAGTACCGAACACGAACCCGACCGCGCAGTGCTGGTTGGGGTTATAAACCAGGACCAGGACGAAAAACAGGTTGAAGAATACCTTGACGAACTTGCTTTTTTAACCGAAACTGCAGGGGCTATTCCTGTGCGGCGTTTTACGCAAAAACTCGACAAACCAAACCCAAAAACTTTTGTTGGCAGTGGCAAAATTGACGAAATAACTACCTTTATTGATGATGCCGATATTAATCTTATAATTTTTGACGACGAACTTACGCCAACTCAATTACGAAATATCGAGAAACTTTTTAAAGCCAGGGTGTTAGACCGCACCAATCTTATTCTCGATATTTTTGCGCAACGTGCTCGTACTGCACATGCAAAAGTACAGGTTGAGCTTGCCCAATACCAATATTTATTGCCACGTTTAACCCGAATGTGGACACACCTTGAACGGCAAAGGGGCGGTATTGGAATGCGCGGCCCCGGCGAAACCGAGATTGAAACCGACCGCCGTATTATTCGCGACAAAATTGCAAGGCTTAAGGAACAGCTACAAAAAATTGACAAACAAATGGTTACCCAGCGCAAAAACAGGGCACAACTTGTACGCGTGGCTTTGGTTGGATATACAAACGTTGGTAAAAGCACAATTATGAACATGCTTAGCAAAAGCGATGTATTTGCCGAAAATAAACTTTTTGCAACACTCGACACTACGGTGCGCAAGGTTGTTGTCGATAACCTGCCTTTTTTACTATCCGATACGGTAGGGTTTATACGTAAATTGCCACACGATTTGGTCGAATCGTTTAAAAGTACTCTCGACGAGGTGCGCGAGGCCGATATTTTGCTGCATGTTGTCGATATTTCGCACCCAAATTTTGAAGAGCAAATTAATGTGGTTAACCAAACTTTACACGATATTGAATCGGGAAACAAACCAACATACCTTGTATTTAATAAAATTGATGCATATACTTTCGAAAAAAAAGACGAAGACGACCTAACACCATCGACCGACCGTAACCTTACGCTCGACGAGCTTAAACGAACATGGATTAACCGCGATAACATTGCATGCATTTTTATTTCGGCAAAGCATAAACAAAATATCGACGAGTTTAAAAAGCATGTTTACGCTAAAGTGCGCGAAATTCACGAACTACGATACCCGTACAATAACTTTTTATACGACAATAGTTTTGTTGACGACCCGCTTACCGATGACGTGTTATAAAACGTGCATTGTTTTGTTGTTTTGTTTGTGTTGTAAAAATACTTACACACAAAACAATAATTTAGTCCCTAACCCAAGTTTCGAGCAGTTTTACACTTGCCCAAGCGATTACGTTGGACATCAGCGCGAACGTTATGTTTATTATTGGGACTCGCCAACGCAGGGCACCCCCGATTATTTTAATGCCTGTGCCCATAAATGTGGCGTACCCGTTAACTGGGTTGGCAGTGCCAATGCTTATAACGGAAATGCATACATGGGCTTAATTGGTTGCATGGAGCAGTACGACAAAAACCAGATAGCTTATCGCGAATATATCAGGGTTAAACTTTTTGATACTTTAACAGCCGGCCAAAATTATTATGCATCGGTACATGTTTTTTTGGCGCAAACAAGTATTGCAGCATGCAATGGCATAGGTCTTTTTTTTTCGCAAAGCGATATGTCGGGTTATATAAAACATAATTTTCCGGTAAAGCCGCATGTTTATTTATTAGGCAACCCTATTATCGATAATAAAAACCAATGGCAACAAATTTGCGGAACATACACTGCCAAAGGTGGCGAGCAGTTTTTAATTATAGGTAATTTTGAGAGCGACCAAACCATGAAATATAAACAATTCGACGAAAACCTTATGCCTACAATTAATATAAGCCCAATGGCATATTATTATATCGACATGGTTGAGGTTTATGCGGTAACAAATATCGACAGCCAAATTTGCGATAATTTTGAACCGGTGGAGCCTGTTGTTTTTTCGGGCAAAATTATTACAAATATACCAATGTTGTTGTCGGAACTTTATTTTGAAACCGATAAAGCTGTTATTTTACCACAATCGCATTACCAGCTCGACCAACTGGCTCAACTGCTTAAAAACAAACCACGCTACAAGGTTATAATTACAGGGCATACCGATAATTCGGGCACCAATATTTACAACCAAACATTATCGGAGCAGCGGGCAAAATCGGTAATGTACTATTTGCTTTCGAAAGGGGTATCGCGCTTTGTTGTCGAAACCCGCGGTTATGGCAGCTCGCAACCTGTAGCCAGCAACAATAGCGAGGCCGGCAGGCAAAAAAACCGCCGAGTGATAATTGAAATAATCGAACCGGAATAAATTTGTTTCAGTTCTAAAAAACTACCTTTACCACATATTTATAATTAAAATTCGAGAATGGAACTATCTACAATTTTTTCGTCGATGGCGGCTGTATTAACAACTGTTTCGTTTTTACCACAGGCTATAAAAACCATACGTACCAAAGACACCAAAAGTATATCTTTATTCATGTACATAATATTTAACACTGGTTTAATATTGTGGTTTGTTTATGGTATTATGGAGTTTAATGTACCAATAATACTTGCCAACGGCATTACCTTTATATTTACTTTTGTTATTTTATTAATGAAAATTAAATATAAATAAACCGCTACATGATGGTTATGCCATTGCTATCGGTAGTTTTACCTTTTTATAATGCCCAAAATACTTTAACAAGGGCAATACAAAGTGTTGCAAACCAAACGTTTGGTAATTTTGAGTGTATTTTGGTAAACAACAATTCAACCGACAGTAGTATTGATATTGCTAATGAATGGGTATTGCGCGATAAGCGTTTTAAATTAATTAACGAACCCGGGCAAGGCGTGGCATTTGCCTCAACTGCAGGCTCGCGGCAGGCATTGGGGCAGTTTATTGCCCGTATCGATGCCGACGATGAAGCTTTACCCACGCGTTTCGGGTTGCAGGTAAACCACCTTTTACAAAACCCGCAATGTGGTGTTGTGGGCGGCTTGGTTGAGTATGTTGCTCACAAACCCGGTACCGACGGTTTTAAACGTTATATTAATTGGGTAAACTCGGTTATTAGTTACTCCGACATTTTAAAATACAGGTTTGTTGAGTCGCCAATTGTTAATCCAACAGCAATGTGGCGTAAAAGTATTGAACAGCAATATGGCGGTTACACTCAGGGTAATTACCCTGAAGATTATGAACTTTGGTTACGGTGGTTACATAACGGGGTAGTTATCGACAAAATTGAAAAGCCATTAATTAAATGGTACGACTCGGATACAAGGCTTACCCGTACTAATTGCCAATATGCTGTTAAGGCGTTTAATTATATAAAGGCTGTTTATGCTAATTTATTGTTAAAAAAAATTAACCCGCATTATCCAAAAATAGCAGTATGGGGAGCAGGCAAAATTTCGCGTAAAGCGGTACACGAGCTTGTGCAACAAGGTACCGAAATTGATTTTTTTATCGATATACATACTAAACGACAGTTGAATTGCAATGTAGTTTTTTACGAAAACATACCATCGCCAACTAAAGTGTTTGTGGTTGTTTATGTAAATCACCATGTTTATCGAAAACAAATTGAGAAGTATCTTACGCAAAAAGGGTTTGTGAGTGGGGTAAATTATTTGTTAATGAGTTAAATAGCTGCTAAAATTTTATTAATGTAAAGTTGGTAAATTTAAATAAATAAACCCCTGTTTTAATTGCAGGGGTTTTATGTTAGTATTTTTTACCGATACGTTTTTTTTGTTGTTGATTTTTGTTGGTTTTTTGTTGTTTGCGGTTGTTAGCCGGTGAGTTGTTAGCCGGTTTTGACATTAGGTCGCGGACATCTTTAAGTTTAACGCCATCGGCAACCCTTAGCCTTCCTCTCGATAAATGTTCGAGGTCTTCAAAAATTTGCTCGTCGGTTGCGTTGTCGCGGTTCCAAACTACGTACGATTTTTTCATTTGATTGGCAATAAGCTCAACCAATGTATCTTTTTCTTCGCCTTCGTTATATTCAACGGCTTTATCAATCATCTCTTCAATAACACGCCCGTAGTGTTTGTATTTAATATCGTCGGGTTTGCGGTAGGGTAGCCTTTCGGGTTTTTTAAAAATATCTTCACGTTTAGGCATCCCGAAAGGTAAATCAATATCAAGGTCAAAATCGGATATAATAGCCAAGTGGTCCCAAAGTTTGTGTTTAAAGTCCGATACATCGCGTAATTGAGGGTTCATGCTGCCCATAATTTGTATAACAGCTTTTGAAAGGCGGTTTCGTTCGTCGCGGTCTTCAACTGTTTTTATGTGGTTTACCATTTGTTGTATGTTTCGCCCATATTCGGGTAGTATGAGCATGCGGCGTGAGGTGTTATAATCCATTATTTATAAAAATTTGAACAAAAATAGTTTTAATAATTGGCCTAAACAAACAAAATTTATTACACAATTTTTAAACGGGCAAATTTAAGTATCAGTTTTTTCTCGCCAAAGGTTGGAAAAAACACCAAAGCTTTGCGGTCGTTAGCGTCGCCTTCAATTTGAATAACGCGGCCAATACCAAATTGCATGTGTTCAACCTGCATACCCGATTTTATATTTTCGGGGTTATCGGCAACAAAATTGGTGTTTGTTGTTGTTTTATTGCGCGATGCAAGGTTAATGCCCGGGCGCATTGGTTTAATAAAGTTAGTAGTTTTTTGTGATGCGTTGTTTTCGGTGGGGTTGCCAAAATTGTTTTTAAACTTGGTATTAATTTTTTCGACAAATTGGTTGTCAATTTCGTTAATAAAACGGCTTGGTTTGGGTTCGGTTGTTTTGCCAAATTTGAACCTGTTTTTGCAATACGAAAGGCACACGCGTTCTTCGGCACGTGTAAGTGCCACGTAAAAAAGCCGGCGTTCTTCTTCAAGCTCGGTTTGTGTATGTACCGATTTTCCCGACGGGAAAAGCTCTTCTTCCATTCCAACAACATAAACGTACGGAAACTCGAGCCCTTTAGCCGAGTGAATGGTCATAAGGGTAACTTTGTTTTTGTCGCCGTCTTTGTCGTTGTCCTGGTCGGTAAGGAGTGCCACGTTTTCTAAAAAGTTCTCGAGTTTTGCGGGGTTGTTGTTGGTGTAATTTGCGGCGGCAAAATCGCGTACGCTGTTTAAAAGTTCCTCAATGTTTTCGAACCTTGCACGCTCTTCAACCGTGTCGCCCGAGTGTAAATCTTTAATAACGCCCGAGCGGTTAGCAATAAGGTTGGCCAGGTCGAACGCGTCGTTACTGTCTTTTTCGTCGATAAACGATTTTATAAGGTTGACAAAAGTCTCGATTTTAGCCAGCGTACCTTTGTTTAACCCGGCGGGGTAGGTTGCGGGGTTTGTAATAACCTGCCAAATGCTAATGTCGTGGTAAGCAGCGGTTTCTTCAATTTTACCAATTGTAGTTGCGCCAATTCCCCTTGCGGGATAATTAATTACGCGCTTAATTGCTTCGCTGTCGTTGGGGTTAATTGTAACCCTAAAGTATGATATAAGGTCTTTAACCTCTTTGCGTTGGTAAAACGACAGCCCGCCATAAATTTTGTAAGGCATGTTTCGTTTTCGCAAGGCTTCTTCAAAAATACGGCTTTGCGCGTTGGTACGGTACAAAATAGCAAAATCGTTATATTTAAGCCTGTTGTTAACCATTTGTTCGTACATGTCGGTTAAAACCAGGTATCCTTCTTCGTTGTCGGTAACAGCCTCTATAATTTTAATTGGTCGTCCATGGTCGTTTTCGGAGTAAATATCTTTTGGAATTTGGCGTTCGTTTTTTTTAATAAGGCTGTTTGCTGCGTTAACAATAGTTTGGGTTGAGCGGTAATTTTGCTCAAGCTTAAAAAGTTTATGTTGGGGATAGTCGTTTTTAAAGTTTAAAATATTCTCAATTTTTGCTCCCCTGAACGAGTAAATGCTTTGGGCATCGTCGCCAACAACGGTAATATTGTTGTGCAGCACGCTTAGTTTTTTTATAATAAGGTACTGGGCGTAGTTAGTGTCCTGGTACTCGTCAACTAAAATGTATTTAAATTTGTCTTGGTATTTGTTTAAAATTTTCGGGTTATCGCGAAAAAGTATGTTGGTGTATAAAAGCAAGTCGTCAAAATCCATTGCCCCCGACATTTTACACCTGCGCGAGTATATTTCGTAAATTTTGTAAATATCGGGGCGGTTGCTCTCGCGGTCGGCCTCTTTGGCGTTTAAGTTGCCGCGGTAAGCTTCGGCGGTAATAAGGTTGTTTTTTGCCATCGATATGCGTGCCAAAACCGAACCGGGTTTATAATCGTCTTCGTCAAGGTGGAGTTCTTTTATAAGGCTTTTCGAGTCGGTAGTGTCGTAAATTGTAAACGACGATTGAAACCCGATGGCCTCTGATTCGTACCGCAAAATGCGGCTAAAAATTGAGTGAAAAGTGCCCATCCACAAACCTGCAGCGGGGTCGGGGCCAACAAGGGCAGCAATCCGGTTTTGCATCTCGCGGGCTGCTTTGTTTGTAAAAGTTAGGGCCAATATTCCCCATGGGCTAATGCCCGATGCCAGTAAATGCGCTATACGGTATGTAAGTACCCGCGTTTTGCCCGAACCTGCACCTGCAATTATAAGGCTTGGGCCATCTTTGGCAATAACAGCTTCGCGCTGGGGGGTATTAAGTTCGTTTAAATATTGGTCCATGTCTCTCGATTATTATTTTTTTTTTTTTGACAGGCAAAAATTGTGTTAATATGCCGCAAAAATAATCATTAGGCTTTTATATAGCAATTAATAAAACCTTTTGTCGAATTAAAAAGTTAACGTGTTGTAATTTAATTAATTGCTAAAATTATTTTTTTGTAAAAATATAAAGTTTTACAATACTGTTTTATGGCATAACCTTTTTGCCATAAATAACTACAATATTACATTTTTTACGATAGCAGGTTTTTACATCCAATTTATAACTTTGTGGCATAATTTAATATTATGGAAAGCAACGAACACAAAATAAAACGTAAACCCGAGTGGCTTAAAATACATTTGCCTAAAACCAATACACTTAAACATGTTAACGGTTTGGTTATTAATAGCGGTTTACACACTATTTGCGAGAGCGGTAATTGCCCAAACGCTGCCGAATGTTGGGAGCGGGGCACTGCAACCTTTATGATACTTGGCGATATTTGCACCCGTGCATGCAAATTTTGCAATGTTGCTACCGGTAAACCACAGCCTGTCGACAGTTTTGAACCCGAAAAACTTGCATCAACAATTAAAAAACTTGGGTTGCGGCATTGCGTAATTACATCGGTTGACCGCGACGACCTGCCAGATTATGGGGCTCAAGCCTGGGTAAACACTATTTTGGCAATAAAAAACGCGGATAAAAAAATAACTATCGAAACTCTTATACCCGATTTTAACGGCAAAAAAATACTTATCGATAAAATAATTAATGCAGCCCCACAGGTTATATCGCACAATCTCGAAACCGTTGAGCGTATTACCCCATTAGTGCGCAGCCGAGCCGAATATTTACGCAGCCTTACTGTTATTGAGCAAATAGCAAAAAGCGGTTTGGTTGCAAAATCGGGTATTATGCTTGGCCTTGGCGAAACAACCGACGAGGTGCTTAAAACAATGGACGACTTGCGCAATGCAGGTTGCAAAGTACTTACTATTGGCCAGTACCTGCAGCCAACACGCAAACATTACCCTGTGGCAGATTATATCGAGCCTCAAAAATTCGATTGGTATAAAACACAAGGCTTAAATAAAGGTTTCTCGTTTGTCGAGAGTGCCCCGCTGGTTCGTTCGTCGTACAAAGCCGATAACCATGTAAACGCTTAATTTATGATAAAAGTTAAATTTACCGATTTAGGATTAATTGAATATAAACAAGCATGGCAATACCAAGAGTGCCTGTTTAACGCAATAGTTAACGGTAAAACAGAAAAACAAAAGGCACAACAACATTTATTATTTTGCGAGCACCCGCATGTTTTTACACTTGGCAAAAGCGGCAACCAAAACAACTTTTTAATAAACAGCCAGTTGCTTGAGCAAATTAATGCAACATATTTTAACACAAACCGCGGTGGCGACATTACCTACCATGGCCCGGGACAAATAGTTGGTTACCCGGTTATCGACCTCGAACTGTTTAAAATTCCGTTAAAAGACTACATAAACAAGCTTGAACAAAGCATAATAAATACCTTAGCCGAATACAACATAAAAGCACAAAGGCTGCAAGGAGCAACAGGCGTTTGGGTTGATACCGATAACCCCGGCAAAACCCGTAAAATATGCGCTATTGGGGTTAAAGCCAGCCGTTTTGTTACCATGCATGGCTTTGCACTTAATGTAAACAC
This sequence comes from uncultured Bacteroidales bacterium, assembly GCA_964544385.1. Classification (GTDB taxonomy): domain Bacteria; phylum Bacteroidota; class Bacteroidia; order Bacteroidales; family SZUA-534; genus CAZJCR01. The sequence continues at coordinate 8,807 of CAZJCR010000078.1, forward strand.
TAACCTTAGTTATTTTAATTACATTAATCCATGCGGCTTTACCGACAAGGGCGTAACGTCGATACAAAACGAACTTGGCCAACAAATAAATTTTGAACAGGCCAAACAAATGGTAAAAAAAAACATTGCCCAAGTTTTTGATATGGAGCTTTTTAGCTAACCTGTGAACGCAATGTTAATAAATGGTTTGGGTAACTTTAAATTTGAATTTGTATTTTTGCATTTTAAAGCATGGCCGTAATTGCATAAAATGGGCAATAATTCCATAAAAATTAGCTTTGGTCGCTTAAATTAAGGTAAGTATTAAGCTTACCTTAAATTGTTATAGTTAGTTAACCGAAATCAAAACTGATGCAAAAAAACTGGATAATAAAACCCGAAGCCGATACCACAATACTTGAACACCTACAAAACACATTAAACGTTAGCAGGCCAATAGCAAACCTGCTGGCACAGCGCGGCATTAATAATTACGAAAACGCAAAGCGTTTTTTCAGGCCATGTCTCGACGACCTTTACGACCCTTTTTTAATGAAAGATATGGAGATTGCCGTTGAACGTATTTCGACAGCAATTAACAACAACGAGAGCGTTATGGTTTATGGCGATTACGATGTTGACGGCACTACATCGGTAAGTATGATGTATTCGTTTTTAAAAAGCCGCGTAAAAAACCTTTTATTTTATATACCCGACCGCGATACCGAAGGTTATGGAATATCGTACAAAGGTATCGATTTTGCACATCAAAACGGTTGCAGCTTAATAATAGCATTAGACTGTGGCATAAAATCAATACCAAAAGTTGATTACGGGCGACAGCGCAATATCGATTTTATTATTGTCGACCATCACGAACCTGGAGCACAACTGCCTGCTGCCGTTGCAATTTTAGACCCTAAACGCGACGACTGTAACTATCCTTTTAAAGAACTATCGGCATGTGGTGTTGGCTTTAAACTTATACAAGCATACTCGTTACGCAACGGTATAGCTTTTAGGTACATACAAGAGTACCTCGATTTAGTTGTTGTAAGCATAGCATCTGATATTGTACCTATTATTGACGAGAACCGCATAATGGCCTACTATGGTCTAAAACAGCTTAACAGCAACCCCCGCAACGGGCTAAAGGCAATTATCGAGGTGGCAGGACTTAACCCCGGCAACCTTAAAATTAGCGACCTTGTGTTTAAAATAGGACCCCGTATTAACGCGGCAGGCCGTATTGAACTTGGCAAACAAGCCGTTGAACTGCTAATTGCTACCGACGAGTGTAAACTACCGCAATTAGCCGACCGCATTGATTGCGACAATACCGAACGTAAATTTTTTGACACAACAATTACTAAAGAGGCGTTGCAAATTATTAACGAAAACCCTGCCCTGATAAACCGTAAAACAACCGTTGTTTACCGCGAACATTGGCACAAAGGTGTAATAGGTATTGTAGCGTCAAGGTTAATCGACTATTATTACCGCCCTACAATTGTACTTACAAAATCGAACGGAATGGTTACCGGTTCGGCACGCTCGGTTCCGGGCTTTAATATTTATAAAGCTATCGATAAATGTCAACACCTGCTTGTTACATTTGGCGGACACATGTATGCTGCCGGTTTAACTATTAAAGAAGAAAATGTTGAGGCTTTTGCCGATGCTTTTGAGGCTGCTGTTGCCGAAGATATTTTGCCCGAAAACGAGGTGCAAAAAATTGAAATTGATGCTGTAATATCATTTAATAATATTAGCGACAATTTTTTTAACATACTTGAGCAATTTGAACCCTATGGCCCGGGAAACATGTCGCCGGTTTTTGCATCGGTAAATGTAAACGATACTGGCTTTGCCCAACGCGTTGGCCCCGAAAATGAGCACTTACGAATGTACCTTACCGACGCATCGGCAGGTAAATCGTTTGCCGCAATTGGGTTTAAACTGGCTGGCTTTTACGATATTATTAAAAACAAAAACCTTTTTGATGTTTGTTACAGTATTGAGGCAAATAACTACCGCGGCAAAAAAAGCATACAAATTAAAGTACGCGACATACAGGTTAGTAATACCTAAGTTGGACGGTTAAAGTAAAAAACCTTATGTAGCTATAACATCAATGTAGAGTTTTTCAGGTTTTACTAATCAGGTTAAGTGCTTTCAAAGTTTAAACCAATTGAGCTAACCGCTCAACTTGGGTAATAATAATTAAAGGCACTAATAATAAGCACCTTTAATTAAATAGTTTTTAACATAATCGGCAACACCGTCTTCTAACGAGTGAAACCCTTTATTATAGCCAATTCCTGTTAGTTTCGACATGTCGGCCTGCGTATAGTATTGATACTTGTCGCGTATATCAACCGGGGTGTCAATAAATTCGATATCGGGTTGTTTGCCCATGTTTTTAAAAGTGTTAATGGTAAGGTCCAAAAACGAGCGGCCTAAGCCTGTACCAATATTATAAATACCCGAATTTTTCCGGTGTTGCATTAAAAACAACATAACCTCCGACAAGTCTTTAACATAAACAAAGTCGCGTATTTGGCCGCCGTCGGTATAGTTAGGGTTGTGCGACTTAAACAACTTCATTTTGCCAGTTGCGCTTATTTGGTTAAAAGCATGTAATATTACCGATGCCATACGCCCTTTGTGGTATTCGTTTGGGCCATAAACATTAAAAAACTTTAAGCCAGCCCAAAAAAATGGCTGTTGTTTTTGCGATAAAGCCCAAATATCAAAATCGTTTTTCGACTCGCCATATAGGTTTAACGGCTTTAGTTTTGGTATAAGTTCATGATTGTCGCTGTAACCATGCTCGCCAAGGCCATATGTTGCCGCCGACGATGCATAAACCAAAGGCAGCCCATACTCAATACATTTGCTCCAAACTGCTTTGCTATAGTTTAGGTTAAGCTCGTCGTAAACTTGCTTTGTAAAACCTGTTGTGGCCGAGCGGGCTCCCATATGAAAAACAAATTGTATAAAACGGTGGTTTTTATCAATCCAGCTTATAAACTCGTTGCGGTCAACCTTTTGCGAGTAGGTTTTGTTGGCAAAATTCAAATTTTTTTGCTCGTTGCTAAAGTCATCAACTAAAACAATATCTTTAAAATTATCGGCATTTAGCCTACTTATTAAACAACTGCCAATAAAACCGGCAGCACCTGTTATTACTATCATATTAATAAATTTTTACAAACGTAATTGATTTTGGGCAAGACACAAAATAGTTAAAAAAAGTTGTACAAAAGTAAGTGAAATAATTATGTTTAATTAATCAGGGTTAACCTTAAGTAAAGCGGTTGTTAACTTAGCTCCAACCGCTAAACTTAGGTATAAATTATTGCAAATATTGTGTAAATATTAATTTTTTTAGTTTAATTGAAAAAAAAAAAGGTTTTTCAAATCAATACAATATATTTGTAATTTATTAAACAAATTTATGGTTTACTTAACAAGGCGCGAGCGTTTTAATAGTGCCCACAGGCTATATAGCCCTAAGCTTAGCGACGATGATAATTTTAAAATTTACGGCAAATGTGCCAACCCAAACTGGCATGGGCATAATTACGATTTGTTTGTTACAGTAAAAGGTCAAATAAACCCCCAAACCGGCGTTATTATTAATTTACACGATTTAAGCAAACTACTTAAAGATAAAGTTGTTGATAAACTCGACCATAAAAACCTTAACATTGAGGTTGATTTTTTACAAAACATGATTGTATCGACCGAAAATATTGTTGTTGCCATTTGGCGACTTATTGAAAACGATGTTATTGAGCTTGGCGCTCAGTTACATAAAATAAAACTTGTTGAAACTGAAAATAATTTTGCCGAATATTACGGCGAGTAAATTTTTTTACAATGGATATTTTAAACAATGGGATAAAACCCGAAGATGATTTTGGATATGCCCGTATTGACCATTACGACGATGTAAAAACTCAAAAACTAAGTGAGCTTTATTTGCAGGTTTTAAGTGCTCTTGGCGAGGATATTAACCGCGAAGGCTTGCTAAAAACCCCGTTAAGGGTTGCAAAAGCAATGCAGTTTTTAACGCATGGTTACTCGTCGGACCCCGATGCAATACTTAAATCGGCTATGTTTAAAGAAGATTATAGTCAGATGGTTATTGTTAAAGACATTGAGATTTATAGTATGTGCGAACACCATATGCTTCCGTTTTTTGGTAAAGCACATGTGGCATATATACCAAATGGTAATATTACCGGCCTTAGTAAAATTGCCCGTGTTGTTGAGGTTTATGCCCGCCGGTTACAGGTACAGGAACGGCTTACTAACGATATTAAAAACTGTATACAACGCACCCTTCAACCACAGGGTGTGGCAGTTGTTATTGAGGCACAACATATGTGCATGCAAATGCGCGGTATCGAAAAACAAACTTCGGTTACAACTACATCGGCTTTTACCGGTACTTTTTTAGCCAACCAGGCTACACGCGAAGAATTTTTCCACCTTATTAGCTCGAATTTGCGTTGATAAAAATATTTTACATAGTATTGGTATTATTTTATCCAACATAAAACAGCTCTTAACTTAATTTAGAGCTGTTTTTTTTATATGCAAATTACTCAATTTGTTAATTAGGTTTAAAAAAACGCTGTTGCAAAATTGCATTATGTGATATTGTTTAAACTATGTTTTACCTAAGTTGAGCGGTTGGAGCTATGCGAACAAACGCTTTACATAGGTATAATCCCGATGTAGAGTTTGTTGTATTTCACCAACGAAGTGCAGTAAAATACTTACAAAATCTAAATCGATTGAGCGAATCGCTCAATTTGGGTTTTATTTAGTTAAAATGCTTTATTTAAGCGTTAAACCTAAGTTAGAAGCTGTTTTGTTAAAACCAGTAGTTTAGTTTTGACAATACTTAACTACCACATTTTACGTGTTTTACCAATAGCTTATTAAGCATTTTAACAAATAAGCAGGGTAAAGGTAATTTTGTTACATTTGACCTGTTTTTTAAGAAATTTTTGAATCTTCGAAAATCATTATTGTATTAATACAAAGCATTGTTTATAAGTAAAATATCTGATATTAATAATTTAAAAACAAATATTGATGAAAGCTTATGTTTTTCCGGGGCAGGGTGCCCAGTTTGTTGGAATGGGCAAAGACCTTTACGACAACTCAGAAGTTGCAAAAGAACTTTTTGATAAAGCGAATACAATTTTAGGCTTTAACATTACCGACATAATGTTTGCCGGAACCGACGAAGACCTTAAACAAACAAAAGTAACCCAACCGGCAATATTTTTACACTCGGTAATATTAGCCAAAGTTTTAGGCGATAGTTTTAAACCCGAGATGGTAGCCGGCCACTCACTTGGCGAGTTCTCGGCATTGGTTGCCGCAGGTGCATTATCGTTTACCGACGGCCTGATTTTGGTTAGTAAACGCGCCATGGCAATGCAAAAAGCCTGCGAAAAAGAACCATCGACAATGGCTGCAATACTTGGGCTCGACGACAATGTTGTTGAAAAAGCATGTGCCGAAATTACCGAAATTGTTGTACCGGCAAATTATAATTGCCCCGGGCAATTGGTTATTTCGGGTTCAATGGCCGGTATCGACAAAGCTATCGAAACACTTACAGCTTTAGGGGCTAAACGTGCATTAAAGCTTGCCGTTGGCGGTGCTTTTCACTCGCCTTTAATGGAGCCAGCCCGTGTTGAACTTGAACAGGCTATAAATAATACGGTGTTTAACAAACCGGTTTGTCCAATTTATCAAAATGTTGATGCAAAACCTGTTACCGACCCGGCTCAAATTAAAAAAAATTTAGTGGCACAACTTACCGCGCCTGTTAGGTGGACCCAAACAATGCAAAATATGATTGCCGACAAAGCCAGTTCGTTTACCGAAGTTGGCCCAGGTACTGTTTTACAAGGTTTAGTTAAAAAGGTTGACAGGCAAATGCCTTGCGATAGTGCTAAATTATAACTTAAGTTGAGCGGTTAAGGTAAAGCATTATTTAAAACCTAAGTAAAGGGTTTGTAGCTATGCGGACAAACGCTTTACTTAGGTATAACCCCTATGTAGAGTTTGTTGTGTTTCACCAACAAAGTGCAGTGAAACACTTACAAACTCTAAATCGATTGAGCGTTTCGCTCAATTTGGGTAAAACTTATATATTTTATAAAAAAGGCTGTAAAAAGTAACCTAATACTTTTTACAGCCTTTTTATTTGATTATAATTTTTACCTAAGTTAAGCGGTTAAAGCACAGTAAATAAACGCTCAATTAGGGTAATAGTGTAATAATTATAGGTTAATTTATTCGGTGCTAAGCACTTTAAATTCAACCCTGCGGTTTAATGCACGGCCGTCTTTAGTGCTATTGTCGGCAATA
>CAZJCR010000079.1:0-15166 GCA_964544385.1 uncultured Bacteroidales bacterium
TAGTGAAATACTTACAAAATCTAAATCGATTGAGCGAATCGCTCAATTTGGGTATAAATCGTTTGAGCTAATAGTTCAATTTGGGTGTTACTTAAAAAGTTTGGCATGGGCAATTTAACTCAATTTGGTGGGCAAGGTATTTATGCATAACTATTAGTAGTTTGTTAATATTTATTGGCTTGCGTATGTAATCGTTAAATTCCGATTTTTTTATCCTCGACTCTTCAATTTGGTTATCGTAACAAGTTTGTGCTATTACAGGCATGTAGGGTTTTGCGGTTTTTATTTTGTTACAGGCCTCAAATCCATTAAGCCCGGGCATGTAAATATCCATAAGCACTAAATCGATATTATTGTTCGAGAGTGCTGTTTCAACAGCCTCGGAACCATTAAAAGCGTGTAGTATTTTTACATTGGTGGGTTTTAAAATTTTTTCTAAAAAAAGATAATTCGCCGGTTCGTCTTCAGCTATTAAAACCAGTTTCTTGCTCCAGTCAAAATCCATTTAGTTTGTTTTTAGGGTTACTCAAAATAACGTTGTTAACAACAATATGTTTTATTTTGTTTATAAACATCGCGGTTTACTTGATTAAACAGCCTTTTTGTATGTTTTAGGTTAATGATGCAAAAATAAACACAAATATTTCAAATAACCTTAATTTTTGTAATTATTTTAGAATAAACCACATACGTCGCGTGTAGTAAGCCTTGTATGTGGTTTATTGTTTGTTTGGTAAGTTTATTTTATAATTACCTGAATAACTTTTTTAATATTATTATAGTCGGTAACTTCGAGCATATATGTACCGGCTTTTAAGTACCCGTAATTAAAACTGGTGTTGTTGTTGATATTAATCTTTTTGTCAACTATACGGCCATCAATAGTATATAAGTTACAGCTAACCGGCAGGCTATACCCCGATAAATTTAAGTTAAACAAACCATTATTTGGGTTTGGATAAATTTTTGCACCTGCTATACTTTGGTTTGTTATGCTTTGATAATTGCGTAAAGTAATATTTACAATAATGGTATCGCTGTTACATTCGCCCGTGGCAACGTATAAATAGCTGTATTGCGCAGGTATACTGTCGGCAGGGTTAAATAAAGTGTTATTTATTATGTTGTTGCCAGGTATTGAAAACCAATAACTGTTGATGGTATTTTGTTTAATTAAATCGGGTAAGTTAAATGTAGTATTATTGGTTGCAAAAGCTGTGTCGATATTATTTCCCAGTTCAAATTTTGGTTTAATTGTTATAATGGCAGTATTAGTTACGGTATCGGCTATGCCATTGCTAACCCTGCAATAATAACTGCCAGCGTTAGTTGTATTAATATTGTTTATATACAGTTGGTTGGTTGTTTGGTTGTCGATTAATGAGTTGTTAAAATACCATTTAAAACTAACCGGGTAAACGCTGTCGGTCCATACTGTAAAATTAATATCGGAGCCTGAACATAAATCCTGATTTTGCAGTTGGTTATAAATTTTTGGTATGGGGTTGGCGTTTGTTGTAAAATTAACTTTAGTTAAATATTTCGATGTGTTTGGTATATAATGTATATCCTGTAAAATACAGTAGGCCGAGTATTGGGTTTTTGCATCTAAGTTTTCGATACTAACCGAGCCAGAATTATACAAGTTGTCGATAATATATGGTTCTTGTGATAAAAGGGTGCTAATTGATGGTACCGGCCCGTCCTTTTTTTGGATTTTATAAAAAACTTTAGCTGGTTCGTTTACATTAAACGATAAAACTGCCGAGTTGTGATTGACAAATGATATTATAGGTGTTACAATAAAAACTGGTGGTAAAGTATCGCTTTTTGTTGCATCAAATACCGGCGTTAAAACCTGGGTTGTAAGTATGTTTCCAGACATGTCGGTAATACTGTTTGGTAATAACTTTAACTGGTTTACAGGTAGTTGTAGTTTATTTTCAAATACTATTGCAATTTTATTTCCGATAATTTCGACCGAAGTGTTTTGTGGCAGTGAGCCAAATGTTAACGATGTGTCGCAATATTGTATTTTATCGAAAACCGATTTATTGTTTTGAAACCATAAAATTTGTTCATTAAAAATAAACTCAACTGTTTTAAAGTCGTTTTGTAATATTGATGTGTCAGCACAGGGGGCTATTGTATCGATAATTGCCGCGGTAGTAAAACTCACAACAATATTAGTGTCGATAATATTACCCGACTGGTCGGCAAATGTGCTGTCATTAATAATAAAATAGTAACTGGTTTGTGGTTCGAACTGGCTATTAGCCGAAAAAACCAGCTGAGTGCCACCGGCGGGCACATTTACCGTATAATTAACGTTGTTGCCAGTTGGGCTCCCTTGTTTAATTTTTACATTATCAATAAAGTTTAAACTTGTAACTGGCTGGTTGTTTTTGTTATACAAGGGTTCGTTCGAGTTAAGTGTAATTTTTGAGTTTAACGCAATATTTTGTGTTCCGTTTGCCGGAACTATACTTATTACTGGTGCCGTTGTATCGGGGGCTTCGGCGGTAGTAAATACAACATTGACAGAATCGACAATAAAAACATTATCGTTAATGTCGGTTATGTCATTAGCTAAAAAAAACAACTCATAAGCATTGTTATACTGCAATTTTTGTGTTTCAATAACAGCTGTTAATGTTTGAGGGTTATATTGTACATTAAACAAAATATTTTGGAAAGTGCTATGTTGTCGAATAGTTGTGCGGTTTTTTATAATTGTGTCGTTAACAATAACTCCAAACGAGGTTTTAACCGGTTCGCTAAACTGTATAATTATCGACGGGTTAATTGAAACATTTTGCGAATTATTATTTGGTACTATAGTAAAAGTTGGTGGCACGGTATCGTTAACCTGTTTGCCTTGAACAACAACATTGTCAACCTCCCATGTTTTTGCTCCTGTGGCTGTCGAATTATAAACAAATGCAATGTTTACAATTTTGTTGGTATAACTGCTCAGGTCAATTATCCCCGATTCTGTCCAGGCCCAGTTGCCTGCCGACAAGCTGTATCCCGATAACTCCGACCATTGTGCATCTGATGGTTGCATGCCTGAGGTGTAATCGGAACTTATAAAAACTTGCAATTCGGGGCCGGTATAGTTACATGCCGAGTAAAACGATAACTCAATTTCGCTTGCATTTGCAAGGTTAATTGGTTTAGTAATAAGCCAGTCGGTATTTTCGAAATATCCTGAGCTGTAACCGCTTATTTTTGCACATTTACTGTTATCAACACCATAAGTTGTACTAATTTCCCATTGTTGGTCGCCTAAATTGCTGTATGTTGTCCACTTATCGAATGTACCATCCTCAAAATTATCGGCAAAAAACTGGTAAGGGGCAACAACAGGTTCGGCAACAGTATAGCTTTTTACGGGCGAATTTGTTGTAACCGATGCATTATCAATAACTTCGATAATATAGTAAACAGTTGTGTTTAATTCGTTTGCCGCAATAGGCTCAACAGTTTGGTAAACCGACGAGCCGGTATTTTCCATAATAATTATATTTGTAAGCTGCTGTGACGAAAAGCCCCATTTAAGTTTAACCGAGTTAATACCGTCGGGATTTGTAACTGTGGCTGTAACCTCAACAGTTTGGTTTTGGTTGGGCTGTTCGGGGTTAATAATAATATTCGATATTACAGTTGCTGCGGCACCGCCCCAAATTAAATTAACATATTCGGGGTGGTCAATATATGGGTTTCGGTTACCCTGAAAACTATAACCAACATCGTTGCGAACGGTTTCTTTGTTGCTAACTGGGTCGTTTGTGTGCCATTCAACCATAAGGTCTATAAACCAGTCGGCATAAACCTGTGTCGATGTACCGTTTAACATGTCGTGGTTCCATGATGTTACTTTGTCTTGGTAGCGGGTAGCAAAATATAACATGCTGCGGGCAATATCGCCTTTAAACTCGTCAATTGGCTCAAAAATAGTTCCCGAATAACCCGATGCCGAACATGGGCCGCGTTTACTGCCATTTTGCGAAGTATAATTAGGCGAGTTAGTTACCCCAAACGGGTAGCTGCTCCTTATCCCATTAACCTTACCGTCGGTAGGCACAACATGGAAATAGTCGGTTTTCATTGGCGACGCCTCGTTAAAAATACCCTGAGGGAAAAGATGCTCGCGGTTATAACAATCGCCCTCCGACGAATAATTACCACATTTATCGGTATAATGGGTAAAGTTATAAGGGTCGGGGCCGTTGGGGTTTTCAGAGTACATATCCCAAACATAACCATCTTCGGGGTCGGTGTCGCCATCGTGGTATGCGTTATACAGCGCATCGTACGACTGTGCCGAATGGCCGTTTTTTATGATAAGGTGCAGAGCAGTTTTAAGTTCATAACCCGACAAGCCTTGTGCACTATTATAGTAACCTGTTGGGATACTTTTACTTTGCGAAAATACTATTAAAGGCAGTATTGACAATGCCATAATAGTGGAAATCAAATTTTTAAAACACATATACAATATTATTAAGTTATTTATTTGTTTAAACTAACCATACAGCTATAGTTTATTGAATAGTATATTGTAGTTAGCTTTAACTTTACGGAATATTTATTTTATAAGTAGTAAAATTTGGAAGCGAAAATATAGATAAACCATATTTAAAACAAACACTATGTTTTAAAACTGTTTTTATAATTACTACCAAACAAAAAAAAATTTAACGTTTAAAGTTTGTTTTAAAAATTATTGTAGGTAATATTGGTTGGCAAAAAATATAAATAAATGCATTTAAATACAAAGAGCTTTATAACACAACTAACAATTACAACTATAGCAAGTTGCTTTGTTTTTTTATTAGTGTTAAGGGCTTTTCCCGAATTTATAAAAATTAACATTAACCAGCTTTTAATAATTTTTGGGTTTATGGCTGCAACTACTTTAGTGCATTTTTTAGTGTTAAAGCTTTTTTTTGTAAAATGGCCAAAGCATATTGGGTTTTTGTACCCGGCATTAAGTATTGTTAAATCGGTGCTTTGTTTATTATTTTTAATACCTGCCCTAAAACCAAAAACACCATTAACAAAACCGTATGCTTTAAGTTTTATGCTAATATTCTTTATCTATCTTTTTTTTGAGATAATATTTTTATTAAGAACGCAATTAAAAAACCAAAAAAATATTACAACAATTACCTGATAAATTTTTAAATTTAAACAAAACGAAAAAAAATATTAACCTATTTAAAGTTTAAGTGTTAATTACCAAAAAGAAAATACTATAAAATGATTCTTAAACAAACTTTGTCGACTATATTATTTACTCTTATATTAAACTGCGTTTTATTTGCAAGTCATACCCAGGCCGATTCGGCCAACGCAAAAGCAAAAGAGGAAAAATTTAACCCTACCGAGGTAATAATGCACCATATTAGTGACTCATACTATTGGCATTTTTTTGATAAAACCGACAAAGCAACAGGACAGGTGCACCCCGTAAGTATACCTTTACCTGTAATACTTTTTTACAAAGGCCACCTCGACGTTTTTATGTCGTCAAAATTTAACCACGGGCATAGTACCGTTAATTTCGACAACCGTAAATATATTATGCACCATGGTAAAATTTATGCAACTACCAACGGCCAAATTTTAACCGATAATAACGGCAAAATAACAAACCCCAAACCTATCGACATATCGATAACAAAAAACGTTGCATCGATGCTTATAGCATCAATACTTTTATTACTTATATTTATACCAATGGGCAACAGGTATAAAAACGGTCCAAAAGTACCCAAAGGTATCGAAGGTTTTATGGAGCCAATAGTACTTTTTATTAAAGACGATATAGCACTACCAAATATTGGCAAACATAAATACCAAAAATATTTACCCTACCTAATTACAGTTTTCTTTTTTATTTGGTTTAACAACATGCTTGGTCTTATACCTACAGGTGCAAATGTAACTGGCAATATTGCAGTAACATTTACACTAGCTGTATTTACCATGGTAATAATAAATTTTAGTGGTAACAAAAACTATTGGAAACATGTGTTTGCAACACCAGGCGTACCAATTTGGTTAAGTTTTATTATGATACCGGTTGAGCTCATTGGTATTATATCAAAACCATTTGCACTTATGATTCGTTTGTTTGCAAATATTACAGCGGGGCACATTATAGTATTAAGCCTTGTGTCGCTAATATTTATTTTCAAAACGGCATGGGTAAGCCCGGCATCAATACTATTGGCATTGTTTATCGACATACTTGAGCTTTTAGTAGCAATACTTCAGGCATATATTTTTACACTATTATCGGCATTGTTTATTGGGTTAGCAGTTCAGGAACATCATTAAAATAATTATTAAAATTTAAAATTAAACATTATGACAGGAATTTCATTTGCTGCAATAGGTGCAGGGCTTGCTGTTATTGGGGCAGCAATTGGCATTGGGCGGATAGGTGGTTCAGCTATGGACGCAATTGCAAGGCAGCCCGAGGCTTATTCACAAATCCAAACTGCTATGATTATTGCATCAGCACTTATTGAGGGTGCCGCGCTATTTGGAATAGTTGTTGCGCTTATTGCTTAAAAAATTTAAACCGGCTTAACGGTTGGTTATGCCGGTTTTATTCTGAAACAACAAACTAAACATATATTGTTATGGAAATTGTAACACCCGCTTTTGGATTAGTATTTTGGACGGTTATTATTTTTAGTGTACTGCTAATTGTTTTACGCGTTTTTGCCTGGCGTCCAATTTTACACGCCGTTAAACGCCGAAACGACAGCATTGCAAATGCCATGAACGCCGCCGAAAAAGCTAAAGAAAAACTTGTTAAACTACAAGCCAATAACGAACAAATACTTAAAGAGGCGCAGGTTGAACGCGATACAATACTGCTCGAAGCCCGCGATATTAAAGAAAAAATTATTACCGAAGCTAAAGAACAGGCCAAAATTGAAGCCGATAAAATTATTGAATTGGCAAAAAAAGCAATTGAAAACGAAAAAAGAACAGCAGTTAACGAAATTAAAAACCAAATAGCCTTATTAAGTATTGATATTGCAACAAAAATTTTACAAAAAGAACTTACTCACGAAAACCAACAACAATACATTGAAACTTTAATTAACAGTACAAACATTAATTAATAATTACCTTTTAACTGTTTTTAAAGCATTTAATAAAACATATAAATATAATACAGTGGACCATAGCACTATAGCGGTACGATATAGCAAAGCAATTTTTGAAGTTGCTTTAAACGAAGGTTTGTTAGAACATGTAAAAAACGATTTTGACAATATCGGGGCTTTACATGTAAATAATGAGTTTGTTTCACTATTAAAAAGCAAAACAGTACAACCCTCATACAAAAAAAAATTTTTTGATAGTTTATTTGGTAAAACTTTCAATAAAATAACCTTGCAGTTTTTATATATAGTTATCGAAAGTAAACGCGAGGATTTTATCCCCGGCATTTGCCTTAATTTTTTGTCACGATATTACTCGTATAAAAACATAAAAAAAGCAAAACTTACAACAGCAATTGAACTAAACGATATTACAAAACAAAAAATTGAAACCGAGTTAGGCCAAAAATTTAATGCAAAAATTGAACTTACTACTCAATCGGACACTAATATTATTGGAGGCTACATTTTGCAAATTGACGACAACCAAATTGATGCAAGTATTGCTAACAAACTAAAACAATTGAAAAAGACATTTAATGAAACAATTATATAAAACAAGAAATTGACTTAATAAATAATAGCATGGCAAATATCAGACCTTCAGAAATTTCGACAATATTAAAGCAGCACATTAAAGGCTTTAAAGCCGACAGTGAACTTGAAGAGGTTGGCTCTGTTTTAACTATTGGCGACGGTATTGCGCGTATTTACGGAATGAAAAATGTTCAGTCAAATGAACTTATTGAGTTCCACAACGGGGTTAAAGGAATATGTTTAAATCTTGAAGAAGATAACATAGGTGCTGTACTCTTGGGCTCTTCAGAAGGGATACGTGAAGGCGATACTGTTAAACGCACAAAAAAAATTGCATCGATAAATGTTGGCGAGGGTTTGCTTGGGCGCATAATTAATACAATTGGCGAACCAGTTGACGGCAAAGGTCCCATTGAAGGAAAACTTTACGAGATGCCATTAGAACGTAAAGCCCCCGGAGTTATTTACCGCCAACCTGTAAAAGAACCTTTACAAACAGGGCTTAAACCTATTGATGCTATGACACCAATTGGGCGGGGTCAGCGCGAGCTTATTATTGGCGACCGTCAAACAGGAAAAACCGCAATTGCTGTAGATACTATAATTAACCAAAAAGAATTTTACGATAACGGTAAACCGGTTTATTGCATTTACGTTGCAATTGGCCAAAAAGGAACCACCGTGGCAAGTGTGGCAAAAACACTCGAAAAAGCCGGGGCTATGCCATACACCGTTATAGTTTTAGCAACAGCATCGGACCCTGCCGCTATGCAATTTAATGCCCCATTTGCCGGGGCAGCAATAGGCGAGTTTTTTCGCGATACAGGAAATGCAGCACTTGTTGTTTACGACGACTTGTCGAAACAAGCAGTTTCGTACCGCGAAGTGTCATTACTGCTACGCAGGCCACCTGGCCGCGAAGCATACCCGGGCGACGTATTTTACCTCCATAGCCGTTTGCTCGAACGCGCGGCCAAAATTATCGAATCGAACGAAGTTGCAAGGCAAATGAACGATTTACCACCGGTTTTGGCCAATGCAAAAGACGAAAATGGCGAACCATTGGTTAAAGGAGGTGGATCGTTAACAGCATTGCCAATTATCGAAACTCAGGCAGGCGACGTTTCGGCATACATACCAACAAATGTTATATCTATTACCGACGGGCAAATATTCCTCGAATCGGATTTATTTAACTCGGGAGTCAGGCCCGCAATTAACGTTGGTATATCGGTGTCGAGGGTTGGCGGCAACGCTCAAATTAAAGCAATGAAAAAAATTGCCGGCACACTAAAAATTGACCAGGCACAATTTAGAGAATTAGAGGCATTTTCGAAATTTGGCTCCGACATGGACGCCGCCACAAAAGCTATTTTAGACAAAGGGCGAAAAAACGTTGAAATATTAAAACAAGGACAATACATGCCAATGCCTGTCGAAAAACAAATAGCAATTATTTATTGCGGCGTTAAAGGTTTGTTGGCAAATGTACCTGTTGACAAAGTATCGGAATTTGAAGCCGACTTTATTGAACGAATGGAGCTGAAACACCGCGATACACTTGACGACATTAAGAAAGGCAATTTATCGGCCGAAACCGAAGAAATAATTAAAAACCTTGTAATCGAGGTTTCGGCTAAATACAGTTAATAAACTGTAAACTAATTACTATGGCTAATTTAAAAGAGATACGTACCCGGATTGCATCGGTAAAAACTACACGGCAGGTAACCAGTGCCATGAAAATGGTGTCGGCGGCTAAACTGCGCAAAGCTCAAGAGGCTGTTATAAAAATAAGGCCTTACGATAATAAATTGCACGAGTTATTTGGGCATCTTATTGAGTGTTTGTCGGTTATTGAAAATAACCTGTACCTTGCCGACCGTGGAAATAAAAATGTATTAATTGTTATAATAAACTCGAACCGTGGTTTGTGCGGGGCTTTTAATGCTAATGTTAATAAAATGGCATTAGAGCTTATTAACAAAAAACACCCCGAAACTAAACAAAAACTTTTCGGAAAAACCGAATTAATTACAATTGGCAAAAACGCTACCGATTTTTTTAAACGAAAAGGTTTCGAAACCTCAGCACACAACGATATTTACAATAATATTACATTTAGCAACGTATCGGAACTTGCACAAAACCTTATGGACAGTTTTATTGAAAAAAAGTACGATAAAATTTTCATAATATATAACCAGTTTAAAAATGCAGCATCGCAAGAAATAATTTGCGAGCAGTTTTTGCCTGTCGAAAAATTTGAAGTTAAAAACAACGATTTATCGTTAGACTATATTTTTGAACCATCGAAAGAGGCAATATTACAAGAGTTAATACCTAAGTTGTTGAAAATAAGCTTTTACAGGGCAATACTCGAATCGTATGCCGCCGAACATGGTGCACGTATGACATCGATGCACAAAGCAACCGATAATGCAACAGCATTGTTAAGGGCATTAAATTTACAATATAACAAAGCAAGGCAGGCAACCATAACAAATGAGATATTAGAAATAGTTAGCGGTGCCGAAGCACTTAAAGGATAAAAAATGGCAAAAATATTAGTTACAGGAGGAGCAGGTTTTATAGGTAGTGCATTAGCCGAAAAGCTAATACGCGACACAAATAATTACGTAGTTATTATCGATAATTTATCGACAGGACACATTGGTAAACTACCCGAATTACCACAAACTAACTGGCAGTTTATAAAAGCCGATGTTAACGATTATCGCGACATGGCACCAATAATGACATCGCACCAATTCGATATTGTTTTTCATTTTGCTGCATTAGTTGGGGTTATTCGTACACAAGAAAATCCCGTAAAAGTATTGCAAGATATCGACGGTATAAAAAATATACTATCGTTATCAAAAAATACATCGGTAAAACGAATTTTCTTTTCATCATCGTCCGAAATTTATGGAGACCCGGTTGAAATACCCCAAAACGTTTACACAACGCCACTTAACAGTAGGTTACCATACGCAATAGTAAAAAACGTGGGCGAAGCCTACATGCGGTCGTTTAAACAAGAGTATGGCCTCGATTATACAATTTTCAGGTTCTTTAACACCTATGGGCCAAAGCAAAGCCGCGATTTTGTTATAAGCAAGTTTATTTTAGCAGCATTAAACAATAACGACATTACAATTTATGGCGATGGAATGCAAACACGCACATTTTGTTATATCGACGATAATATTGATGCATGCCTAAAAACTTATTACGAAAACAAGTTTGTTAACGATGTTATTAATATTGGCGGAAACCGCGAGATACCAATTAAAGAACTTGCCGAAATTATTATTAATGCAACTGGTTCAAAATCGAGAATTATTTTTGTTGACCCACTAAAAGAAGGCGACATGCGGCGACGCCAACCCGACAACTCGGACATGAAAACTCTTTTAGGCCGTAACCTTATTAAAGTTGAAGACGGTATTAAAATGATGCTCGAAAAAGGTTTGTTTGAATTAAAATATTATAAAAAATGCCAATAGAAGAGCTAACAAAATTGGTTGAAAACAGCATAAAAAAATTATCGTTTAAACAAGAACCTGCCGCTTTATACCAACCAATTGAATATACACTTCAAAATGGCGGAAAAAGAGTTAGGCCGTTATTAACTTTATTGGCCTGCAACATGTTCTCTGAAAATATTGAGGCCGCGATTTATCCAGCTTTAGGTTTCGAAGTGTTCCACAACTTTACCCTTTTACACGACGACCTGATGGACAACGCACCGGTTAGGCGTAACAAACCTACTGTTCATATTAAATGGGACAATAATACAGCCATACTATCGGGCGATGCTATGATGATTGAAGCATACAAGCTTATTGACAAAACACCCGACTATTGCTTTCGCGATATTACACGATTATTTAATAAAACAGCTATTGAAATTTGCGAAGGTCAAATGTTTGACATGCAATATGAAAAACAAGATAATGTAACCGAAAACCAATATATTGAGATGATTAGGCTTAAAACAGCAGTGCTTATTGCTGCTTGTTTAAAAGCCGGTGCTATTATTGGAAATGCCAACAACACCGATGCCGGTTTGTTATACAATTTTGGAATAAACCTGGGTCTGGCTTTTCAATTAATCGACGATTGGCTTGATAGCTTTGGAAACCAGGAAAATTTTGGAAAAAAAATTGGTGGAGACATTATATCAAACAAAAAAACATTTTTACTAATAAAAGCACTCGAAACAAACAATACACAAATTAAAACAGAATTATTAAACTGGATAAACAAAACCAATTTTAATAACGACGATAAAATTAAAGCAGTAAAAGATATATTTAATACACTTAATATTAGTGATATAACATTGCAAAAAGCAAACTATTACTCCGATAAAGCTTTTGATTGTTTAAACAAAGTAGGTTTACCAGGCAACAAAAAAGAACAATTACTAAGCTTAGGCAAAACACTTTTAACCCGAAATAATTAACGAACTGAATTATACAAAACCATAAAACAACGGTAAAATGGCAAAAAATACAGGTAAAATAATTCAAATTATAGGTCCGGTAGTGGACGTTAGCTTTGAAACCGAGGAGCTGCTCCCCAATATTTTAGATGCTTTGGAAATTACAAGGCCCGACGGCTCAAAACTAATATGCGAAGTTGAACAGCACGTTGGCGAAAAAACAGTACGAACAATTGCCATGGAGGCAACCGACGGTTTATGGCGCGGAATGGATGTTGAACCCACAGGGGCTCCAATAAAAATGCCAATAGGCACCCAAATTAACGGGCGGTTAATGAACGTTACCGGCGACACTATCGACGGTATTGGCGCACTACCAAAAGAAAACGGGTACGAAATACACAAACCAGCACCCGAGTTTAAAAACCTGTCGACCGAAACCGAAGTATTATTTACTGGTATTAAAGTTATCGACCTTATTGAACCTTATGCTAAAGGGGGTAAAATTGGCCTTTTTGGCGGAGCAGGCGTTGGTAAAACAGTACTTATTCAAGAACTAATTAATAATATTGCTTTAGGTTACGCGGGTATATCGGTTTTTGCCGGAGTTGGCGAACGCACACGCGAGGGCAACGACCTTTTGCGCGAAATGATTGAAGCCGGTATTGTTGATTATGGCGAAGAATTTAAAAAAAGCATGGAACAAGGCGGTTGGGACTTAAGTAAAGTTGATAAAAACGCACTCAAAAACTCAAAGCTAAGCATGGTTTTTGGACAAATGAACGAACCGCCCGGCGCACGTGCACGCGTAGCATTGTCGGGGCTTACTGTTGCCGAGAGTTACCGCGACGGCGACGGTAAAAGCGGTGGCCGCGATATTTTGTTTTTTATCGATAACATTTTTAGGTTTACACAAGCAGGTTCCGAGGTGTCGGCACTTTTAGGCCGAATGCCATCGGCAGTAGGTTATCAGCCTACATTGGCTACCGAGATGGGTAACATGCAAGAGCGTATTACATCAACAAAAAACGGCTCAATAACATCGGTACAAGCAGTTTATGTACCTGCCGACGACCTTACCGACCCCGCCCCGGCTACAACTTTTAGCCATCTTGATGCTACTACAGTTCTTAGCCGCAAAATTTCGGAGCTGGGTATTTACCCTGCTGTCGACCCTCTCGACTCATCGTCGCGCATTTTATCGGCCGATATTGTTGGTAAAGAACATTACGAAACCGCTCAACGCGTTATTAATATTTTACAACGCAACAAAGAACTTCAAGATATTATCTCGATACTTGGTATGGACGAATTGTCGGAAGAAGATAAACTTGTTGTACACCGAGCAAGGCGGGTGCAAAGGTTTTTGTCGCAACCGTTCCACGTGGCCGAGGCTTTTACAGGTTTAAAAGGCGAGTTTGTTAAAATTGAAGACACAATTAAAGGGTTTAACCGTATTTTAAACGGCGAGGTTGACCAATACCCCGAAGCCGCGTTTAACTTGGTTGGTACAATTGAACAGGCAATAGCAAAAGGCGAAAAAATGATTGCCGATGCAAAAAAATAGTTATCAATAAATTATATATTTATGAACCTTGAAATAATTAACCCCGAACAAAAAGTTTATTCGGGCAAAGTAAAATCGGTAATAGTACCCGGCGCTAAAGGCTCGTTTGGTATTTTACGAAACCATGCCCCTATTATTTCGACTTTAGAAAAAGGTAAGGTTAAAATTATTGAAGATAACGGTGCTGAAAAATTTTTTGATATTGAACGCGGTATTATTGAAGTTAACCGCAACAAAATAATTTTAATTGCCGAAAGCTTATAAAAATATGATAAACCAATAAAATAAAACCGGAACCTGGCAAAACAGGTTCCGGTTATTTTATTTATTATACAATAAAATGATTAAAGCAGTAATTTTTGACATGGACGGGTTGTTAATCGATTCGGAACCATTTTGGCGCGCAAGCGAGATTAAAGTTTTTGAAACTTATGGCATAAACCTTACCGACGACGATTGCCGTAAAACAACAGGTATGCGAGTTGAAGAGGTGGTTAAATACTGGGCAGGTGTTTACCCGCAAAAAAATATTGATATACAAAAAACGGTACAACAAATAAATAATAATGTTATTGACCTTGTAAACCAAAGCGGACAAGCTTTGCCCGGTGTTTATAATACAATAAACTTTTTTAAGCAAAAAGGGTTACCAATGGCTCTTGCATCGGCATCGGGTAATAATATTATTGATGCAGTAACTCAAAAACTCGACATTAAAAAAGAACTTAAAATTATACAAAGTGCCGAATTTATGCGATTTGGCAAACCACACCCCGAAATATTTATTACTACAGCCGACAAACTTAACGTGAACGTGCAAAACTGTTTGGTTTTTGAAGACTCGGTTTTTGGCGTTATTGCTGCTCGTGCCGCGCTTATGAAAGTTGTTGCAGTTCCCGAACATGCAAATTATAATAAAATTGACTATAGCATTGCAAACCATAAAATCAAAAGTCTCGAAAGCTTTAATGCCGAGTTATTCGAAAAGCTTAATAATGATAAAAATATTTAGAAAAATGTAGTTATTAGGTAACATTACAATTTAAAAGTTAACAATAAGCCTTGTTATGCCAAGCTAAAACTTTTACCCAAAAGTAGTTTTTAATTAAGCAAATTAGTTTATACTTTGTCAATTATTGTTTATACAAAATTACAAAGTATGAAACACCCATGTAGAATGTTTATACAAACACGTATGAAAATTAATTGAGTGTTCAACCTATAAACCGGGGCAAGCTATGAGGCCTTAACTTTAAAATTATTTACAGATGAAATATAGCAATATTCGCGAAGAAGAACTAAAAAACAAAATAGCACAAGACTATTTTTGGATTTACGATTGCACTAAAATAGTTGGTAATGTTGATTTTTGTGTTTGTATGCACCAAAGTCAAAAGGAATTATTTGAACAAGAATCAT
>CAZJCR010000080.1:0-15118 GCA_964544385.1 uncultured Bacteroidales bacterium
GTATGCAGTGCGCGGTTATTGAGTTTGCCCGCAATGTTTTAGGCTTTGATAAAGCCAACTCGGTTGAGATGGACGAGAAAACTGCCTACCCTGTTATCGATATAATGGAAGAGCAAAAAACAATACTCGAAAAAGGCGGAACTATGCGTTTAGGCTCGTATCCATGTAACCTTAAAAAAGGTACTAAAGCATTTTTAGCCTACAATACCGACAAAGTAAACGAACGCCACAGGCATCGCTACGAGTTTAACGATAAATATTTAGAACAATTTGAATCGGCCGGTATGATAGCATCGGGTATAAACCCCGATACTAAACTTGTCGAAATTATTGAAATACCGGGGCATAAATGGTTTTTAGGAACACAATTCCACCCCGAGTATAAAAGTACTGTACTTAAACCACACCCGCTTTTTGTAAGCTTTATTAAAGCTACTTTATTATAATTTGTAAATAATATTAATTACGATATGGATAAAAATTCTTGGATAGGTATATTATTAATAGTTGCCACGCTATTTTTGTGGAGCTATTTTACTAAACCATCGCCCGAACAAATTGCCGAACAACAACGGTATCGCGACTCAGTTGCAAATGTTATTCACCAAAAACAGCTTAACGATGCGTTGCTTAAGGCCGAAACATCGGCAAATGCAACTATTACCAACGACAATGAACAGGCTAAACAGGCTGTTATTGAACAAAATATAAGCTCGTTTGGCGATTTTGCCCCTTTTGCTACCGGGCAACAACAATTTTATACAATACAAAACAATTTAGTAAAGTTAACCTTTAGCTCACTTGGCGGGCGCATTTACAGTGCCGAACTGTTAAATTATAAACGTTACGACTCGCTGCCGCTGGTTTTGTTCGATGGTGACTCTACAATTTTTGGCCTAAACTTTTTTGCTCAAAACCGCAATATTTCAACCTCGGAATTGTTTTTTAAAGCCAACACCAATAATCAAAACCTTAATGTTACCGACAATCCGGTATCGCTTGTGTTTGCTTTACCAATTGACAGCTCAAGGTTTATTGAATACGAATATACTTTGGCGCCCGATAGTTATGTTGTCGATTTTAATGTTAACATAAAAGGTTTAGGCAAAACAATTTCGTCGAATACCGGGGCTATCGATTTAAAATGGGAAAGCTACATTAAAAGTCTTGAAAAAGGTTTTGACTGGGAGCTGCAAAATACTACGGTATTGTATAAATCGCACGGTGGCGATGTTGATAACCTTAGCGAACGTAACGACGATGTACGTGAGAGTATTTCGACAAGGCTTAAATGGGTGTCGTACAAACAACAGTTTTTTAATGTTACACTTATTGCCGGCGACTATTTTAGCGGTGCCGAGTTACGCAGCGAAAAAGAAATTGTTAATGCCAATTTATTGAAAAAATTTAGTGCTGCCATTACTGTACCATACTCTGGTAAAGA
The DNA here is from genome assembly GCA_964544385.1 of uncultured Bacteroidales bacterium. Taxonomy (GTDB): domain Bacteria; phylum Bacteroidota; class Bacteroidia; order Bacteroidales; family SZUA-534; genus CAZJCR01. The sequence goes on from CAZJCR010000080.1 coordinate 1,445, forward strand.
TAACGAGAATATTGCCATGCAGTTTTATATTGGCCCTAATCATTACAAAACACTACGTAAACTAAACCTCGACCTTGAAGAACTTGTTACGCTCGGACGAAGTGTTATACGCTGGGTAAATGTTTTTATTACAATACCATTGTTTAACTGGCTTGGAAAGTACATAGGTAATTATGGCATAATTATTTTGTTAATGACAATAATTATAAAGATAGTATTATTCCCGTTTACCTATAAGTCGTACATGTCGACAGCTAAAATGAAAGCCCTTAAACCCGAAGTTGACAAGGTTACCGAAAAATACTCGAAGCCCGAAGATGCCATGAAAAAACAACAGGCAACAATGGATTTGTATAAAAAAGTTGGTGTTAATCCAATGGGCGGGTGTTTGCCTATGTTGTTCCAAATGCCAATACTTATTGCTTTATTCAGGTTTTTCCCTAACTCAATTGAATTACGTCAGGAGAGCTTTTTATGGGCCACCGACCTGTCGTCGTATGATAGTATTTTTGAACTGCCATTTAGTATTCCTTTTTATGGTTCGCATGTAAGCTTGTTTTGTTTACTTATGACAGTAGTTAACGTTATTTACACAAAAGCCAATATGCAAATGAATGCCAGTAACCAACAAGTGCCTGGTATGAAGCTTATGATGTATATGATGCCGGTTATGATGATGTTTTGGTTTAACAGTTATGCATCGGGGTTAAGTTATTACTATTTTGTTTCGCTGCTAATTACAATTATTCAAACATGGGTAATACGTAAAACCGTAAACGACGAGGAAGTTTTAGCTAAATTAAAAGCTGCACAGGCAAATAAAAAAGCCCCGCAAAAATCAAAATTCCAACAACGTATGGAGGATATGGCAAAACAACGTGGTTATAAAATGCCTAAAAAATAATGATAACTATATTATGGCCTAATTAAAAACATAAAAAATAATATTTAACCGGTTACATGCTTATTAATTAAGCAGTAACCGGTTTTTTAATTATCGGGTTTATGTTTTATGTTAATATAAGCACCTTGCGTACTAACATAATGCGTAGCAATGTTCGATGGTAAATTCAATTTATTGTTAGTTATTAAATACTGCGGAACAGTGCCTCCCACAATTATTTTATCGATATTAAGGTTGTTAAGAATGTTTGAGGGTTTTAGTGCTGTATATTCAGTTACTAAAACATAATCGATAAAAATATTATTGTTTTTTAATTGTAGGTTCTTAGTGTTATTGGCCAAAATTAAACCTTTTTGATTGTTGTTAACCCATCGGTTTTTATTGTACCAAAAGTTATTTAGCATAATGGTGTCGTTAAGTAAAACGGTTGTATTATTGGTTGGTTTTATGTGCCAGTAATCGAGCGCGTCGCGATAAAAATTTTTAGTGTATTTATTATTTGTGGTGTCGCTGGTTAATAAAATACTGTTAAAACCATTTACAAAATGCATAATTGTGTTTTGTTGCGTGCTATAAACACAAAATACTTGCCTGTTATAGTTTTTAAAATTATATAATAAAGGCCAGGTTTGTAATACAATTATCGATAACATGCAAATAATTAAGGCTTTAGCATTTTTGCTTATAAAAAATGTGGTTATTGATATTATTATTATGTATAAAAAAACACTGTCGAAGGCCGATAAGCTAACATTAGTAATAACCGATTTTGGTAAATTGCTTATTCCGTTTATAGTATTGTTTAGCACTAATGTAAAAGCATTTAGTGCACGCCCCAAAAATCCCGAAATTATTGATATTGGCGATACAGTAATTATTAACAAACCGGCATAAAGTATTATTGTGCCGGCAATTACAACAAAAGTATTGGTTAACAAAAAGTAAGTCGGAAACTGTTTAAAATAGTAAAAAGTAAGCGGGGTGGTAGCTAATTGAGCCGAAAGCGAAACCGATATTAACTGCCAAAAATAATGACCTGCCTTGTTTTTTATGTATACCCAATTAACTATGTACGGCACAAAAAACACTATACCAACAACTGCCATGTACGATAACTGAAAACCTATATTGTACAATAGTTGCGGGTTTATTAATAATAGTAGTAATGCCGATGCAGCCAGTGAATTATATATGTGCGATTTTTTGTTAAGTATATTGCCCAACAAAACAAACGAGAACATTACCGCGGCACGCATTACCGATGGCGACAGCCCTGTTATTAACGCGTAAACCCAAATGCAAACAAGTATAATAACTTGTTTTATGGCGTTTGTGTGTTTATTTTTATTGAGCCAGCCAAGCAAAGTGTTAAGTACCATAAAAATAATACCAACATGTAACCCCGACACTGCAAGTACATGCACTGCGCCTGCCGCGGAGTATGCATCTTTAACCGCCGCGCTAAGTTCGTCTTTATATCCTAAAACTAATGCCGAAACAACAGCAAGGTTTTGGTCGGTAAGGTGGTTTTTTTTAAGTATATCAATTAGTTTGTGCCTTATGTTTAAAGCTATGTTTTTTATACCTGTAGTTTCGTGGTTAACAATTAACCACTGCCCACTTTTTATATATACTGTCCCTGTTATATTGTTGTTAAATAAATACTCATTATAATCAAAACCAAAAGGGTTCATACGGCCGGCTTGCCCTTTTATTCCCGAATTAAAAACAATTTGCTGGCCGGCCTTAAGTTGGGCACTCATACTGTCGGCGCAAAAAAATGCCATTATGTTTTGTTCGGTTTGTACCCATGTTTTATCTTGTTTTATGGCATGTATTTTTAGCTCAACACTATAACCTTTTTGCTTTGGTTTTGGGTAACCTACTGTTGAGGCGTGTACTAATGTTGCATTTTGGTTATTAACCGGCTGTGTGGGTTTGTTAACACTTGTAATGTATAAACCGGTTACAAAAAATAATACATTTGTTAAGATGCCAAAAATTTTACTACGAGTAAAATATTTAACAAATATCAACATCAAAATAAATATTACAACACCAAAAATTATATAATAGCATGTGTTAATTTGTGGCATATAACCGGCAGCAATAATACCTGCAATAAAAGGTATAAGTAGCCTAATAAAGGTATGCTGCCTTAAAAACTGTTCCATGTTAATTATGTAATCAAAAAAAAACGGGTTATTTTTTGTATTAAAAGATACTCAGTTTTTAGCTTTTTTGCCAAATTTATTTTACGATAAATTATTTTACTTTTGTTAGTGGCTAAATTATTTATCATAAAATAATGGGTTAGCTTTTTATACCCGACTGTAATTAACTTTATAATGTAGTTTTACGAATAGTGTTTTGTGAACAATAATAGAATTGAGCAAACCACTCAGTTTACTTTGTAATTTGTATAATTTGTTTTAAGCACATAAAAATGTGGTAGATAACCTAATAAAAAATTAAAATAAAAAGATGAAAAAACCAGGTTTAATTGGCGGGGTAGGGCCCGAATCGACAATTGATTATTACCGGCTTATTATTAACGAGTTTAAACAACTTACACAATCCGATAATTATCCCGAGTTGATTGTTAATAGTGTTAATTTAACAGATGTTTTAAATTTTGTAGCGGCAGGTCAATACAACCAACTTACCAATTATATGGTACAACAAATTAATATACTTGAAAAAGCAGGTGTATCGTTTGTTGCAATTTCGTCGAATACACCGCATATTGTTTTTGATGATATTGCACAAAAAGTTAATATTGAACTTGTTAGTATTGTTGAACAAACATGCAAGGTTATTAGTGAGCTTGGTTTTAAAAAAGTTGCCCTTTTTGGCACAAAGTCAACAATGACTATGGGTTTTTATAATAGTTGTGCTGCAAAATATGGTTTCAAAATTGTGGTACCTAATACTGCCGATATTGATTATATTCACCAAAAATATATGCAGGAGTTGGTTTTTAACAATATTAACAGTGTAACAAAAAGCAAATTAATAGCTATTGCCAATAATATTTACAACCAGCAAAATATCGACGGGCTTATACTTGGAGGTACCGAATTACCATTAATTTTAAACCAAACCGATTTTAATTATTTAAAAGTATTTAACACTACACAAATACATGTTAGTGCCATAGTTAGCAAAATGCTTAGCTAAAATATCTATTGGTTGTTAACAGTTTCAAAGTGTTTAATAAGCTCTTCGGGGCTCATGCCTAAAAATTGCAACGATGCTTTTGCATCTTTAACCAAAATATGGTTAGGGTATTTTGTAATAAACTCGTTGTAATACTTTTTTGCCTCGTCGAGGTTGCCAAGCTGATTTTCGTAAACAAAAGCTTTTAAAAATACGCAATCGGCAGCCCTGCTGTAACTTGGAAAGTTGTTTATAATTTTGTCGAAATATAGTACCGACTGGCTTCCGGCAAGCGTGTTCATAGCCAGCTCGGCAGCTTTAAATAGGTACATTGCCGAGTTTGTGTCGCTTTTGTTTAGGTCGGCATAAGCTACATAAGTATCAATAAGTTGAGCTGCAAGTTTTTTATCGAGTTCGGGTTTGCTGTATAGCTCTTTTTCGAGTTTTTCAATAGCGTTTAAGCTTTTGTTTTTTGTGCTGCAACTAAATATTAAAGTAATAATTATTAATGCTGTAATAGTGTATAAATATTTCGACATAATATTATAGTTAAATATATTTTTAATATTTTAATAAAGCTGTTAATAAAACGGTTTAAAAACTTTATTATTACCCAAATTGAACTAATCGCTTATTTTTTGTTTAAGATAATTCGGTAATCGGGTTTAATTTTATTTTTCGAAATAGCGTTAAGTTTTCCCGAAATTAGTTTGCGCCTTAGCGGCGATATGTGGTCAATAAAAAGTTTGCCCTCAATATGGTCGTACTCGTGTTGTGCCACGCGTGCTTTTATACCGGTCCACTCTTCAATATGTTCGGTAAAATTCTCGTCAACGTATCTAATTTTAATTTTAGTTGGCCTGTTTACATCTTCGCGTATTGTAGGTAAACTAAGGCAACCTTCGTTAAACAGCTCATCGGGGCCGCTGCGTTCTATAATTGTTGGGTTAATAATTACTAATTTAAAATCTTTTAGTTCAGGGTCGTCGTCGGCAAATGGCGAAGCATCAATAACAATAAGCCTTATGTTTTTGTTAATTTGTGGTGCAGCCAGGCCAACGCCCTCCGACTTATACATGGTTTCAAACATGTCGTCGATAAGTTGTTTTAGGCCGGGGTAATCGGGTGTAATTTCTTGCGATACTTTTCGTAGTACCGGGTTCCCGTAAACTGTTATTGGTAAAATCATAATATTATAATACTTTTTGTTGCATATACGATTGTAAAATTATTGTTGCACTAATTGTATCAACAAGTGCTTTGTTTTGTCGTTGTTTTTTTTTCAATCCACCGTCAATCATAGCTTGATGTGCCATTTTTGATGTAAAACGCTCGTCAACCATTTTAACGGGAATATTTGGGAAAAGTTTTGTTAATTTTTGTACAAATGGTTTAATATATTTCATCGATTCTGAGTCGGTATTGTCCATTTGGCGGGCATAACCAACCACAAAAACATCAACTTGTTCGGTTTTGCAATAGTTTAGTAAAAAACCGAGTGTTTGGTTTGCTGGTACTGTTGTTAAGCCGTTTGCAATTATTTTAAGTGGGTCGGTTATGGCAATACCGGCACGTTTTTTCCCAAAATCGATAGCTAAAATACGACCCACGTTTATAGTTTTGTTATGTTTTTAATGTCGTTAATAATGTTTTGTGCAAGTTTGGCAGCAGCGGGTTCGTTGTTGCTCTCGCTATAAATGCGTATTATTGGTTCGGTGTTCGATTTTCGCAAGTGAACCCAGCCTTGTTCAAAATCAATTTTTACGCCATCAATATCGTTAACTTTTTCGGTTTTATATTTTTCTTTTATCGATGCTAAAACCTTGTCGACATTAATTTGTGGTGTAAGTTCAATTTTGTTTTTCGATATAAAGTAAGCAGGATATGTTTTGCGTAGTTCGGAGCATTTTAACTGTTTTTTTGCCAAATGTGTTAAAAATAGTGCAATACCAACCAGTGCGTCGCGGCCGGCGTGCGATGTTGGATAAATAACTCCGCCGTTACCTTCGCCGCCAATAATAGCGTTTGTAGCGCGCATTTGTGCAACCACGTTTACTTCGCCAACCGCGGCGGCAGTGTATTTTTGTCCATATTTTTTTGTAATGTCGGCAAGTGCTCTTGTCGACGACAGGTTCGAAACCGTGTTGCCCGGAGTTTTCGATAAAACATAATCGGCAACAGCAACTAAAGTGTACTCTTCGCCAAACATTGTACCATCTTCGTTTATTATAGCAAGTCGGTCAACATCGGGGTCAACAACAAAGCCAATGTTGGCTTTATGTTCAGTTATTGCCTGCGATATTTGGGTAAGGTTTTCGGGCAGAGGCTCGGGTGTGTGGGCAAAATGGCCATTAGCTTCGGTATTTAAGCCAATAACGTTTTTAACACCAAGCGCGTTAAATAGTTTTGGTAAAATAATGCCACCAACCGAGTTTATTCCGTCGAAAACTATTTTAAAACCGGCATTTTTTATTGCTTCAACATCAACCAAATCAAGGTTTACTACATGTTCAACATGTATGTCGTCAAAATTTTGGGCAACAGTTGTATTGCCAAGGTTGTCAACATTGGCAAATGTCATGCTGTCGGTTTGGGCAATTGTTAAAACACGCTCGCCCTCGGCAGCGGTTAAAAATTCACCATTTTTATTAAGCAGTTTAAGGGCATTCCATTGTTTAGGGTTATGGCTGGCTGTTAAAATTAAACCACCGTCGGCTTTAAAGTGGGTTACTGCAAGTTCGGTTGTTGGTGTGGTAGCAAGGCCTAAATCAACAACATCGATACCCATACCGTTAAGTGTTGCAATTACAAGTTGCGCAACCATTGCCCCCGATATGCGTGCATCGCGGCCAACTACAACTTTTACTTTTTGTTTGTTGCTGTTTTCAATAACCCATTGTCCATATGCCGATGCATATTTTGTAATATCAACCGGGCTTAACCCGTCGCCGGGTTGGCCGCCTATAGTGCCGCGTATACCCGAAATGGATTTTATTAATGTCATATGTTTTTCTGAATTTTGATGGCAAAGTTATATATTATTTTCAATTTTATTTGTTATTAGCCCTATTTACCGGTTTTGAATATTTGAGTTTTACCTAAGTTGAGCGGTTAAATCTTGGCAAATAAACGCTTTACTTAGGTATAATCGCGATATAGAGTTTGTGTGTTTCATTAATCAAGTGTAGTTTAATACTTACAAAATCTAAATCGATTGAGTCATTAGCTCAATTTGGGTTTTACTTTTTTCAATTTTATTGGTTTAAAACATCATTTAGTTTATTTTTTTATAGCTATTAATTAACTTTGGTTATTAAGTTTTTTTACATGTTTTTTAAACTAAATTTGGCTTTTTAATTTTGTTTTATGATAAAGTACACGTTACTATTTTTTATTATCACTATATTAAATTTCGGGTTGTTATCGCAAAATGTCGATATTACTTTTATTGTTAAAAACAATTTAAATCTTATTGATGGTGCTGTAGTAAGTGTCGATAATTATCCATGGCAAACAACCGATAATAATGGTGTTACAGTTTTTACAAATGTTGCTGTTGGGCAAAACATTAGCTATTCGGTTGTTTGTAGTGGTTACGAAAATTATTACTCGGTTATTAATAATTTATATACCGATACTACTATTAATATTGTTTTATTGCCGGTTACTTATAATTTAACTTTTAATGTACAAAGTAACAACGCCCCAGTTGATGGTGCAATTGTTGAGCTCGAAAGTTCAGGTAGTATTTTGACAAACAGTTTTGGGATAGCATTTTTTGATAAGCTAAACACTTACATTAGTTATGGTTATTTAGTGTCGAAAGACGGTTTTAACCAGGTTAGTGGAACGGTTAACTCGCGTGTCGATACCACTATTTATATTAATTTAGATAAGGCTGGCAATAGTGTTACATTTAAGTTAACATCGAAAACAGGCAATGTTACAAACGCCAAGGTTGAACTTGGCAACTATGAACCTGTATATACAAATACCTATGGTATAGCAGTTATTAATAACGTCGCCAATCAAAACTCGGTGTCTTATAAAATTACCCATAATAATTACGAAACAGCCACTGGTTCAATAACCATAAACGGGCAAAACGTATATTACCCGGTTAGTTTAGTGCCTATTTCGTATTCGGTAACATTTAACGTTACCCTTAACAATATTGGCCTTATAGGTGCTAAAGTATCAGTTGATGGGTATGGTAATGATTATACCGACCAGTTTGGCGTTGTCCGGTTTTCGAAAGTTGAAGCAGGTGTAAACCATACATACAAAATTGAACATGTTAAAATAGGTTTACGCAGTGGATTTTTTAAACTAACAAATAGCGATACTGTTATTAATTTAGAATTAATTAGCAGTGTTATTAATAATAAATTCGATTCGAATATTTATCCAAACCCAGGTACAGGCCTGTTTTATGTTAGCAATGCCAATGGTTGTATTATAAATGTTTATAATTTAAATGGTAGTTTGGTTTTTAGTGATACTATTTATAATAATTTAACGCAATTAAATTTAAGTGCTTTCAATAAAGGTGTTTATATAATAAAAATTGAAAGCGGAAAATCGTCGCGGTTTGTTAAAATAATTATTCAATAAATTAGTATTGGCGTGTAAGCCTTTTTTTTATCTCGACATCAACCTCGCGTTTAGTGTCGGTTAGTTTAAGCGTTTGTCGTTTATCGTATTCGCGTTTACCTTTAACCAAAGCAATTTCGGCCTTGAGCCAACCGTTGTCGGCAAAAAACAATTTGAGTGGTACAATACTAGTGCCTTTATCGGTAATCCGTTTTTGCCATTTGTCGAGTTCGCGCCTTTTCATTAGTAGTTTACGCTGCGTGTGGCTTGTTTGCGTTACTGTTTTACCAAATACATGTTCGGCAATGTGCATGTTGTTTATGTAAAGTTCGTTGTTAATAAAAGTACAAAACGCGTTTGTTATGCCAACCCGGCCATGGCGCGCAAACTTAACATCGCTGCCGGTAAGTTGTATGCCTGCATTTTTTGTTTCAATAATATTGTAAAAGTGGTAAGCCCTTTTATTTTGTATTTGCTTTGGCTGTGTATTTTTTTGCATAAAGTTTAATTGTGCCGCTAAACTAATAAAACTAAGCAATTATATTATGCCAAAATTTATATTATAAAATGTAAATTAGTTACCCGGTAATAAGCCCAATTTCTTTAGGGTTATGAGCTTTATTAATTTTTAAATAATACTTAAGTTGAGTGGTTAAAGCGAAGCAAATAAACGCTTTACTTAGGTATAATCACACTGTAGAGTTTGTTGTGTTTCACTAACGAAGTGTAGTGAAATACTTACAAAATCTTAATCGATTGAGCCATTAGCTCAATTTGGATCTAAATCGATTGAGCGAATCGCTCAATTTGGGTTTGACTCATTTAAAACAGTGATGTTTTTCTCTGTTAACTCTATGCTCTCTGTGGTTCGAAAAATATGCTTACGGATTTTAGGTACTACAAAAAATGTTAATGTATGTAACTATCGAAAATTATCATTATTTAATATATATGCCTGATAATTAACCTGATAAAAAAGTTATAACCAATAATTTGTTAATAAATTGTTATACCAATAGCATTGCCAAATAACTATATTTGTGCAAAATTTTGGTAAAATGTCGGCACAATACACTGAAGATTCAATAAAAACACTCGACTGGCAGGAGCATATAAGGTTAAGGCCCGGTATGTACATTGGCAAATTAGGCGACGGTTCGTCGCCCGACGATGGTATATACATACTGCTTAAAGAGGTTATCGATAACTCAATTGACGAGTTTATGATGGGAAATGGTAAACAAATTGATATTACCATTAACGACCATGAAGTTATGGTGCGCGACTACGGCCGCGGCATACCACTTGGCAAACTTGTTGATGCATCGTCGAAAATGAACACAGGTGCTAAATACGACAGCGCGGTATTTAAAAAAACAGTTGGGCTTAATGGTGTTGGTATCAAAGCTGTTAACGCGCTATCGGTTAACTTTAATATTAAAAGCTTTCGCGAAGGACAGGTTAAACAAGTTGATTACTCGCGCGGCAAAATTGTTAACGATTATCCGGTTGGGCCAACTAACGAACCAAATGGTGTTAAAACAGTTTTTTATCCCGACGATGAGCTGTTTGGCAACTACCGGTTTATATCTGAATATGTCGAAAACCTTTTGCGAAATTACACATACCTGAACTCGGGGCTTACAATAACCTTAAATGGCCAAAAATACATGTCGCGTAACGGCTTGCTCGACTTGCTCAACGATTACATGAACACCCAGGGCCTTTACCCGGTTATACACCTTAAAGATACCGATATTGAACTTGCTATTACCCACGGGAACCAATATAGCGAAGAATACTACTCGTTTGTTAACGGTCAGCACACAACACAGGGAGGCACACATCTTGCCGCTTTTCGCGAGGGCATAGTAAAAACAATTCGCGAATTTTATAACAAGAATTTTGAGCCCGCCGACGTGCGCTCGGGAATTAGCGCGGCCATTGCCATAAAGGTTGAAGAACCTATGTTCGAGTCGCAAACTAAAACTAAACTTGGCAGCCGCGATATGACTCCAAACGGGGTATCGGTACGTAACTTTATTTTCGATTTCTTAAAAAAACACCTCGACGACTATTTACACAAAAACCCCGACACCGCCGAAATATTGTTGCACCGCATTCAAGATGCCGAACGCGACCGTAAGGCAATGTCGGGCATACAAAAACTGGCACGCGAACGTGCAAAAAAAGCAAACCTGCATAACCGTAAACTCCGCGATTGCCGGGTACATTTTAATACAAGCCATCAGCTTAAACTCGAAACAAGCATTTTCATTACCGAGGGCGACTCGGCATCGGGTTCAATAACAAAATGCCGCAATGTTGATACCCAGGCAGTTTTTAGCCTGCGTGGCAAACCTTTGAACTGCTACGGGCTTACAAAAAAAATTGTTTACGAAAACGAGGAGTTTAACCTTTTACAATCGGCTCTTAATATTGAAGAGGGCATTGAGAACATACGCTACAACAATGTAATTATTGCTACCGATGCCGACGTTGATGGAATGCATATACGATTGTTGCTTATTTCGTTCTTTTTGCAATTTTTTCCCGATGTAATTAAAAACCAACACTTGTATATTTTACAAACACCGCTTTTTAGGGTACGCAACAAAAAGAAAACATTTTATTGTTATAACGACGAAGAACGCCAGCGTGCCGTTAAAGAGTGTAGCCCTAACCCCGAAATTACAAGGTTTAAAGGCTTAGGCGAGATATCGCCAAACGAGTTTGTAAACTTTATTGGTAAAGATATTAGGCTTGAACCGGTACGTATTAAAAAAGGCGATTCAATAAACGACCTACTCGACTTTTACATGGGTAAAAATACCCCCGAACGTCAAAATTTTATTATCGATAATTTACGCATTGAAGAGGATTTGGTTAACTAACCAATCCTATTAATAATAACTAACCTATGTCCGACGAACTGAACAACAATACCGAAAAACCCGGCAACGGCCATTCCGATAACCCGGCCGACGCAACACCTGTAAACCTGCACCATATTTCGCACCTTACCGGCATGTACCAAAACTGGTTTCTCGATTACGCATCGTACGTTATACTCGAACGCGCCGTGCCGCACCTTATCGATGGATTAAAACCTGTACAGCGTCGTATTTTACATAGCATGTACAGGCTCGACGACGGACGGTACAACAAAGTGGCAAACATAATTGGCCATACAATGCAGTTCCACCCGCATGGCGACGCGTCGATTGGCGACGCGCTTGTACAGTTGGGACAAAAAGATTTACTTATCGATTGCCAGGGAAACTGGGGTAACGTGCTTACCGGCGACAGCGCAGCCGCGCCACGTTATATCGAGGCAAGGCTGTCAAAATTCGCGCTCGACGTGGTGTTTAGCCCAAAAATTACCGAGTGGAAACTGTCGTACGACGGGCGTAACAAAGAACCCGTTACATTGCCAATAAAATTCCCTTTACTGCTGGCACAAGGTGTCGAGGGTATTGCAGTTGGCCTTGCATCAAAAATTTTACCCCATAATTTTAACGAGCTTATTGATGCTTGCATACTTTATTTGCAGGGTAAACCTTTCGAAATATTCCCCGATTTTTTAACCGGCGGGCTTGTCGATGTGTCGCGTTACAACGACGGGGTGCGTGGTGGTGTTGTAAAAGTACGCAGCCGTATCGAAAAACTCGACAAAAAAACACTCGTAATTAAAGATATTCCTTTTGGAAAAAACAGCTCAACGCTTATCGAGTCGATAATTAAGGCTAACGAAAAAGGAAAAATTAAAATTCGTAAAATTGACGATAATACAGCCGCCGAAACCGAGATACTGGTACACCTTATACCAGGCATATCGCCCGACAAAACTATTGATGCCCTTTATGCATTTACCGATTGCGAAACCAGTATTTCGCCTAACTCGTGCGTTATCGAAAACGATAAGCCGCAGTTTTTAGGGGTTTCGGAAATGTTGCGCCACTCGGCCGACAATACAAAAGAAATACTCAGGCGCGAACTGCTTTTAAGGCTTAGCGAACTTCAAGAGGAATGGCACAGCCTGTCGCTCGAAAAACTGTTTATTGAACAACGTATCTATAAAGATAAAGAATACGAAGAGGGTCGCGACTACGAGTCGGTTATTAAACACATTTACAAACGCATAGAGCCATTTATAACAAAATTTGTACGCCAGGTTAACGACGACGATATTAAACGGTTGTTCGAGATTAAAATGCGACGAATACTTAAATTTTCGTCATCCGAAGCCGAAGATAAATTGCTCGAAATTGAATCGGAAATTGAGGAAGTTAAAAACCATCTTAACAATATTGTTGATTATACTATAAATTATTATAAACAAATTAAGAAAAAACACGGCCAGGGCCGCGAACGAAAAACCGAGATAAGGAATTTTGAGAATATTGTGGCAACTAAGGTTGTTGTTGCTAACGAAAAACTTTATTGTAACTACAAAGAGGGTTTTGTTGGTTATGGCCCAATAATGCGAAAAGAGGAGTATGTTTGCGATTGCTCCGATATTGACGACATTATTGTGTTTAAACGCGACGGTAAATACATGGTTATTAAAGCTGCCGATAAAGCTTTTGTTGGTAAAGATATTTTGTATGTAAACGTGTTTGCCAAAAACGACCAGCGTACCATTTATAATTGCGTTTACCGCGATGGTAAAAACGGTTTTATGATGATGAAACGCTTTGCTGTTACCGGAGTTACCCGCGATAAAGAGTACGATTTGACTAAGGGCGAAGATGGCTCGCGAATAGTTTATTTTACTGCAAACCCAAATGGCGAGGCCGAAACAATAAAAGTTTATCTTAAACCTAAACCTAAATTAAAAAAACTGATTTTTGAGCTCGACTTTAGTACCCTGGCTATTAAAGGCCGGCAAAGTATGGGCAATATTTTAACCCGCAACCAGGTACACCGTATTGTTTTAAAAGAGGCTGGTTTATCGACACTTGGCGGACTGACGATGGCGCTGGGCATTAACCGCAAGGGTATAAAATTTGACGAGA
>CAZJCR010000081.1:0-15060 GCA_964544385.1 uncultured Bacteroidales bacterium
TTTGTTCGACCGTGCCGACTGAGCAATGTACTGAAAGCTAAACCTAAGTTGAGCGTTTGTGGCAGAGCAAACAAACGCTTTACTTAGGTTAACCCCGATGTAGAGATTCTATTGTTTAAGCTTTCCGAGCCTTGCTGTTGTTGTTACATTTATTTTTTTGTATATAAAACCAAGTCCTATGGGCTTTTCAATGTATGTTTCGTACTGTGGGTAAAATACAACATCGTAACCTTTATATTTTTTCATAAGCTCGTACAAGGCATAATTGGCGGTATTGTCGCTAACAACATTGCCAACTACGGGTATATTTGCCAATGTAATTAGCTGATGCGTACCGTCAATTGTACCGGTTTCTTTGTAAAACAACCTTTCCCAGTCAATGCAAAATATTTTTGTTGTCGATGCGTTGGCTGTAACCTGCTCCGATAGTTCAAAATCCGATTTGTTAAATTCAACTCTCGTGTTTGGTTCGCGCATAGCATGTTTAGTGAGCGTACAGCCCGAAAAAAATAATGTTGTTACTGCAACTGTAATTAATGTAATGTGTGTTAATCTTTTCATACTTATTTGTTTTAATTTTAATAAATTATTGTATATAAAACTTTTATTTTAGTTTCAATATTACGCACAAAATACGCGCTATGTAGTTTTACCATTATTTTGGTTGATGCTTTTATTGTATTAATAGTTGCAAACAAAAATAAAATACAATACTGTGGTTATAATAGGTACAATGGCTTTGTAAATAGTAAAAAGCTTTAGGTAGTAATATTTTAGTTAATAAAGTTTAATTATATTACCATAATTAAAATTAATAATGGGCTCATAGTTTTAACTGTTGTTTTTGTTATCTTTCAACAAAAAAGAATTATAACCCCTTTTATATGCAACTATACCATGATGTTTCGTTTAAAACAAACCGGTTAATAACACAAACTTACAGTACATCGTTTTCAACTGCAACCCGGCTGTTCGATGCCCAAATTAGGCAGGCAATTTATAATATATATGGCTTTGTAAGGGTTGCCGACGAAATTGTTGACTCGTTTCACGGTTTCGATAAAAATTATTTGCTTAACAAATTTGAGTCTGATTTTTACGATGCCCAACGACATGGTATTAGCACTAATCCGGTATTACAGGCCTTTAATACTACAGTAAAAAATACAGTATTCCACAAAATTATATCGATGCTTTTATTCAAAGTATGCGGTGCGACTTGCACAAAACTGTTTACACATCAAAAACCGAAACCGACAATTATATTTATGGTTCGGCAAATGTAGTTGGGTTAATGTGTTTAAAAGTTTTTTGTGGTAATAATAACAAGCTTTTTGAGCAACTTGAACAACCTGCTATGAAATTAGGCTCGGCTTTTCAGAAAGTAAATTTTTTGCGCGACATTAACGACGACAGCATGGTACTTGGCCGGGTTTATTTTCACCAACTTGTTAATAGCACTATTAACGACAATATTAAACAACAACTTATTACCGACATTGAATCGGATTTTAAACAGGCCTACGAGGGCATAAAACTTTTGCCAAAAAATTGCAGGTTAGCAGTTCTTACAGCTTATTTGTATTACTTGTGCCTGTTGTACAAAATTAAAAAAACACCAGCCGAACATTTAGCAAAAAAACGTGTAAGGATTCCGGGGACTATTAAATTCGCAATTTTAGCCAAAGCTATTATTGTTAATAAATTACAGTTAGTTTAAGTTTTTATTATGAATAATTACTTTAATAGTTTAATTAAAAAACTGAAGTACAGACAAAAAAAAACTTTTCAGTTTTTTATATGGTTCTATATTATAGGTGCGGCCGGTGTAATAATAAATTTTACAAGGCCTTTGTTTATAATACTTACACCATTAGCCTTATTGTTGAGTAGTTTTATTTTAGTAGTATTTCAGCCATCGGGGTTTAAGCTAAAACATGTATTGGTTTATTTTATTG
Organism: uncultured Bacteroidales bacterium; assembly: GCA_964544385.1. Lineage (GTDB taxonomy): Bacteria > Bacteroidota > Bacteroidia > Bacteroidales > SZUA-534 > CAZJCR01. The sequence continues at coordinate 1,959 of CAZJCR010000081.1, forward strand.
TATTTGCGCTATCGCTTGGTGTCGAAATGTATGGCGTTAACACAGGTATTGTTTTTGGCAGTTACGTTTATGGCACTGGTTTAGGTATTAAAATACTTGGCACACCTTTACTAATTGGCATAAACTGGTTGTTGTTAATATATTTATCGTCGTCGGTTATTTATGATAAAAAATGGCCGCAAGTTTTAAAAATATTTTGCGGTGTATTAATAATGCTTGTGTATGATATTATTTTAGAACAGGCAGCCCCAATTTTAGACATGTGGCATTGGCAAAATGGTATAATACCTTTAAAAAACTACGCAGCGTGGTTTATTATTGCATTTGTTTTACATACAATAATTTCGGCTTTTAAAATAAACACGCAAAACTCTATGTCGCGGGTAATTTTAATAATGCAGGTAATATTTTTTGTATTAATAATTGGCTTTAACCAAATACTGCCATGATACTAAAAGCTAAGCACCATAAAATTATTTTTGGCTTTTTTAAATGGTACACAAACCGGCAAATTAAAAAACATTTTGCCGGGGTAAATATTGTTGGCCAATTTAACGATAAAAATATGCCAATTTTACTTGTGGCCAACCACATTAGTTGGTGGGACGGCTTTTGGGCGCTTTATGTTAACCAAAAAATTTTTAAACGCAATTTTTATTTTATGATGCTTTACCAACATCTAAAAAAACATTGGTATTTTAATTACTGTGGAGGTTTTTCGGTAAAAAAAAATTCAAAATCAATTATCCAAACTATCGATTACACAGTTGGGTTACTAAAAAACTTTAAAAACCTGGTACTTGTTTTTCCACAGGGCAAAATAAACTCGATGCACAATAACAATTTTATTTTTGATGCTGGCATTTACCATATTTTAAAAAAAGCCGGTAGCAATGTGCAAGTAATATTTTTAGCTTTTTTTATCGATTATTTATCGCAAAAAAAACCAACACTTACTGTTTATATTGATACTTACGCACCACAAAACCAAACTATCGATAATTTGCAAATAAGTTATAATACTTTTTACAACCAATGCCTGCATAATCAACAACATAATACCGAATGATTTATATAGTATTTTTTATTCTATTTTTTGCTGTAATAAGGTTTGGCGTTGCCTTTATAAACTTTGTTTTTTGGCAGCCTTTAACCGGTAATAAATTACCAGGTAATATTTTGGTATCGGTATTGGTGCCCGCCCGCAACGAAGAGAATAACCTGCCAGTTTTGCTGAACTGTTTGGTTAACCAATCACATAAAAATATCGAAGTACTTGTATATAACGACTTTTCGGACGACAATACTCCCAACATTGTTAAAAAATTTACCAGTACCGATAATCGTGTAAAACTTATAAACCCCGATATATTACCCTTGGGTTGGCTTGGCAAAAACAATGCATGTTATAAACTCGCGCAACAGGCTAAAGGCAGTTTTTATTTGTTTCTCGATGCCGATGTTACTATTAATAATAATGGTATATCGGAACTTGTAGCTTACACCATTAAACACAAATTGTCGTTACTGTCGGTTTTTCCGCAACAAATAATGCAAACACCTGGCGAGTGGGCTACCGTGCCTTTTATGAACATGGTACTTTTGTCGTTATTACCATTAATTTTTGTACAACGCTCATCGTTTAGTTCGTTATCGGCAGCCAACGGCCAATGCATGTTGTTTAATGCCGGTTGTTATATTAAATACCAGCCGCACAGTGTTATGCGTAATCAAAAAGCCGAAGACATTGCAATTGCAAGATGGTTAAAAAAACAAAACCTGAAAATTGCATGCATAGCGAGCACAAATATTGTTAAATGTCGTATGTACACAAGTTATAAACAAGGAGTTAATGGTTTTTCGAAAAATATAACAGCTTTTTTTGGCAACAGTTTTTTGTTAGCATTTTTTTATTGGCTTATTACAACTTTAGGTTTTGTTTTTATATTTATTTATTTACCAATATGGGTTTTTGCTCTATATGTATTTGTAGCAATAACTACGCGCACGTTAATTTCGGTTACAAGCAGGCAAAATGTAATAAATAACATAATATATACAGTGCATCAGCAAATTACATTTTTTTTAATACTATTTTTTGCGCTTAAAAATAAAATATATAAAAACTATAAATGGAAAGGCCGAAACATATATTAACTATACTTATTTTGCTGTTACTTAAACCGGCTTTGGCTCAATATAACCAGCAAATTTATAACGCCTACATTACTAATAATATGGGTAAGTGGCGTCAGGTTATTAACCATATCGACAAAATTGAAACCAAAAGTGCAGAGCTGCTTTTAGAACTTATAAACTATGAATACGGTTATGTTGCATGGTGCATTGGCCAAAAAAAGTGGGACGAAGCAGAATTATACATATCAAAAGCCGAAACAAGGTTAGAGTATCTCGATAAAATTGATTATGAACCCGCATTGGTACAAGCTTATAAGTCGTCGTTTTATGGTTACCTTGTTGGGGTGCATTGGTATAATGCTCCGGTTTTTGGGCCAATGAGTTTAAAATACATTAATTCAGCCATAAAATCAGGGCCAACAATTGCAATGGTACAAATACAATATGCAAATGCCCTGTTATATATGCCGGCGGCTGTTGGCGGGTCAAAAAGCAAAGCTTTGGGGCATTTTTTAATTGCACACTCATTGTTTGGGCAAAGTAATATATCAAAAAAAACCGACTGGAACTATTTAAGCTTGCTTACAAGCATTGCACAAACTTATAGCGAACTTGGTAATTACGCTATGGCCAACGCGTATTATAATGAAATACTAAAAATTGAACCACAATTTTTGTGGGTTAAAAACGAGCTATATCCAGCTTTAATAAAAAAAATGTCGAAAGTATGAAAAACGTAATTGTAGTAGGTTCAGGGCTTGGCGGCCTGTCGGCAGCTTTAAGGCTTGCCACAAAAGGTTATAAAGTGCAAATTATCGAAAAAAACAATATAGCCGGCGGACGGCTTAACCAAATAAAAAGTAACGGCTTTACTTTCGATACCGGGCCAAGCTTTTTTAGCATGTCGTACGAGTTCGACGAGTTTGCCCGCGACTGTAACATTAAGTTGCCTTTCGAATTTGTTGAACTCGACCCCCTATACTCGGTTAATTTTAGCAATAACAGCAAAACATTTTTTTTGTATAAAGACATTAAAAAACTTGCACTCCAGTTTAATGAATTTGAGCCTGATTTTGAACAAAAAATGGAACGTTACCTTAAAAAAACAGGTAGTTTATTTCACGATACTGTTGACCTGGTTATTAAAAATAACTTCGACAGTGTTTTACAATATTTTTTAACACTGGTACGGGTAAACCCTGCACACCTGCCGGTTTTATTCCGAACCTTTTGGCAACAGGTTTGCCTGCATTTTACATCGGAGCAAGCCCGGCAAATAATATCATTAGTAGCATTTTTTTTGGGCCGTACTCCTTTCGATACTATGGGCATTTACTCATTATTATCGTATACCGAGTTTAAACACAACGGGTACTATAACGTTAAAGGCGGAATGTACCAAATTGTTACCGGTTTGCTTAACGAACTAAAAAAACATAATGTTGAGATTATTTATAATACCGAAATTACCGGGTTCGACAGTGTTAATGGCAAAATTACAAACCTTACCAACCAATACGGGAATAAACATGTTGCCGATATTTTTTTAATAAATGCCGATGCAGCCGTTTTTAGGGGCACAGTTTTAAAACAAAAAAAATACTCCGAGCAGCGGCTCGATAAAATGAAATGGACAATGGGCTACTTAACTTTTTACATTGGCGTTAACTGTAAATTACCACAGGCTGGCCACCATAATTACTATTTAGGTACTAACTATCAGGATTACGCAGCTAAAGTTTTAACAAACCCAAATACACCCGAAAAACCATATTATTACGTGAACGTGCTCTCGCGTTTTAATACAGGCTGCGCCCCCGACGGTTGCGAAACCCTGTTTTTTGTTTGCCCCGTGCCTAACCTTATGCAAAAACCAAACTGGGACGATAAAGACCAAATTGTTGACAGTATAATTGCCGATTTCTCGAAACGGATAAATAAAAATATTGTACCACACATTGTTACAAAAACAATTTACACCCCCGCAAACTGGCAACAGCAATTTAATCTTTATAAAGGCAGCGGGCTTGGGCTGGCACATAATTTTATGCAAATTGGAGCGTTCAGGCCTCAAAATTTCGACAAAAAATATAAAAACGTGTTTTACACCGGGGCTTCAACAATACCAGGAGCAGGCCTGCCTATGGCAATTATAAGCTCAAAACTTGCATGCCAGCGCATATATAACTATAGGAAAAATTTGTAAATGCAACAAAATAAAGTTATAAATTAGCCAAGTAATAAATTCAATTTAGGTATAATCCCGATGTAGATTTTGTAGTGTTTCACCAACGAAGTGCAGTGAAATACTTACAAAATCTAAATCGATTTAGCGATTAGCTCAATTTGGGTCTAAATCGTTTGAGCGAACTGCTCAATTTGGGTATTATTTATTATATTCGCAACTTAAACATAATAATAATATATAATGCAAAATAGCAAAATTGTAATTATACCAACCTATAACGAGAAAGAGAATATTGAAGCAATTATACGTAAAGTGTTCTCGCTCGATGGTAATTTTAATATACTTATTGTTGAAGACAACAGCCCCGACGGTACAGCACAAATTGTAAAAACATTGATGTCCGAATTTCAAGGGCAACTGCACATAAAAGAACGCGCCGGCAAACTTGGCTTAGGTACCGCCTACATCGACGGGTTTAAATGGGCACTCGAAAAAGGGTACGAGTATATTTTTGAGATGGATGCCGATTTTTCGCATAACCCCGAAGACCTTATCCGCCTTTACCAGGCTTGTGTCGATGGTGCCGATTTAGCAATAGGTTCAAGGTACATATCGGGTATTAATGTTGTAAACTGGCCTATGGGCAGGGTGCTAATGTCGTATTACGCGTCGGCTTACGTTAGGTTTATTACCGGCATGAAAATTAAAGACACTACCGCCGGGTTTAAATGTTATACACGTAAAGTGCTCGAAACTATCGATTTTGACAAAATAAAATTTAAAGGATACGCTTTCCAAATTGAAATGAAGTTTACAACTTATAAATTTGGTTTTAATATTGTTGAAGTACCCATTATTTTTACCGACAGACAAAAAGGAAAATCGAAAATGAGCGGCGGTATTTTTAGCGAAGCCATTGGCGGTGTTATTAGCATGAAATGGTCGAGCCTTTTCCGAAACTACAAACGATAATTATTATACCTAAGTTGAACTTTTTTACAAGGCTTGATTGGCAAAAAAACCTTTCAGGCCTTATTTTTTTGTAAATTTACTGTCGGTAGCAATAGCTCAATTTGGGTAATAGTTAATAAATTAAACAACTAAAAAAATGCGCACACTTATAAAAAATGCCACCATATATAATAACGGCATATCGTTTATTGGTAATATTGTTATAAATAACGAAATTATCGAGAGTGTTGGCCACAATGCAGGTGCGCCCCATAATAACTTTGACCAAGTTATTGATGCAACCGGAAAAATTGCAATCCCGGGTGTTATCGACGACCAGGTACATTTTCGCGAGCCCGGGCTTACACATAAAGCCGATATTTTTTCCGAATCGCGCGCTGCAATTGCCGGCGGTGTTACTTCGTTTATGGACATGCCAAACACAAACCCCCAAACAACATCGGCCACCGAACTAAATAAAAAATTCGACATTGCGGCACAAAAATCGCTTGCCAACTACTCGTTTTACTTAGGGGCTACTAACAATAATATTAACGATGTTAAAAACGCCAACCCAAAAAAAGTTTGCGGAATAAAAGTTTTTATGGGTTCGTCAACCGGCAACATGTTAGTTGACGATGATAAAACTCTTGCTGCAATTTTTGCCGAATCGCCATGTTTAATTGCTACTCATTGCGAAGACGAGAAAACCATAAAACAAAACCTCGAAAAAATTAGTGCGCAATATAACACGCTTTTACCACAACACCACCCAATAGTACGCAGTGCCGAAGCTTGCTATAAATCGTCGGCAAAAGCTGTTGAACTTGCCGATAAATACAATTCGAAACTGCACATATTGCATTTATCAACCGCTCGCGAAATGTCGTTGCTAAATGCCGGGCCGGTTAATAGCAAAAAAATCACCGGCGAGGTTTGCGTTCACCATCTTTGGTTCGACGATACCGACTATCAAAAATTAGGTTACTATATTAAATGGAACCCGGCAATAAAAACATTAAACGACAAACTTGCCCTGCAAAACGCGCTAATTGCAAATAAACTCGATGTTGTTGCCACCGACCATGCTCCCCACTTACTGTCCGAAAAATTAAACCAGTATGAAAACTCGGCATCGGGCGGGCCTATGGTACAACACTCGCTTATAGCAATGCTCGAACTCTATCATAAAAAAGTTTTTACTATCGATACCATTGTAAATAAAATGTGCCATGCCCCGGCTCAATTGTTTAATATTGACCGCCGCGGCTATTTAAACCCTGGCTTTTATGCCGATATTGCAATTGTTGACCTTAACGCCCCCTGGTTAGTTAACCCCGACAATATTTTGTACAAATGTAAATGGTCGCCGTTTAACAATGTTACTTTTAATTCAAAGGTTACCCATACATTTGTTAATGGGCAACTGGTTTATAACAATGGTAGTTTTACAGGTTTGGCAAACGCCAAGCCACTACAATTTAACCGTTAGCTTTTTTAATTAAATAACGCGCCACCGAACGGCTTTTTTGTTCAACAATAATCTGATTATTGTTAACTACAATTTGTTCGGCTCCATTTATGTAGTGCCTTATTGTAATTAGCTCGAGGTTTGCGTTATATTTAACATTATAACTTGCTTTTAATTCGTCAATAGCCTGCATTACCGAACCTTCAAAACCCTCGGCACTAACCGAAAAGCTAATGGCCGAATTTTGCATCAGGTTTACCTTAACCCTGTGTTTGGCCAAAACCCCAAAAATATGGCTAATGTTTTGTTCAATAATAAACGAGTAATCGACCGGTGTAATACTTATTAATGTTTGCCCCGTTTTTTGGATATAAACAGGTGGCAGTTGGTAATATTGGTTGTCGCAAATAGTTGTGCCATTGTTTTCTGTATTTAAAAACGAACGTACCTGTAATGGTATCGATTTGTTTTGCAGTGGTTTAATGGTTTTAGGGTGAATTACTTTTGCACCAAAAAAAGCAAGTTCAATTGCTTCGTGGTACGATACCCTTTCAATTTTTTGTGCTATTGGCAACCAGTTAGGGTCGCAGGTCATTACGCCATCAACATCTTTCCAAACTACAACTTTATCGGCATTTAAAAAGTAGGCTAAAGCCGATGCAGTGTAATCGGAGCCCTCGCGCCCCAATGTTGTGCTTAAATTATTAATATCGGAGCCAATAAACCCCTGTGTTATACATAAATTAGTGTTACACTGCGCAAAAGTTTTTTCAATAATTGGCCCTGCAGTTTCCCAGTCAATTGATGCCTCGCGAAAACAACTGTTTGTGCGCAAAGCAGGTCTTATATCAACATAAATGGCATTAATGCCGGTGTGTTTTAAGTACTCGCTAAAAATTAACGACGACGCCAATTCGCCGTAAGGCACAATTTGGTCGTACTCAAAATTGTAATTTAAACCTGGTGTTGTACTTAATTTATTGCTTAGGTGGGCAACAAGGTTGTCGAACAGTTTAATAATAACATGGTTTTCGGTAAATAACGGTTTTATTATTGAGTAATGATAATCGATAAATTGCTGCACCAACTCAAACGTGTTGGTTGAATTAAAGTACGAGTTAACAATTTTTTCGAGCAAATTAGTTGTTTTGCCCATTGCCGACACAACAACAATACCATTGTTTACATGCGTTTTACAAATGTTGGCCATGCGGGTTACCGATTCGGGGTTACACAACGACGCCCCGCCAAATTTATTTATTATCATATAATAGCATTAAAAATTATTGTTATAATTGTTTATATATCAATATTACTTTAGTTTTTCGATATTATTGTATGCCTTATTTGTAACAAAATGTTATAATTATGTGTTAACTTTGATGCCGGCGTTAATTAATACACGGTAAAATTCAATATTGTTAAATAAATAACATTTAAATTTATCACAATGCACAAATATTATAAACATTTAAAACTAATTATCATAATAGTTACGGTAATTTTAATAAAACCTGTTTTAAATGCTCAAACCGGGGTGTTTTATTATGAAATAACCAATAATCAGTTTACAAATACACGTTTAACAAATATTGTTGAGCAAAATAAATCAATATTTTTATTTAGCCGCTGCTCCGACACAAAATACAAACACCACGAAATACTGCTACAAAACATAACCTTAACTGGTTTGCTAAAAAGTAGTGTAGTGGCACAAGTGCCAAATTTGTCGCAAATTATTAAAGTAAATGCCTTAACCGATACCACTTTTGTATTATTTGGCAACAGCATGTTAAACAAAATGTCGGAGCCATTTACAGCAACAATATCGAGCTTGGGCAATGTACCGGTTTTGTTAAAAGAAACAGCAGTTTTTTCGGCATCGATAAACGATGTAGTTATGGTAAACAAGCAGTATAGTTACCAAATATTAACAAAAGACAGCAAAAACGAACGTTATAATATTACCTTGCGTAAGGTTGAATTGGCAACTAACAAAATTGAGTGGATAAAAAAAATATCGTCGGAGAACAACGAAGAGGGCGACAAAATTGTTATTGACGACGATGGAAATATTTACGTACTTGGCCGAAAGTATAATGATAATATAACTGATTATGTGCCAATTATATACAAATTAGGCTCTAATGGTACGCAAATTTGGAAAAAAGCAGTTGAGGTACCGGGCAATTTTTTTAGCCAAAGCTTATGCAAGGCAAATAATAACATGTTAATTTACATGTGCGGTTACACAAAAACGCAAACAGGTATTGCCGAAACACGCGTAGTAAAACTTAACAACAATGGTGAACCTTTAATAAGCCAAACTTTTTCCGACTTTAGCGGTAATGGCATTATAAAGCTAACAAATAACAATTATTTTGTATTTGGTTCGCAATTTATTGTCGACGAAAAACAGGTTGTTACCAAAGGCAAATTTGTAATTGTTGACAGTAGTTTGGAACTTGTTACCAGTAAATCGCTCGATAAAGACGATAAACCCGACAGCGAACTTAAACTTAAAACAGCCACAAGCTCCGACTTTTTGGCCGCAACCCAGTTAACCGACGGCAGGATAGCCGTTGGCGGTAAAGTTTTTATGCCATCGGGCACTAACAATACCCAACAAAACAATGTATTATTATTGATAGTAGATATTGACGGTACCTACATAAAATAACCTTAAACCTTAAAATTTTACGAGCCTGTAAAACCAGGTTTACTGTAAATAATTGCCTAATATGTACAATTTTGACGAACCTGTTGACCGCAAAAATACCGATTGTATAAAATACGATTCACTTAGTAAGTTTTTTAACACTACCGATGCAATTCCAATGTGGGTTGCCGATATGGATTTTAAAACTGCCCCGTGCATTATTGATGCCATGAGCAAACGCCTGCAACATGGCGTATTTGGTTATAGTATTAAGCCCGCCAGGTATTATACCAGCATAGTAAACTGGATGCAAACACAAAACAACTGGGCAATTAAATCCGATTGGATATCGTTTAGCCCTGGCGTTGTTGCTGGTTTTTCGTTAGCTATTGATAAACTTACAAAACCAGGCGATAAAATTATTGTGCAACCACCTGTTTATTTCCCGTTTTTTACATCGGCGCAAAGCCTTAACAGGCAGGTTATTTACAACCCGCTTAAAATTGTTGCTAACAGGTTATGTATCGATTTTAACGACTTTGAACAAAAAGTATCGCAAGGCGTGGCCATGTTTTTATTATGCAACCCACACAACCCCGGCGGCAGTGTTTGGACACGCGCCGAGCTCGAGAAACTTGCATCAATTTGCCAAAAATATAATGTAACGGTTGTTTCCGACGAGATTCACTCCGACATTGTTTTTGAACCTAACAGGCATATCCCATTTGCGTCAATATCAAATTGGGCACTTAACAACTCGGTTACAGTTTTGTCGCACAGCAAAACCTTTAACGTGGCAGGCCTTACTACATCGTACGTTATTATTCCAAACCAGCAAATGTTGCAAAAATATAACATGGCACTTAACGCCTTGCACCTCGACATGGGCAATATTTTTGGCACCGAGGCACTTATAGCCGCCTATACAAATGGCCACCAGTGGCTTGCCGAGCTTAAAAAATACCTTAAAAATAATATTGATTATACTTTAAATTTTTTTAAAAATAATTGTAACATAATTAGTTGCATCGAACCCGAATCAACGTTCTTAATTTGGCTCGATTGCCGTAAATTAAAACTATCGTCGGAGCAATTGAAAGACTTGTTTTACAACAAAGCCAAAGTTGCTGTTAACGAGGGTTCACTTTTTGGCCCCGGTGGCCAGGGGTTTGTTAGGTTAAACATTGGTTGCACAAAAAAAACATTAACTTGCGCACTAAACAACATTGCACAGGCAATTAACATAACTAATTAACGCAAAACAATGTCAGTAAAAAAAATAAAATTAATTTACGCCGCGGTTTTTTTAGTAGCGGTTACAGTTCTTTTGTTACTTATAAATAAAACAACGGGTATAATTACACAAAACCCTTCAAACGTTAAACAGTTGTTTTTTGAATGGCAAAAACTAATATCGTTATGGAACATAATATTTTTTGCTGTTTTAACATTTACAGGCATGTACATTTATTATAAATCGGGCAAAAAAAGCCTGCTAATATTACCTTTGCTAATATACATTACAACAGCATTATACAGCGGTGTTACATTAAGCCGTAATTTTTACATAACATTGCAATTACAGGCAAATACACAAAACAGCTACTGGTTAACATCATTAATGACAGCTTTTTTTATACTTGGCGCAATTTTAGTTTCGGCAATAGCCTTTGTAACAATAAAAAACCTTAATAAGCGAACCCAAAACATCGAAAAACTAAACAATACGGGTTTTTATAGTAAATAAGCAATAAAAAATAGGTAATAAATAAAAAGTACAAACAACCAATTACAGCAATAACGTTTTAACAAATAATTCGTACATTTGAATCATTGGTTGTTAAATTTTAAAAAAATAAGCAAGTCAAACAAACAAAATATGAATACAATTACCCCGTTAGTTATTGAACAAACAACAAAAACACCTTTGATAGTTTTAGACCCCGGAAAAAATATTTTCGAAATTTCGGGGCGTTCACTACCCGAGAATGTTGTCAAAACTTACGAACCTGTTTTACAATGGATTGACCAAAACATGGGTAAAATACAAAGCAATATTGAGTTTTGTTTTAAAGTTGATTACCTTAACTCGGCATCGGCAAAAATGATTTCGCTGCTGCTTTCAAAGCTCGAAGACTTTTACAAATCGGGGATAAGTATCGAGGTTAAGTGGTATTACAATTACGACGACGACGACATACAAAGCGAGGGCGAGATATACTCAAAACTAAAAAAAATTCCGATAAAATTAATTGAAATTGAAGACTAACAAAAAACCACCTTAAATGGTGGTTTTTTGTTTTAACAAATTAATTATAACCCCGATGTAGAGTTTGTTGTGTTTCACTAACCAAGTGTAGTGAAATACTTACAAAATATAAATCGATTGAGCGATTAGCTCAATTTAGGTTTTATTCAAAAACAACTAAAGTAAAATTCATTTCGTTTATAAAATTTGCTTTGTATTTTTGCAAACATTCTATAATACAACTTTATCGATAGTTACTGTCGGTAAAATTAATTATACTTTTGGCAGCTTAAATAATAATAAACTCGCCCAGTTTTAATACAAAACATTAACAAATTGGAACCATCATCAATAAAAGCAAATTACCAGTCGTTTGTAAAAATAAACCAGATAACCGACCTTATAAAACATACCGGGCATAATATTGCTCTTAAAGGGTTAAAAGGTTCGTCGGTATCATTTGTGTTAGCAACTGTGTTTGCTAAAACAAAACAAAATTTTTTTGTTACCACCGACAACAAAGAGTCGGCTGCATATTTATATAACGACTTGCAAACAATTGTTGGCAGCCAAAACGTTGAGTTTTTACCAACATCGTACCAAAGGAGCATACAATACGGAAAAGCCGATAACACAAACATTTTGCTCAGAGCCGAGGTTTTAACCAAGCTGGCTCATGCTCCAAACCCTTTTATTGTAGTTACATACCCCGAGGCTATAATGGAAAAAGTTATCGACCCAGGCCAACTACAATCAAACACTTTTGCGGTACGTAAAGGCGACATGCTAAACATGGATTTTTTTATTGAACTACTTACCGAATACGAATTTGAACGTACCGACTTTGTTTTTGAACCAGGCCAGTTTGCAGTGCGTGGCAGTATTATCGATGTATTTTCGTTTGCATCGGAGGAACCTTTCAGGGTCGATTTTTTTGGAAACCAGGTTGACAGTATAAGGGTTTTTGATATTGAAACCCAGCTTACAAAATGCCAGCCCGACGAGCTTGTTATTATACCAAATATACAAGACAAATTATCGGACAAACCTCACATTCCAATTACACAGTTTGTTAACCCCGGTACTGTTTTTTGGTTTTACGATTTTAATTTCACAATTGCTCGCATAGCCCAAATTTACGACAACGCACCTAAAATTATCGAGATAAAAGAAAATGGCAACGAGCTTAAACTTAACGACATTGTTGTTGATGCCGACATGTTTGGCCAGCTTTTCGACAATAAACAAATTATTGAATGGGGCTTAGGGTTAACGCCACAAAACTATTCCGAGGTGGTTTTTAACACAACTGTACAACCCACGTTAAAAAAGAATTTTAAATTGCTTGCAACTACCCTGCAAGACAACTCGACAAACAATTACAGCAACTTTATTTTGTTCGGGTCGGCCGAACAGTCGGACAGGTTAAAAGCTATTTTTAAAGAC
>CAZJCR010000082.1:0-15044 GCA_964544385.1 uncultured Bacteroidales bacterium
AAAAAATCTTTTGAAACCTACAGTTACAATTATTTTCTTAATAAAAACCAAATAAACTATTTATTTGGTAATAAGCTAAAAATGCTAATCCTCATACTCAAGCTCGCTTTTTAGGCGAAACTTTTTTTGGCCTTTTGTAACCGGTGTAAGCTTAGCTTTTTTCGGTTTTTTGTCAACATCAGCCTTCTTAATGGTCTTCGACATTGTTCTGATTTTTAGTTTTTTACATTTAACTTATTATGTAGCTTTTGTGCTACGAATTAAAAAGCAAAATAAATAATTCTGAAAAAAAAAGAAATACTTTTTTAAAAAAATTGACGAATTAATTAATTACAAGTTTAAAATAATAAACATGTTGCTTTTAATTTATTAAAGTTATAAAAATGTATTGGCTTATTTTATGGTTTGTATTTATGTTTTTTTGTTTTACCTAAGTTAAGCAGTTGGAACTAAGTGAACAAGTGCTTTTCTTAAAAAATAAACTCAATTTAACGTTTGTTATTTTGGGCTATCTATGTAAAGTTAAATGTAACCTAAAATCAGCAAGTATATTTTTATAACCACAGAGTTCACAGAGAAAAACATCACTGTTTTAAATGATTCAAACTTTGCGGTTCTGGTTATTCTCGGCGGTTTGTAGTATTTTACTTGCGTATTTTAGATGTAAACAAACTATATCGTAAGTTGAAGTGTAATAAAATACTTACAAAATCTAAATCGATTGAGCGAATTATTCAATTTGGGTAAAAGTTTATATTTCAACACAATAAATATTAAAAAACTATAGTTTTTAAAATATTCATAAATAATAACCTGAATTATTAATTGTATCTGTAACCTTTAAACAATATGGTCGTCTATAACCATAAATTCTACGAAAAAAATGGTAAAAATTGAGAATCTTCACAAGTCGTACATAACCGGCAATTCACGTTTACATGTACTCAAAGGTATAAGTTTACATATCCAAAGTGGCGAGATGGTATCAATAATGGGGAGTTCGGGCTCAGGCAAATCGACATTATTAAATATACTGGGTATTTTAGATAATTACGACCACGGAGCATATTACCTTAACAACGAGTTAATAAAAAACATGAACGAATCGAAAGCTGCTGTACACCGTAACCGTACTTTAGGTTTTGTGTTTCAGCAATTTAACCTTATATCGTTTAAAAATGCTTTAGAGAATGTTGCGCTACCGCTATATTACCAAAAAATAAGCCGGCGTAAACGCAATATTATTGCAATGGAGTATCTCGACAAGATGGGGCTTAAAGACTGGGCTTTGCATATGCCAAACGAGCTGTCGGGGGGGCAAAAACAACGAATAGCAATTGCGCGGTCGTTAATTACTAATCCCAAAGTGCTGCTTGCCGACGAACCTACCGGCGCTTTAGATACCACAACGTCGTACGAGGTTATGGAAATTTTAAAACAAATTAACAACGATGGCATTACAGTTATTATTGTTACCCACGAACACGACATTGCCGAAATGACTCAACGCATTATAAGGCTAAAAGACGGCATAATTGAATCGAATACCTTAAACGGCAAAAAAAACCATCAGCTTTATGTTTGACCTCGATAAATGGCAGGAGATATTTGCCACCCTTAAAAAAAATAAACTACGTACATTTTTAACATCATTTAGTGTTGCCTGGGGTATTTTAATGCTAATTATACTTTTAGGCTCGGGCAACGGCCTGCAAAACGCGGTTATGAAAAACTTTGAACGTAACGCCAAAAATGCTGTTTGGATATGGCCTGGCCGCACATCGGTTGAATACAAAGGTTTTTCGAAAGACCGACAAATAAAATTTACTAACGAAGACTACGAAATTTTACGCGACGAATTTTCTGAAATCGACAACATTTCGCCCCAGTTTAATATTTGGGGCGGTACTATTGTTAGCTACAAAAACGAGTTTGGCAACTTTACAATACAATGCGTTTTACCAAGCCACCAGCCAATTGAGGGCTCAAAAATTATTGGCGGCCGCTATTTAAACAATTTTGACATTGACCAACGTCGCAAAATATGCATAATTGGCGAGGAGGTAAAAAAGTCGCTCTTTAAAGATAAAGAACCCCTTGGCGAGTTTATTAAAATTAACGACATATCGTTTAAAGTTGTTGGCGTTTACCGCGATGGCAGTGGCTGGGAAAACCGCCGCATTGTTTTGCCTTTTTCGGCAGCACAATCAATTTTTAACGGGGGCAGGCGCGTGTCAACTATTGGTTTAACAACCGGAACCGAATCGCTCGAAGAAAATAACGCAATTATCGATAAAATACGTGCCCGTTTATCGGCCTTGCACACTGTTGACCCTAACGACAAAAGTGCCATTGGTATGCGTAACACGCTTGAAGACTTTGAACAAACTCAAAAAATATTTTCGGGCATTAAAATGTTTATGTGGTTTATTGGCATTGGTACAATAATAGCCGGCATTGTTGGCGTAAGCAATATTATGCTTATAGTTGTTAAAGACCGTACACGCGAAATTGGCGTACGAAAAGCACTTGGAGCAACCCCCGCATCGGTTGTAGGTTTAGTTTTGTCGGAGGCAATTTTTATTACTACGCTTGCCGGTTACATTGGTTTAGTTTTAGGCGTAGGAATTATGGAAACTGTGAGTTTTATTGTTGACCAAAGCATTGCTAACGCCCCGGTAAATACCGACTCGTCAGAAATGCCGGTTATGTTTTTAAACCCTACCGCCGATATTAATGTTGCCGTTGGTGCTACAATTTTACTTATTATAAGTGGAGCTTTGGCCGGCCTTATCCCGGCAATTAGGGCCGCAAAAGTTAAACCTATCGAAGCTTTACGCTACGAGTAACTATATAAATATGTTCGATACTGAATTATACTCCGAAATTTGGCAGGCAATTACAAAAAATAAATGGCGGTCGACACTAACAGCCTTTGGCGTTTTTTGGGGCCTGTTTATGTTTGTTGCACTGGCAGGTGCCGGCAATGGCTTGCAAAATGGCATGAACCAGGTTTTAGACGGCTTTGCAACTAACGCTGCTTTTATGTGGACCGAAAACACAACAAAACCTTACAAAGGATTAAAAAAAGGCCGTTACTGGGAGTTCGACAATGAAGATATGTTTGCAATAACTAACCAGATAAAAGAAATTGAATACTTAGTACCACGCCTGCAAGGTTGGAACCTTAACCGAACAACAAACTGCATAAACGGCGAACGTTATGGTACCTTTAGCATACAAGGCGACTACCCACAGTTAGTTTTAGTTGAGCCGTTTAAAATGTCGAAAGGCCGATTTTTAAACGATATCGATATTATTCAGCGCCGTAAAGTTTGTGTTATTGGCCCACGTGTCGAAGAGGTTCTTTTTGCCCCGGGACAGGACCCTATCGGGAAATACATTAAAGTTGCAGGTATTTATTTTCAGGTTATTGGCGTTACCAAAGTCGATGGCAATATTCAAATTACCTACGACAAACGCGAAGCTGTACACATTCCTTTTTCGACAATGCAAAACGCTTACAATTATGGTAACAATGTGCATTACTTTTCGTTTACTGCCCACCCCCAGTACGAGGTGGCCGAAATTGAAGAAAAAGTTATGGCATTGTTAAAAAAACGCCACGACGTTGACCCAACCGACATTGGCGCAATTGGCCATGTTAACGTTCAACGCCAGTTTCAAATGAGCAGCAAACTTTTTACCGGCATCGATATACTTACTTTTATTGTTGGTTTTGGCACTTTGCTGGCTGGCGTTATTGGCATCAGTAATATAATGCTTGTTATTGTTAAAGAGCGCACAAAAGAAATTGGCATAAAACGAGCCTTAGGCGCAACGCCTTTTAACATTATAAAACAAATACTGCTCGAGTCGGTATTTTTAACTTTAACTGCCGGATATTTTGGACTGTTACTTGGCATATTACTTAACGAGGGGTTAGGCTTTTTTATGTCGAAAAACCCTGATGCCGGCATGTTTATAAACCCAGGCATTGATTTAAGCCAGGGTATTATGTCGCTGTTTATTTTGGTTGTTGCCGGGGCTTTTGCCGGATTATTGCCAGCACAACGCGCCATACGGGTTAAGCCTATTGATGCTATACGCGAAGAATAAATTTTTAAACCGATTAATAACTATATTAACTTTTATATACAATGAAAAAAGTTTTGAGAATTGTACTGGGAATTTTTGTTGCCTTACTGTTTTTGGGTACAATAGCCTTTTTGGCAAATAAATCGCGAAAAAAACCGGTTATATATAATGTCGAAACACCTGTTAAGATAAATATTGTTAAAAAAACGCTTGCAACAGGGTCGGTTGTACCGCGCAAAGAGATACAAATAAAACCACAGGTATCGGGTATTATACAAGAAATTTACCTTGAAGCCGGACAATCGATTGCCACCGGCCAGGTAATTGCAAAAGTTAAAATTATTCCCGACATGATAAGCCTTAACTCGGCCGAATCGAGGGTAACAATGTCAAAACTTAGTTTCGAGAACGAAAAAATTAAATACGACCGACAAAAACAACTGTTCGATAAACAGGTTATTTCCGAGTCGGAGTTCGAAACAGCAACACTGGCCTACAACTCGGCTCTCGAAGAGCTTGAGTCGGCAAAAAGCAACCTCGAAATTATTAAAGAAGGCGTGAGCAAAAAAGCCGAAACAGCATCGAACACACTTATACGCTCAACAATTACCGGTATGATTTTAGATATCCCGATTAAAGAGGGCAACTCGGTTATACAAAGCAACAACTTTAACGATGGAACTACCATTGCCATTATTGCCGACATGAACGATATGATTTTTGAAGGAAAAGTTGACGAAACCGAAGTTGGCCGTATTACCGAAGGAATGCCCATTACCCTTACTATTGGTGCTATCGAAAACACTACTTACGACGCAACGCTCGAGTATATATCGCCAAAAGGCGTTGAAGAAAACGGTGCCATACAATTCGAAATTAAGGCTAAAGTTAACCTTAAAAAAGGACAGTTTATTCGCTCGGGATACAGTGCCAATGCCGACATTGAGCTGCAACGACGCGATAGCGTTATTGCTATTAACGAGGGCCGTATTAAATTTAGGAACGACAGCGCTTTTGTTGATGTACTTACCAGCGACTCGGTTAGCGTACCCCAGGTTTTTATCGAAAAAAATATTGAAATTGGCCTAAGCGACGGTTTGTATATTGAAGTAACTAAAGGGTTAAACTTTACCGATAAACTTAAAGCCGAGATTAAAGAAGATAAGAAAAAAGGCCAAATGCCACGTTAATCATTAATATTATCAAACAATGTACAAAAATAATATATGCCTTTTAAAATGGGGAATTTTGCTATTGCTTTGCTTATTTACCATGCAAACTTTTGCACAAGAAACCCGCGAACCTTGGACACTTGAACGTTGCGTGCAATTTGCTGTCGAAAACAATATTAGCATTAAACAACAAGCATTAAATGTAAACTATTACGAAAACCAAAAAAAACAGGCTAAACTCGACATATTGCCAAATGCAAATTCGCAAATTAGCTACGATTTTAGCTTTGGCCGCTCGCTTAACTGGGAGAACCAGTATGTTGACCAAAACTCTCAGTCGACATCGATATATTTAGGTTCGAACGTTACAATATTTAACGCTTTTGCTAAACAAAATACTGTAAAAATGCGTGGTCTTGAGCTACAGGCTGCTTTACAAGATTTGCAAAAAGGCCGCGACGATATTGCCCTTAATGTGGCATCGGCTTACCTTAATGTTTTGTTTAACAAAGAGCTGGTTGCAATTGCCCAACAACAGGTAAATATTACACGCCAACAAATTGAGTACAATAAAAAACAAGTAGATGCCGGAGCCCTTGCAAAAGGTAAATTGCTCGAAACCGAGGCACAGGCCGCTTCGGAGGAGCTTAACCTTACTAATTACGAAAACCAACTAAAACTGTCGGTACTGGCGTTGCAACAATTTATGGAATTACCTGTTAACGATAATTTTGACATTGTTGTGCCTAATATTAACGCCGACTCGCTTACTAACGACCTTATTATTGCCGACTCGGTTTACTTTAAAGCAGTTTTACAACGCCCCGAAATTTTAAGCAAAGAGTTTTCGTTAGCTGCAATGGAAAAACAAATTTGTATTTCGAAAGCACAGTTGTACCCGTCGTTAGCACTTGGTGCAACACTATACGACCAATACATTAACACTTACACCCAAAGTTTTACCCAACAAATTAAAAACCCTCGTATTGGTATTGGCCTTACTTTAAATATCCCAATTTTTAACGGGTACTCGGCACAAACAAATGTTAAAAACTCGCAAATTCAGTACAAGTCGGCTATAAACCAGTTACAACAAGAAAAAAACAACCTGTTAAAAGAGATACAAACCGTGCATGCAAACGCGTTGGCTGCTATGAAAAAATACTACAGCAGCCAAAAAGCGTTGACAAGCGCAACCGAAGCTTTTAGATATATTGAAGAGAAATTTGCGCTTGGAATAGTTACTCCACTAGAATATAACCAGGCAAAAAATAGTGTTACTAACGCTCAATCGAACTTTTTACAAGCCAAATACGAGTATTTGTTCCGAACAAAGATTCTCGATTTTTATAATGGGAAACCAATACACTTATAATCATAACATTGCTATTGCTCAATTTAAGTGTTAATAAAAAAGCCGGATATAAGTACCCGGCTTTTTTATTGGTTATAATTAATTTGAGCGGTACATTCAATGTATTTATATTTTGTAAACACTCCACATAGCATAGTTAGTGAAATACTTACAAAATCTAAATCGATTGAGTGATTAGCTCTATTTGGGTCTAAATCGATTGAGCGAATGGCTCAATTTGACTTTAATATGTTTAATACCTATTTAATTTGCTTGTTTGCTTTGCTCAGCCACTCAACTTTGGTTATAAGCGTTCCAGCCCTGCGCTGTAATATTAACGCTGCCCTCGCCTTTTCCAAATAGTTTTACACCCTGTTCGTGAGTAACAATTTCGCCAATTACAGTTATACCATCAACTTGTTTAAGTTTTTCGGCATCGGCAATATCGACAGTAAAAAGCAGTTCATAATCTTCGCCCCCGTTTAGCGCGAAAATTGTTGGTTCCAAACGCAATTCGTCGGCTACAAATTCGGTTTGCGCGTCGAGTGGTATTTTTGCCTCCATTATTTTTGCCCCACAATTGCTTTGCTTACAAATGTGCAATAACTCCGACGATAAGCCGTCCGAAACATCAATCATCGAAGTTGGAGTTATACCGGCGGCTAACAAAGCCTTAACAATATCTTTACGAGCCTCGGGTTTTAGTTGCCGTTCAACAACATAACTGTATGCCGATATGTCGGGCTGCGAGTTTGGGTTAACTTTAAAAACCTCCTGCTCGCGCCGTAAAACCTGTAACCCTGCATAAGCCGAACCAAGGTCGCCCGACACGCAAATTAAGTTGCCCGGTTTAGCACCGTTACGGTAAACAGCTTTGTTATTATCGATAATACCTATTGCAGTAATACTTATAACCAAACCAGTAACCGAGCTTGTTGTGTCGCCACCTACTAAATCGACATCGTAATTTTTACAAGCTTTACGTATGCCGCTGTATAACAGTTCAAGAGCCTCGACCGAGAATTTGCCCGAAACAGCTATCGACACAGTAATTTGAGTTGGTGTAGCGCACATTGCATAAACATCGGAAAGGTTTACAACAACTGCCTTGTAACCTAAATGTTTTAGAGGCACGTACATTAAGTCAAAGTGTATACCCTCAACAAGTAAATCGGTTGTAACAACTATATTTTTGCCCTCGTGGTTTAAAACCGCGGCATCGTCGCCAACACCCTTTATGGTAGTGTTGCTTTTAATTTCAAAATTACTGGTTAGTTTGTCAATAAGCCCAAACTCGCCCAATTCTTTTAGTTGTGTTGGTTTAATATTTTTGTCAGTCATTATTATTTTTTTTGCAAAAGTAAATAAATATAACAATTTGGCAGCCCTAATATTAAAATGCAAAAACTATAAACAATAAATTTTAACCAAAATGTTTTTTTTATACAATTTTGAATATATATTTGCCAACTCAAACATCAACACAAATGTTGGTTGTTGTTATAAAGAAGAGTGGAGAGATTAGGCTCGACGAAACTCTAGCAACCTGCCCTCCAAAAGGAAAGGTGCTAATACCTAACCCGATATTGGGGATTATAACAAAATAAGGAAACAATGAAACAAGAATTTGCTTACCGGTATTTTAGTTTACTAAGTTCGATAATAAAAAATGAACTTATAGTTTGCTATTTTTCTTCGTGTTCAAAATCGTCGATGCGCGGCTAAGCGCAACCCGTTAATATTTAGTTTACTACTTGTAAACCATAACCTGTATAGGTTATAGTCATGTGTTTTATATCCAAAAAAATAAATCAAAAATTTTACTATAATGACAATAAAAAACCAACATATTGAAACCCTGGCGGTACAGGCAGGTTATAACCCTGGCAACACCGACCCCCGTGTTCCGTCAATTACACAAAGTACCACGTTTAAATTCGATACCGCCGAACAGGTTGGTAATTTGTTCGACTTAAAAGACAATGCTCATTTTTACTCACGCGTTAGCAACCCAACGGTTCAATGCCTCGAAGATAAAATTGCAGCACTTGAACAAGGTACCGGTGCAATAGCTTTTTCGTCGGGTCACGCGGCGGTTACTGCAGCAATTTTAACACTTTGCTCAAGCGGGCACCATATTGTTGCGGCAAAATCGCTTTATGGCGGTACAATTAACCTGTTGTCGAACACGCTTACTAAACTTGGTATTACGGTTACATTTGTTAATCAAGACAATGAAATTGACTTGCTGCAAAAGAGCATTAAACCAAATACACGTTTGATATTTGCCGAAACACTTACAAACCCTGGTGTAGAGGTACTCGATTTTGAAAAATTCAGCACACTTGCAGCAAACAACAATTTACCTTTAATAATTGACAATACTTTTCCAACACCTGCGCTTTGCCAGCCGCTAAAGCTTGGGGCAAATATTGTAATACATAGTACAACAAAATTTATCGATGGCCATGCAACAAGCCTTGGCGGGGTAATTGTCGACGGCGGAAACTTTAACTGGGACAATGGCAAGTTCCCCGATTTTGTTGAACCCGACCAGTCGTACCACGGTGTTAGTTATTTTAACGATTTTAAATCAACAGCTTTTGTTACCAAAGCCCGCACACAAATACTACGCGACTTTGGGGCATGCCTGTCGCCATTTAATGCGTTTTTAACATTTACCGGTTGCCAAACCCTTGCATTGCGCATGCAACGCCATTGCGAGAACACTTTAGCCCTTGCCCGGTACTTACAAAACAACAAAAAAGTTGAATGGGTTAAATACCCCGACCTTGAAAACGACAAATATAACAGCCTTGCAAAAAAATATTTGCCTAAAGGTTCGAGCGGAGTTTTGGCATTTGGTTATAAAGGCACACTTGAGCAAACACAGCAATTTATTAACCGGCTTAAATTAGCAAAACTTGTTGTTCATGTTGGCGACATTAGAACAGGAGTTGTACACCCTGCAAGCATGACACACCGCCAGTTAACAAAAGAGCAACTTAACGACATAAATATTACGCAAAACCTTATAAGAGTGTCGGTTGGTATTGAACATATAAACGACATAATTGCCGATTTTGAACAAGCTTTATAAAACAATAAAATCAATTGAGCAAATAGCTCAATTTTGATTAGAATATATTTACCAGTTGCAAAAACCTGATAAACATCTTTTTACAACAAACGTTTAACTACACATATAATAATAATATGACATTTTCAACAAACGATATTTTGGTAAACAACGAGTATTTATCGCATAACAAAGGCCAAAACCTTCAGTTTTTAAATTACAACAAGCCATTTGAACTTGAATGTGGCCAACAACTGCCCGAAATTAACATAGCCTATACAACCTATGGCAAACTTAACAAGCAAAAAAACAACGTTGTATGGATATGCCACGCGTTTACAGCAAATGCCGACCCGGTTGACTGGTGGCCGGGAATGGTTGGCCCTGGTAAATTTTTTAGCCCCGATAAATACTTTATTGTTTGCGCAAATATACTTGGCTCGTGTTATGGTTCAACAGGCCCGTTATCGGTTAACCCAACTACCGGGGAGCGGTACTACCGTAGTTTTCCGCAAATTACCGTGCGCGACCAAATTAAAGCACACGAAATTTTATGCCAACATCTTAATATCGATAAAATATATTTAATATTAGGGTGTAGCATTGGCGGCCATCAAGCCTTAGAATGGACTATTAGCAACCCCGGTTTGTTCGAAAACGCAATATTTGTTGCAACAAACGCCGTAAACTCGCCATGGGTAACAGCCTTTAACGAGTCGCAAAGGCTTAGCATTTTAGCCGACCAAACATTTTTTAACAACACCCCCGACGGTGGTGCTGCAGGTATGAAAGCAGCCCGTAGCATGGCTCTTATAAGCTACCGTAACCGCAACGCTTATAATAAAACACAAGCCGAAGGTTGCGAAGAAAAACTCGATGGTTTTAGAGCCGCGTCGTACCAGGCTTATCAGGGCGATAAACTTGTTAAACGCTTTAATGCTTACACCTATTATTATCTTACAAAAGCACTCGACTCGCACAACGTGGGGCGTAAACGTGGCGGTTTTCAAAAAGCATTGTCGCGAATTACAGCTAAAGTTTTGGTAATAGGTATCGATACCGACCTGCTTTTCCCTACCGACGACCAAAAACTAATACACCACCACATACAAGGCAGCAAATATGTCGAACTTGAATCGTTTTATGGCCACGACGGCTTTTTACTCGAATTTGAAAAACAAAATATAATTTATAAACAGTTCTTAAATATTAACGACTAACAAATAACTATCATTAATAAAATTATGGACACTAAAATAAAAATTGGCCTTATTGGTTATGGTACAGTTGGTGCCGGCCTTAACGACGTACTTGCAAAAGCCCCTAACGCCAAAGCAAAAATTAAAAAAATTTGCATCAAAAACCCGGACAAACAGCGCAACTTACCTGCCAACATTTTTACAACAAATGTTGACGACATTATTTACGATACCGACATTAACCTTGTTGTTGAACTTATTGACAATGCCGACGAAGCATATATTATTGTAAAAAAAGCTATCGAAAACGGAAAATCAGTAGTATCGGGCAACAAAGCCATGATAGCAAAACACATTGAAGAACTTATTAACCTGCAACAACAACACAACGTTGCCTTGCTTTACGATGCATCGGCCTGTGGCAGCATACCTGTAATCCGAAACCTTGAAGAGTATTACGACAACGACCTGCTAAAATCAATAACCGGTATACTTAATGGCTCGTCGAACTACATTTTAACACGTATTTTTAACGACAAACAACCCTACGCCCAGGCACTAAAAAAAGCCCAGGAACTTGGTTTTGCCGAGAGCAACCCCGTGTTCGATGTTGAAGGGTTCGACAGCCTAAACAAACTTGTAATTTTAACAGTACACGGCTTTGGTACAATAGTTAACCCACAAAATGTACTAAACTACGGGATATCAAACATATCGGACTTTGATATAAAATTTGCACGCGAAAAAGGTTACCGTATTAAACTTGTTGCCCAAGTTACAAAAACCGACAACAACCACATTACAATGTACGTTTTGCCACGCATGGTTACCAGCGACAAATACATATATAATGTTGAAGACGAGTTTAATGGAGTAGTTATTCAGGGCGAAGCTTACGACAAACAATTTATGTTTGGCAAAGGCGCAGGCGGACACCCAACAGGTGCGTCGGTTTTAAGCGATATTATGGCACGCCACCATAACTATAAATACGAGTACAAAAAACGCAAATACTTTAACATACCCGAGTATACTACAAACTATAGTTTAAAAATATATTTGCGATATAAAAACAACACCGATTTTGAACTGTTTAATTTTGAACAAATTACCGAACGTTACACTTCGGAACAAAACAATTATGTTATTGGTACAATTAAACTCGAAAACCTTATAAAACTTAAAACACAACTGCCAAAACTCGATATTTTTATTGCTTACTTTGGCGATAGTAAAAACTCGTACTAATATTGCGGGCAAAAGCAAACTAAAAACTTATTTTAATGAACAACAAAACGCAAATTATTACCGACATAATAAAACAACGTATTTTGGTGCTCGACGGGGCAACAGGCACCATGATACAACGTTACAAACTACAGGAACACGACTTTAGGGGAGCCGAATTTATAAACCACCCGGTTGACCTTAAAGGCAACAACGACCTGCTGTCGATTGTACGCCCCGACATTTGCACCGAAATACACCGCAAGTTTTTAGAGGCAGGCTCCGATATAATTGAAACAAACTCGTTTAACAGCACAAGCATATCGCAAGCCGATTACGCTATGGAGCACCTTGTTAGGCGTATTAACATTGAGGCCGCAAAAAATGCCCGCAAAATTGCCGACGAGTTTACAGCTAAAAACCCTAACAAACCCAGGTTTGTTGCAGGTTCAATGGGGCCAACAAATAAAACAGCATCAATATCGCCCGATGTTAACGACCCGTCGAAACGTGGCGTTACTTTTGACCAACTTGTTGATGCATACCAGGAACAAGCCGAAAGCCTTATCGAAGGAGGTGTCGATATTTTACTTATCGAAACAGTTTTTGATATTTTAAACGCCAAAGCTGCTTACGTTGGTGTGCTAAATGCTTTCGAAAAATTAAACACAAAACTGCCAATTATGATGTCGGTTACTATTGCCGATAAAAGTGGTCGCACCCTATCGGGACAAACTGTCGAGGCATTTATTATATCACTGTCGCACATGGAGCTGCTTAGCATTGGGCTTAACTGCTCGTTTGGTGCCGAAGGCATGAGGCCTTATTTAGAAGAACTTGCTCAAAAAGCCCCCTGGTACATTAGTGTTTACCCAAATGCCGGGCTGCCTAACCAACTTGGCGAGTACGACGAACTACCGGCAACAATGGCCAGCCAAATACAATATTACCTCGACAATAAACTTGTTAACATTGTTGGTGGTTGTTGTGGAACCACACCCGAACATATTGCTGCAATTGCCCAAATTACAAATGGTTACAAACCACATCAAAAACCTAATATAAAAACCGAAACACGGCTTAGCGGGCTCGAACCATTGTTTATAAGCCCCGAACGCAATTTTGTTAACATTGGCGAACGTACCAACGTGTCGGGCTCAATGAAATTTGCCCGCCTTATACGCGAAAAAAAATACGACGAAGCCCTTGCAATTGCCCGCGACCAAGTTGAAGGCGGTGCACAGGTTATCGACGTGAACCTTGACGACGGGCTGCTTGATGCCGAACATGAAATGACTACTTTTTTAAATTATATTGTTTCGGAACCCGAAATATCGCGCTTACCAGTTATGATCGACTCGTCGAAATGGCAGGCAATTGAAGCCGGGCTTAAAGTTTTACAAGGTAAATCAATTGTAAACTCAATTAGCCTTAAAGAGGGCGAGGACGAGTTTATTAAAAAAGCAAAAACTATACGAAAGTATGGCGCAGCCGCAGTTATTATGGCCTTTGACGAAGAAGGCCAGGCGGTTACTGCCAAACGCAAATGCGAAATTAGCAGCCGCGCATACAACATTTGGGTTAACAAATTGGGCTACCCACCCGAGGATATTATTTTTGATGTTAACATACTGGCCGTAGCTACCGGTATGGACGAACACAACAATTATGCAGTTGAATTTATCGAAGCTGTTAAATGGATTAAAGCAAACCTTAAACATGCCAAAATAAGCGGCGGGCTAAGCAACCTGTCGTTCTCGTTCAGGGGTAACAACACTGTACGCGAGGCTATGCACTCGGTATTTTTATACCACGCAATTAAACAAGGTATGGACATGGCAATTTTAAACCCCGGCATGGTTCAAATTTACGACGACATACCTGCCGACCTTTTAAAAATTGTTGAAGACGTTGTACTTAACAAACAACCCGGTGCCGCCGAAAAACTAATTGAATATGCCGAAAATGTTAAAAATACAGATAAAAAAGAGGTAAAAACTTTGGCATGGCGCACCGCTAATCTCGAAGAACGTTTGTCGTACTCGCTAATGAAAGGTATTAGCGAATTTTTACCCGACGACTTATCGGAGGCTGTGAAAAAATACCCATCGGCGCTAAGCATTATTGAACAACCACTTATGAACGGCATGGATGCCGTTGGCGTACTTTTTGGCCAAGGCAAAATGTTTTTGCCACAAGTTGTTAAAACCGCGCGCGTTATGAAACAAGCCGTTGCATTTTTACAACCTTATATCGAGGCCGAAAAAGAAACCGCCGGCAGCCGCACTTTTGCCGGTAAAGTACTTATTGCTACTGTTAAAGGCGACGTTCACGACATTGGTAAAAACATTGTTGGCGTAGTCTTGGGCTGTAATGGATACGATATTGTCGATCTCGGTGTGATGGTACCTGCAGAAAAAATCCTGCAAACTGCCATTGACGAAAAAGTCGATATCATTGGCTTGTCTGGTCTGATTACCCCATCTTTAGATGAAATGGTTTTTGTTGCCAAAGAAATGCAGCGTAAAGGCTTTAATATTCCATTGTTGATTGGTGGTGCAACTACATCTAAAGCGCATACGGCAGTTAAAATTGATCCGCAGTTCTCTAATGATGCGGTGATTTACGTTGCAGATGCTTCACGTGCAGTAGGCGTTGCAACAACCTTGCTCTCTCCAGAAATGAAGCCTGCCTTTGTTGCAGAGCATCGTGCAGAATACGCTAAAATTCGTGAACGTATAGCGAACAAGCAACCAAAAGCCGCAAAATTGTCTTATGCTGAAGCCATAGACAATGGTTTAAAAATTGACTGGGCCAACTATACACCTGCGGTGCCAAATTTCATTGGTACGCAAGTGCTTACCAACTACCCGCTTGAAACCTTGTTGCCATATTTTGACTGGACACCATTCTTT
>CAZJCR010000083.1:0-7751 GCA_964544385.1 uncultured Bacteroidales bacterium
TCCAGAAATAGCAGTATTGGCGGGTGAGTTACGAAAGAAAAAAATTGCTGATTTTTTTGGTACCGACGATACAATACTTTATGCCGCTTGTTTTGATGCAAACGGTGGTGTTTTTGAACCACTTTTAGATAAAGATGATGCAATAATTAGCGATTCGCTTAACCATGCGTCGATAATTGATGGTGTGAGGCTTTGCAAAGCACAACGTTACCGTTACCAAAATTCGGACATTGACGAGCTTGAAGAACAGCTTAAAATTGCACAAGCTCAACGTTTTAGGCTTATTGTTACCGATGGTGTTTTTTCGATGGACGGCAACGTAGCAAAGTTAGACGAGATTTTAGCATTATCGCAAAAGTATAATGCAATGGTAATGGTTGACGAGTCGCACTCGGCAGGGGTTGTTGGGCAAACGGGTCGTGGGGTTACCGAACTATACAATTGCCGTGGTAAGGTTGAAATTATTACCGGAACACTTGGTAAAGCATTTGGCGGAGCAATAGGCGGTTTTACAACAGGCAAACGCGAAATTATTGACATGTTACGCCAGCGCAGCCGTCCGTACCTTTTCTCAAACTCGCTGCCGCCAATGGTTGCAGCTGCCGGTATCGAGATGTTTAATATTATGGAACAATCGAACCATTTGCAGGAAAAGTTGCATGCAAATACATCATATTTTATAAAAAACATGACCGACGCCGGTTTTGATATTAAACCAACCAAATCGGCTATTTGCGCTGTTATGTTGTACGATGCCAAACTGTCGCAAGAGTTTGCCGCCCGTTTGTTAACCGAGGGTATTTATGTTACCGGTTTTTATTACCCGGTTGTGCCTAAAGGCGAGGCTCGCATTAGGGTTCAGGTTTCGGCTGCCCATAGTATCGAAAATTTAGAGCACGCTGTTAAAGCTTTTATTAAAGTAGGGAACGAGCTGGGAGTATTAAAATAAACCCCATTTTTGGGCTATCTCGTCTAAAATTTTTAATATTTCGTCGGGGTTTGTTTCGGTAACAAGCCTGAGCCTTGTGCTTTTAAAATCGGGCAACGATTTAAAATAATTCGAAAAATGCTGGCGCATCTCAAAAATACCTGTTTTATCGCCTTTACGTTCGAGCGAGTAACTTAAATGGCGTTTAGCAAGTTCAACTTTTTGTAAAACAGTTAATTGCGGCAATAATTCGCTGGTAACAAGGTAATGCTTAATATCGCGAAAAATCCAGGGTTTGCCAATGGCAGCCCGCCCAACCATAATTGCATCAACACCATAGTTATCGAACATTTGTTTGGCAATAACAGGGCATGTAATGTCGCCATTGCCAATAACCGGAATTTTAAGCCTCGGGTTTTGTTTAGTAAGGCCAATTAACGACCAGTCGGCCATACCGCGGTACATTTGGGCGCGTGTACGGCCATGTATGGTAATTGCCTGTGCACCTGCATCTTGTAGTTGTTCGGCAAGGGTTGCAATAGGTTTGTTATTGTCGTCCCAGCCAAGGCGGGTTTTAACAGTAACAGGTATTGCAACAGCTTTGGCTACCTGTTGTGTAA
The DNA here is from genome assembly GCA_964544385.1 of uncultured Bacteroidales bacterium. Taxonomy (GTDB): domain Bacteria; phylum Bacteroidota; class Bacteroidia; order Bacteroidales; family SZUA-534; genus CAZJCR01. Next base: position 1,549 of record CAZJCR010000083.1, read on the forward strand.
TTTGAACCATAAGTGGTATGTTTTGCAGTAAACCTGCACCTGCGCCTTTACCGGCTACCCGCTTAACAGGGCAGCCAAAGTTAAGGTCAATAACATCGGGTTTGGCGTTTTGTACCCTTATGGCGGCCTCAACCATTGCATCGGGGTTTTTGCCGTAAATTTGTATGCCAACAGGTCGTTCGTTATCGCTAATGTCGAGTTTACGTACACTTGTACCAGCATCGCGTATAAGTCCGTCGCTCGATATAAATTCAGAGTACATCATATCAGCTCCGTACTCTTTGCATAACCGTCTGAACGATGGGTCGCTAACATCTTCCATAGGGGCAAAAAACACTGGTTGCGAGCCTAAATCAATATTACCGATTTTCAAAATTATATGGTTTTATTATTAAAGTATTTGCGTCAAAAGTAAAAAAATGTTTTGTCAGTAAGTTAAACTATAAGTGCAAATAGTAAAAACAGGGTTATAAATTGTATTATTTTTATATATTTGGGCATCGATAAAATTATGGAAACAAACGATAAAAAGACAATATTATATGTCGACGATGAGATTATTAATCTTGAACTTTTCAGGATTAATTTTAAGGCGGCTTTTAATGTTTTAATATCGTCGAACCCAAACGATGGTTTACGAATGCTTGAACAACAAATGGTTGATGTTGTTGTGTCGGACTACAAAATGCCAGTTATGAACGGTATTGAATTTATACGCGAGGTAAAAAAAATGTATCCCGGTAAAAATTGTTTAATAATAAGTGGGTATCACGAAAGTGATATATTGCAACCTGGCGATAAAAATTTGCTTTACGGTTTTGTAACTAAACCATGGATTAGGCAAAATTTACTTGAACTTATTAGCAAAGCTGCATTGGTTTAGATATTTTGTAACAGTGGGAGTTCAATTTTTACTGTAGTGCCTTTGTCTATTTCCGATTCGATATTAATTGTTGCGTTGTGGTGTTGTATGTAGCCGTAAACTATGTATAGTCCTAATCCGGTGCCTTTTCCAACGTTTTTGGTTGTAAAAAAAGGGCTAAAAAGTTTATTTTTAGTTTTTTCGTCCATCCCGCTTCCGGTGTCAGTTATTGTGGCTGTAACGTAATTATTATTTGCGCTAACAGTTATAAAAATAGTGCCTTTGCCGGTAATTGCGTCAATAGCGTTCGACAAAATGTTGAGGAATATTTGGTCAATTTCGGTAATATAACAGTCGATATTTGGTATGGGGTTGTAATTTTTTGCAATAGTAATGTTGTGTTTGTATTTATTGTACAATAGTTCAAGCGCGTTGTCAATGCTCTCGGTAATATTTGCTTTTTTAAGTACCGGTTTTTCGTTGTAAACATAGCGGCGCATGCTGTTAATTATATTTGTTGTGCGGTTAACGCCAATAATAATGTCGTTAACAATTTTGCTAAATAGTTCAATTGTTTGTTTGGTTTCGTTGTTTTGTTGGCCAATATTTTGTTTTAGGTTTTCGATTAGCGATTGCAGGCCTTGTGCGCCTGCGCTAATAAAGTTTACAGGGTTGTTAATTTCGTGGGCAATGCCTGCAGTAAGCATACCAATTGATGCCAATTTTTCGCTTTGTATAAGTTGGTTTTGGGTGTGTTTAAGTGTTTCGAGCGTTTTTTCGAGTTCGTTTTTGTTTTGTTCAAGGTTTTCGTTTGTGCTGCGCAATTCTTCGTTAGTAGCTAAAAGTTCGGTATTAAGGTTTAAAATTTCGCCCGAGCGTTCGTCAACAAGTTGTTCAAGGTGGTCGCGGTGTTTTTTTATTTCGGTTTCAAATTCTTTAAGTTTTGTAATGTCGGTCATTGTATATAAAACCCGCGAGTATAAATTTGTTGTGTTTGGCATTGCTATGCAACGTGTTATAAGGTTAACCGGGTTGCCGTTAACTGCTGTTCGGGTGGTTTCGTATTCGAACCTTGTTTGGTTTTTCCATAAATTTATAATTGTTTCGAGTATTTCGGGTTTAAAATTTTTGTTTAAAAGGTTTTTTAAATAGTAGTTAATAAGCTGTTCTTTCGATTCTGCTCCAAACATAATAACAGCTTCGTTATTAATGCTAATAACTTTTATAAGGCTAACAAATTTGTTAAAGTTAGCGGGTTGGTCAAAACTATCGATAAGTTGTTTTTCGGTTTTTGCATTAAGGCTGTCGATAAAAATTTTAGCCTGCCACAGGTCGAGTTCCCAAACCGATGCCGGGGTGTTTTCGAAAAGGTTTTGGTAGTGCAGGCGGCTTTGGTTTAAAAGTGCTGTGCGCTCTTCAACCTTTTTTTCGAGAGCCTTGTTAACGTCGTTTTTAATACGGTAAAGTCGGTAAATGCTGGCGGCCAGTACAATAAATATTATTATCGATGCTGCAAAGCCTGTTATTTGGCGGTTTTGGCGTTTAATTTTATCCGACTGTTGTTTAAGTATATTGGTTTGTTTGTTAATTTTTGTTTGTGTTTGTTCAAGGTCGCGGTATGCATTGTTTAGTTTTTGCGACACATCGGCCATTTGAGCTTTGGCTCCAACTAATTCAATTTCGCGCGACTTAATATCGGCAATCACGTGTTTATATTGTTTTTGTTGTTGGTTAATTTGATGCGTTTTTTCGGTTAGTACTTTTTGTTTTTCGTTAATGTCGGCCAGTAAATTGTTTAATTCTTTTTCGCGTAGTAAAAGGTTGCTGTTGTAAATTTCAATTTGCTGTTGTAATTTTTGTATTTCGGTATTTTTATTTGTAAGGCTTAGCTCAGTTTGGTCTAATTTTTTGTTAATGGTATCGAGTTGGGCTGTTAGTAATGCCAGTTTTTCTTCGCTTTCGCTAACAAGTTCTTTAACGTCAATCATTGAGCCTCCATAAATGAGTAGTTCGTTCCTATATGTAAAACCTTTATTTGTAATATTTTGCTTATTTGTTTCGTAAGTTACTTTAGTGTCGTTTTCGCGCTTAATAAAATTTATCATTGTGTAAAGCCTGTTTGTGGCGTTATCGGTAACTAATAAAATATTAAGGTTGTTTAGTTGTTTGTAAATTTGCGATAACTGGTCATTGTAGTTTTCGTCAATATAAAGTATTTGTATTGTTGAGTCAATTTGGTTAGTGTTAATTTGTTTAATAACAATAGGTTTGTTTTTAATACTTTTTGTTTTTGCAATTATATTTAGTTCGGTAATAATTTGGTTGTTGTTGGTAATAGCAGCAATAGTAAAACTATTAAAATTGTTGTGGTTTGGCCAGGTAACATAATCGCCAAAGTAATAAATAAGAGTTGCCTTTATACCGGGTTCGGTATATTGCGGGTATACAAAAAAATTACTGATAATTAATGCCAATATAAGCAGGTACCTTTTCACTATTTTATTATTAGTTTAACAATTGTAATTTAAGCAAAAAAATATTCTTTTTTATGTTGCCGGGTTGGTTTTAAAAAGCTTTTGTATGTATTTTTTAGCAAAAGTTACAATATGGTTTAATTTTCGGCAGGTTTAAAACTATAGCTTATTGTTGCCAAAAACCAGGAGCCTGGTTGTAATAATGGCATAACTGACGGGTCGCCAAGGTAATACTTAGTATTTGTAAGGTTGTAAACGCTTATTGACATTGCAGTGTTTTTAATTAAATTTTTAGTTGTTAATGTTGTGTTAATTATAAGCCGGTTGTTTATTTTAAAATTATTCGATGCTTCGAATTTTGATGCCCACTGTGCATTTACGGCAATGTCGAGCTTGTTTTTTATGTTGTAAACCCCACCTGCATTTATGTTGTTTTGCGGAAAATTTTTAAATGCTTTATTGCTGATATTACGGGAAATAAAAAGTGAGTCGGAGTGGTTTATGTCGGGGCGTAAAAATGTATGGTTTATAAAAAAACGGTAATCATTGGTTGTGTGTTGTATCTCGGTTTCGAAACCATAGGTTGCATACCGCGAAAAATTTTCGTAATAATTATTTACAGTACGGGTTATAAGGTTACTAATGTGGTTATTAAAAGCGGTAACCTCAATAAATGTTTTTTGATAAAGCGAGTACCTAACCGAGTATTGTAATGTCCGTATTTTTTCGGGTTGTAAATTGGTAACGCTGCCCGAGAAAGCCGCGTTCGATGTACGGTACGAGTAGCCTGGAGCTTGAAAAGCCTCGGTGTACATAATTTTTATTGTTAATGGTTTTATGGGGGTTGCTATTAATGCAGCGCGCGGGTTTACCGACGATTTAAAATGCAAAGCATAATCGAAACGTGTGCCTAAATCAATTTTAAACCAATTATTAATATTTTGCTGAAATTGCGCGTAGGCTGCTAAACGGTATTCGTAACCAACCGGAAAAAATGGAGTGTTTAAAAACTCTAAAGTGTTGGCGTTGTTAATATTGTTAACTACCCACGATTCTAAGTACGACCGGTTTTCGGCTGTTACCCCGGCCAAAAGTTGCCCGTTTGGTGAGTAAGTATATGTGGCATAATAATTAAGGGCACTTTTTAATACGTTCCACTCGCTCCATTGCAGTCCTTTGCCATGTTCGTAACCGGTAAGTGTTGCTGGCATATGCCGCAAATTGTTTAACTGGCAATAGTTGGTATAATGTGTAAAATGCAAGCTTAAATTATCGTTTATTTCGGGTTCGTAATTAACCGATAAGTCAATTGAATTTTGCAACAAACGAGGTTTTTTTAACAAACTGTCGGTGTTTACATAATTTCCGTTGGCGTCCCAAAATGTATAATAAGTATGTTTGCGTTTCGACACCGACGCAGTTACTTTGCCAATATTATATTTAAAGCCAATATCGTAATTGTGCTGATAATTAAATGTTTTGTAAATACCCTTGTTTTGGCTATTATTAACAGTTACGTTAAAAGGTTGCCCGTTTGCATTTGCATACCGTGCCCAAACCTTAAACAACCCGCTATTGTGTTTAATTACCGATATTGTGTTAATATCAACCTGCCCGTAATTTCCCACTGCCGCGCTAATTTCCGAACCGGGGGTGTCGCCGGTAATAATATTAACAACGGCGGCAAATGCACTATTGCCATAAATACTAGCTCCCGAGCCACGTATAATTTCAATTTTTTGAATATTTTTAACCGATAACGAATACTCAGTTTGCGGAATATCAAGGTTCCCTTCGTTAAGCGGGCTGCCATCGCGTAAGACAAGTATTTTTTGATTAGTAGTGGCAAAAATGCCACGTACTGCCAAAATTTGTTCATCGTCGTTTTGTAAAGGCATAAACCCCGGTATAAGCAACAAAGCCTCGCGCAATGTTCGTATACCCATTTGTTTAAGTTCGTCGCCGGTAATAATGCTAATAATGCCAGGGGCGTCGGTAATGTGTTGTTTTTTAAGCGAAACAGTTGTAACAATGGTTTGGAGCAAATCTTCAATCGATAGCTCGTAAATTGTTTCGAGTTCCATTTTAACATTAATTTCGGTACGGCCGTTTAATAAAACCTCGAGTTTTGCAAAACCACTTTTTGTTAATACAAGTTCATGGCAATTATTGGGTACCTCAATTTTAAAAAAACCGGCAATATCGGTGTAAACATATATGTTTGTGTCGCAGGTGGCAACTTTAACATCCCATACCGGCTGGTTATTTTGATGCGTAACAACACCAACTATTAACCTGCTTTGGGCATTAGTAGTTATACTAAATAATGTGAACAATAAAATTATAATATGTAATTTACCGATAGCTTTAAAGTCTTTTAATTTTAACATTTAACCCATATTTATTTATTGTAAACAAAATATAATTTTTTTGGTTTTGGCATATTTAAACTAATTATTAAAAATGTGGCAAAAAGTTTCGAATAATTTGAAAAACAAATTATTCGAATTTTGTAAACTTTTTAATTTGTAATAATTATGATAAAAACCCAAATTAAACTATTCGCTCAGTCGATTTCGCTTTTGTAAGTATTTTACTAAGCTTAGTTAGTGAAAAACAACAAACTCTAAATCGGGGTTATATCTTATTAAAGCTTTTGTTCGCTTTAATCGAACCGTTTAATTTAGGTAAAAAAACGTAAATTTTGAGTTTTGATATTAAATTTGCAACCATAATGTAACCTTTTGTATATTTACACGACTTTTGTTACTACTACAGTTGCTTAACAGCACTACTATTTATAAATTAAAATTAGTTATTTGTTTTATTTATTGAAAAACTTTATCAATGAAAAAATTATTATTCTC
>CAZJCR010000083.1:7761-14499 GCA_964544385.1 uncultured Bacteroidales bacterium
CTTAGCGGGATGTTAATGGCTTTTGCCATACAGGTAAAAGCCGACGAGGGAATGTGGCTGCCAATGTTAATAAATAACAATATGGCAACAATGACACAAATGGGTTGCCGCTTAACTGCCGACGATATTTACAACATAAACAACTCGAGCATTAAAGATGCAATAGTTGCTTTAGACCACGGTAGCTGTACTGCCGAACTTGTGTCGGCCGAGGGGCTTTTACTTACAAACCACCATTGTGGTTACGACGAAATTCAATCGCACAGCTCAGTTGAACACGATTACCTTACCAATGGCTTTTGGGCCATGAGCAAAGACCAAGAGTTACCAAACCCCGGCAAAAAAGCATCGTTCCTTGTTAGTGTTACCGATGTTACTAACCAAATTTTACAAGCAGTTCCAGCTGGTGCCGATGTTATTAAGCGTATGCAGATAATTGACAGTGTAGCTACTGAAATATCGGACAAAGCAAAAAAAGATACACATTACGATGCAGTTGTTGAAGGCATGTTTGACGGTAATTATTACTACCTGTTTATTTACGAAACATTTGCCGACATACGCTTAGTTGGTGCACCACCCGAATCGATTGGTAAATACGGTGCCGATACCGACAACTGGATGTGGCCACGACATACCGGCGATTTTAGCATGTTCCGTATTTATACTGGCCCCGACGGCAAACCTGCCGAATATAGCGAAAATAATATTCCTTATAAATCGAAACACTTTTTACCAATATCGCTTAACGGATATCAAAACAACGATTTTACTTTTATTATGGGTTACCCAGGCAGTACCCAACGTTACATGACATCGTTCGAACTTATTGAAACCCTCGAAATATCGAACCCTGTACGTATTAAAGTGCGTGGCCTAAAACAAAGTATTTGGGAGAGCGATATGGACAAAAGTGACAAAGTACGTATACAATACTCGTCAAAATTTGCCCGCTCGTCAAACTACTGGAAATACTCAATTGGCCAAAACAAAGGTTTAAAACGTTTAAATGTGCTCGACAAAAAACAAAAGCTCGAGGCCGACTTTACTAATTGGGTAAACCAAAACGAGGCTCGTAAAAATAAGTATGGTAACGCTTTACATATGATCGAAAAATCGATAAACGATTTTAAAGACGATACCTGGGCGTATAATTATTATATCGAAAGCCAATATATTGGAATCGAAATATTTAACTATTCGCTAAAGCTTGGCAAACTAAACAGGTTACTTGTTAGCAAAGCCGATACTGCCGATATTAATGCCGAAATTAAATCGATAAAAAATCGCGCTGCCGATTTTTATAAAGATTATAACCCGCAAACCGATAAAAAAGTAGCTGTGGCTCTTATTAAAATGTTTATCGACGATGTTAAACCTCAATATTATCCCGAGTATATTAAAACTCAGGTTATGGGAAAATACAAAGGTAATGTCGAAAAGTATGTCGACGATTTATTCAAAAAATCGTTATTTGCCGACCAAACCCGGTTCAATAATTTTGTTGAAAAACCAAATTTAAAAACCCTGCAAAAAGATATGGCATTTAATGCCGCTATTAGTATACTTCAGTTTTTACGCGATTATAACGACAAAACCGAAATGGCATATTACGAAAGAATTGAAGGAATGCGCTTATTCCAGGCCGGTTTGCTCGAGATGTATCCCGACAAACAATTTGCCCCCGATGCAAACTCCACCATGAGGCTTACATATGGTAAAGTTGGCGACTATAAACCTGCCGACGCTGTTCATTATAATTATTTTACTACTATCGATGGCGTTATTGAAAAAGCCGACCCCGATGTACGCGAATTTAATGCACCTAAAAAACTTATCGAACTTTATAACAAAAAAGACTTTGGCCCTTATGCCGCCGAAAACGGCACACTCAACGTTTGTTTTACATCGAACAACGATATTACAGGCGGAAACTCGGGAAGCCCGGTTATGAACGCCGACGGCCATTTAATTGGTATAGCTTTTGATGGTAACTGGGAGGCCATGAGCGGCGACATAGCATTTGAAAACGAAATCCAAAAAACCATTAGTGTCGATATACGATATGTATTGTTTATTATCGACAAATTTGCCGGGGCACAAAATTTAATTGACGAAATGAAAATTATTAAAACAGAACCTAAAGTTCAAAGTCCGGCCGTTGAAGTTGAAACAGAAAATTAATACGCGATAAATATAATTTTAAAGCCTTGCAGAATATTTTTTAGCAAGGCTTTTTTTTTAAAAATTTGAGCAAAAATTATTTTTACTAATGTATTTACCGTATGGTTAAATACTCAATTCTTTGATTATATTTGCAGCCAAAATACTTGATTTATTGATAGATGGATAACATTCGCAATTTTTGTATTATAGCACATATCGACCACGGTAAAAGCACATTGGCCGACAGGCTGTTAATGGAAACTAAAACAGTTAGCGACCGTGAGTTTCAGGACCAGGTTCTCGATGATATGGATTTGGAGCGCGAGCGCGGCATAACTATAAAAAGCCACGCCATTCAAATCGATTATCATTACAATAACAAAAAATACAAACTCAATTTAATTGATACCCCCGGGCATGTCGATTTCTCGTACGAGGTTTCGCGCTCTATTGCAGCCTGCGAGGGCGTATTGCTAATTGTTGATGCCACACAGGGTATTCAGGCTCAAACCATATCGAACCTTTACCTGGCTATCGAAAATAACTTAGAGATAATACCGGTACTTAATAAAATGGACATGGCTGCGGCAATGCCCGACGAGGTTAAAGACCAAATTGTTGACCTTATAGGGTGCGACCGTGCCGACATTATTGAGGCAAGCGGCAAAACCGGATTAGGTGTGGCCGAAATTTTGGAGGCTATTGTTAACCGCATACCCGCTCCTAAAGGAAATTCCGATGCTCCGCTCGAAGCCCTTATTTTCGATTCGGTATTTAACTCGTTCAGGGGTATTATTGTGTATTTTAAAATACGCAATGGCCGCATTAACAAAGGCGACCTTGTTAAGTTTTTTAACACTAAAAAAGAATACAATGTTGACGAACTCGGCATTTTAAGGCTTACCCCCGAGCCACGCGATATGCTCGAAACCGGCGATGTTGGGTACATTATTTCAGGTATAAAAACATCGAAAGAGGTAAAAGTTGGCGATACAATTACTCACGTTAAAAACCCGTGTGCCAAAGCTATTGCAGGTTTCGAAGAGGTTAAGCCAATGGTATTTGCCGGAGTTTACCCTGTTGATGCCGACCAATACGAGGACCTTAGGGCATCGCTCGAGAAACTTCAACTTAACGATGCTTCGCTTACATTCGAACCCGAATCGTCGGCGGCTTTAGGTTTTGGGTTTAGGTGCGGCTTTTTAGGTTTACTCCACATGGAAATTGTGCAAGAACGGCTCGACCGCGAATTTAACATGGATGTTATTACAACGGTTCCCAACGTGTCGTTTAATGTGTATACCAAAAAAGGCGAAAAAGTTGAGGTGCATAACCCATCGGGATTACCAAAAGAGAACCTTATTGAATACATTGAAGAACCATATATACACGCGCAAATTATTACAAAAGCCGATTATATTGGCCAAATAATGACACTTTGTATCGATAAACGCGGCGAACTTAAAAGTCAGACATACACATCGGGTAACCGTGTTGAGGTTACATTTGATATGCCTTTGAGCGAGATAGTTTTCGACTTTTACGACAAACTTAAAAGCGTGTCGAAAGGATATGCATCGTTCGATTATTACCTTAATGGTATGAGGCGCGCTACTATGGTTAGGCTCGATATTTTACTTAATGGCGAGAATGTTGATGCCTTGTCGGCACTTATACATAGCAGCAATGCTTACGAACTTGGACGAAAAATTTGTTCAAAACTTCGCGAGCTTATTCCTCGCCAACAATTTGATATAGCTATACAGGCTGCCATTGGTGCAAAAATTATTGCCCGCGAAACTGTTAAAGCTGTGCGTAAAGATGTTACTGCCAAATGTTATGGTGGCGACATTACACGTAAACGCAAATTGTTAGAAAAACAAAAGGAGGGTAAAAAACGCATGAGGCAAATTGGAACTGTTGAAGTACCACAAAAAGCATTTTTGGCTGTGCTTAAACTTGATTAACGCGGCAACTTTTTTTGTTTTTTTTCATCAATATACTTGTGTAATTTTACATGTAGTTGTAGTTACAAAACTTTAAAACAATTTACCGTGAAAACGAATATTATTATTTTGGTTTTGGCACTTTTTAGCTCGTTAACAGCTTGTGCAAACGAGAAAAAAGAGGTTAAAATACAAATTATGCACAACAACGAGCTTGTTTTTGATACCGTATTTTATGCCGAACCTGAACAGGCACGCTATGTAATTGAAAAATGCGTTTACAATTACTCAAAAGACTCGATATTTTTAAACCCCGAAACAATTTATGGCTTGTATGTTTTTAATATATCGAGTGGTGATGATGCCCGGCAATTTGACAATACAGCAATAAACAACCCGCAAAATACCGAGCCTAATAAAAAGGAAATAACTGTTGATGAGTTATATAATAACCAAAATAAGACGCATAATAACGAAATAGTAAGCTGGGACAATTTAACTATCGATATGGTTATCGACTCGGTTAGCCATACATTAAACGAGATTAAAAATCAGTTTTTAGAAACCGATTTTGCAAACGACCCCGATGTTAAAGAGATTAGTGAAAGTGTTAAAAAGATTTTTGAAAAAGCAAAATCGACTCGTATAGTTATTACAACCGAACCCGACGAAAAAAGCGATAAAAAATAATTACATTATTTTTTTGTTTTATTGTTCTCGTCTAAAAACGAGTAAAGGTTTTTAAGCTCGCGTTTAATATGGCGTATTTCGTTTATTTTATCGTCGAGCGATTGGTTAAAAGTGTTTAAGTGGCTTTTAATATCGTTAATTTTTTGATTAACAAAATGTTCCTCAAGGTCGGTTTCGGTATTAGCCGATTTTATAAGCTCCACTTTTTCGTGCACATATCTGATAACATCGTATAAATAACTTTCTACACTCGCGTTAAGGTCCATCTCCTGGTAAAAGTCCTGGTTTACAAAATTAGTATCAAAAATTACTTCCTTTTGGTTTGCCGACGAAACCATTTGGCTAAAATATTTTATGTACTCGCGGAACGAACCCTGAATTTTTTCGGGCATGTTAAAAATTTGTACCATAACCCGCGAAGCCTCTTTTTTTCGACGCTCAATTGTTAAAAAGTGCATAATTGCATATAAACCCCGTTTTACAACTTTTTGCGGAGGAAACTCGAGCGGGTTTTCTTCAAGGTTAAGATGTTTAAGACAGTAAAGATTATTAAGCTCTAATGGCAATATTTTTAAATCGCAATAACTGGCATCTAAAAACTCGAGATTATATATAAAGCCAACCTCGCGTGGTAAGCGGCTTATAGGGTTGTAGCTAATGTCGAGTGTTTTTAGTTTTGATAAATTGCCAAAGCCGCTTGGTAGTTTTAAAATATTGTTGCGTAATAAATAAAGCTTTTCGAGGTTTTCGAGGTTGCTAAATTTTGCTGGCAGCTCAGTTAAATTATTGTAACTTAAATCGATAGATTTTACCCATAATAAATCACAAATTTCGTCGGGCAATTCGGTAATGCCTTTGTTCGACAAGTCGATTGCTGTAGCTTTCGATTCTTTTACCCTTTGAATAAACTGTAAAATATCAGCTCTGTCCATTACAAAATGTTTTGATTAAGTTACGAAAATATTACGTAAAAAAGGCTACAATTGTTTAGCTGTAATATTTTTTTTGGTCAGTTTATTTTATGAGTTGTCTAACTCGTATTGTGTATCGGTAAGTAATTTAGGCTGTTGCGATGCTTTAACGGCTAATTGGTCGGCTTTTTCGTTTTCGGGGTTTCCTGCATGGCCTTTTACCCAAATAAATTTAACGTTGTGTTTTTTGTATATTAACAAAAATCGTTTCCAAAGGTCGGCGTTTTTTTTGCCTTTAAAATCACTTTTAACCCAGCCAAAAAGCCAGCCTTTTTGCACTGCATCAATAACATACTTTGAATCGGAGTAAATAGTAACCATACTATTTGGGTTTTTAAGAGCTTCGAGCCCTTTAATAACCGCGAGAAGTTCCATTCGGTTGTTAGTTGTGAGTCTAAAGCCTTCGGCCAGTTCTTTACGGTGTGGCCCGGCAATAAGTATTGTACCGTAGCCACCAGGCCCGGGGTTACCACTTGCAGCACCGTCGGTATATATTGTAATGTTTGTTCGCATGTTGCAAATGTACAAATCTATTTTGCGGTGTCAACCATTGCGTTGTCGGGTTTAAGGTAATTTGATGGTATAACTGGTATTTGGTTTTTATTTTTATCGAAACTTTTCATAAACTCAATAACAGCAAGCCATTCTTTGGCTTCTTGTAAGCCAGGTTTATTTTTGTTAATGTCAATAATTTGGTTTTGAATATTTGTAATTATGTTACCATTTTTATCTTTTGGTACAATTTTAACTAAACCATGGCTCATTTTTTTTACTCGTCCAATAAAACTTAACAGGTAAGTATTCGCGGCCATACTGTAAAGCGTTGGTTGTTTTTTTGAGTAGTTAATTTCGGTGTTATTAATTTCAATTTTTTGAACTTTTCGCAAAAGGCCTTTTTTTGAGTTATAATAAACCTTAATTCCCGAAAAATAGATAAATCCGTCGCCACCGCCGGCGCGCGAAAT
>CAZJCR010000084.1:0-9442 GCA_964544385.1 uncultured Bacteroidales bacterium
AAATTGGCGTTGCAAAGCGCGATAATATTATTGACATTGGACTGCTCGAGTTTTGTGTACGCGAAGACCTTAACAAAACGTCAGACCGTTTAATGGCTGTGTTGGAACCTGTTAAACTAATTATCGATAATTACCCGGTTGATAAGTATGAAACTGTTGTTACCGAAAACAACCCTGAAGACGAAAGCCGCGGAACGCGTGAACTGCCTTTTGGCCGCGAGTTGTTTATTGAACGTACCGATTTTATGGAAGATGCGCCTAAAAAATTTTTCAGGCTTACTATTGGCGGTGAGGTTAGGTTAAAAGGGGCATATATTATTAAATGCGATAGCGTTGTTAAAGACACTAACGGAAATATTACCGAGATACATTGTACATACGACCCCGAATCGCGCAGTGGTAGCGGGTCAGATGCAAGTAAGCGTAAAGTGAAGGGTACTTTACATTGGGTAAGTGTTAAACACGCCGTTGCGGTTGAAGTTCGTTTGTACGACCGCCTTTTTAACCACGAGGACCCTGCAGGCAGCGACGATGATTTTAAAAACCACCTTAACCCTAACTCGTTATCGGTACTAAACAGTTGCATGGCCGAACCATCGGTTGTTGGCTTAAATGTTTTAGATACTGTACAGTTCCAACGCCAGGGTTATTTTTGTGTTGATAAAGACTCGAAACCCGGTAAAATTGTTTTTAACCGTACGGTTACCCTTAAAGATAGCTGGGCTAAAGAGAGCGATAAAAAGTAAAAGTTTTATAATTAGTAAGTTAACGGCCATGTATTTACATTGGCCGTTTTTTTATGCCGGCCTGTTCTCTGATAACGGTAAACTAAACCAAAACGATGTGCCTTGGTTTAATACACTTTTAACAGAGAGTTCTTGCTGGTGTTCGCCCAAAAATTCTTTACAAAGCATTAAACCTAATCCAGGTGTGGCTAAACCGTCGGGGCGTTTTTTAATTATGGCAGGGTTAAAAATGTCGATAAGTTGTTGGGCCGACATGCCAATGCCGGTGTCGGTAATTGTTATTGTTACATAAGTTAAAAACACCTCGGTTTTAAGTGTAATAAAACCGCCTGCATTAGTATATTTTAACGCGTTCGATAATAAATTACGGACAACCGTGTTAATCATGTTTTTATCGATAAAAACAACAGGGTCGGCGGTAAGCTGGAGATTTAATGTAATTGCTTTTTGGTCGGCCTGCTCTTTTATAAGCAGTACATTTCCGCGTAAAATATTGTTTAGTTTAACGTCGGATAGTTTTACTTTTAGTTCGCCACTTTGGGTTAGAGCCCACTCGAGCAGGTTTTCGAGCAGGTTTTGGGCATTATTGCCTGCCTCTTTTAGCATTTTAAGATATTTTGTTAAAAGCTCGCTATTGCCCGATGTCGATTGCTCGGTAATTAAATTTACAAAACCGTTTATTGCGTTAATTGGGTTACGCAGGTCGTGTCCAATTATCGATATAAATTTGTCTTTTGTTTGATTAGCCTTTATTTGTTTTGATTGCTGCTCGTAAAGCGATGCCATTTGCTCCGATATTTGTTTTTTTTGTTCAAGCAGCAGCTTGTTTTTACTTTTAATAACATCAGAAACGCGTAATAAAACAATAATTACAATTATTAATAATCCTATAAATATTATTGCAAAAGTACGGGTGTTTTTTAAGTGTTGCATTTTAAGTTGTTGCTCGAGCCTTGCGCGGGTTTCGGCAAATTCGCGTTCTTTTATTTTTTTGTCGTACTCGTATTGCATCTGAACTTTAGCAACCTCGTTAATAAGTTTTTGGTTAAATAAGGTGTCTGATATATTTTTTGCTAATAACAAAAAATCGGCAGCTTTAGCAAACTCGTCGTTCTTATATGCTAACCTTGCTTTTAGTTGCAGTACGGTGTTTTTTTCGGTAATAAAATCATTGTCGCAAGCCATTTTATATGCCTTGTTTAAGTATTTCGACGATTCGGCAGTTGAGCCATGGTCGAGGTAATAACGTGCAAGTTCAATTGATGATGTTACAATGCCAAGGTTGTTCGAGTTTTTAATATAAAAATTGTAGCTGTTTTTAAAATTTTGGAGAGCAAGTTGGGGCTTGCCAAGTTTGTAATATAAATGGCCAAGTTTTAGGTAGGCGTCGGCCATGCCTTTAGTATTTTCTTTATTAATATAAATACTCAGGCAGCGGTTAAACGATTCAGATGCCGCATCGTAATCGTTTTGCTCCATGTAAATACCACCAAGGTATAAAAGAGCTTCGGCAATGCCGCTCAAATTATTAAGCTCTTCAAAAATTTCGAGGCATTTTTCGAGATTAACTTTAGCTTGGTCGACGCCTCCAATTTTAAGATAAACAATACCAATGTTGCCATGGGCGTTGGCAATACCGTACTTATCGTTTTGAGCCTCTTTCATTCTAAGGGCGTTGTAAAAATTTATGAGCGCCTTATCGTATTTTCCCTGTTGGCTATATACAAGGCCAATATTCCCAATTGCGTAGGCCATACCAATGCTATCGGCAATTTCGGTCTTTAGTTTTAGGCTTTTATTATGGAACTCAAGCGCAAGTTCATATAAATTTTGGCGGTTATATATTAATCCAATGTTCCCATATGAATTTGCCATTGCTACTTTGTCGCCAACCGACTCGCTAATACGCAAACTTTTAAAATTATATTTTAATGCAAGTTCGTTGTTTTGTTTGTCGGCATAAATAGCAGCAATATTATGATAAGCCAACGATAAACCCTCGTTATTGCTGCTGTTTATCGATACTTTTTCGGCTTTAACGGCATAGTTCATTGCAAGCTGGGGGTCGGAGTATCTGTACTCTTTCGACAGTTTGTTAAGCAAATCAACATAGGTACTGTCGTTTAAAGTATTAAGCAACAGGTTTTGTAAACTGTCGGCTTTTGATTGTGCCGACACACTGTTTGCCAACAAAACAAGTAAATAAAGTTGTATGGTAACAAATAGTTTCATCAGTAAATAATTCTAAAGTCATGGTCCAATAGCTTGCCCCGGTTTATAGGGCGAACACCCAAATTATTTTTTATACGTGTTTGTGTAAGCATATTAAATAGGTGTTTCATAACTAAAAAATCAAGCTAAGGTAATAAAACAACATAATTATAAAAACGATATAAAAAAATTATTTGCTGATTGAGCGAATCGCTCAATTTGGGTTAGAAACTCAAATTTAATTTGATAGTAAACACAACTTGTTGATATACTATTTTTTTGATGATTAAATTTTTTTTTGATAAGCCTGTAATAAACGTATAAAAAAAGTTTTTGCTATTTAGAGCAAATTGGCATACATTAATCACAAAAAAATTACTGATACAAAAATATATTAACCATGAGCGGGTACAGTTTAACCGGGATAAAAAATTGGGCAGTTGAAGACCGCCCCCGCGAAAAAATGATGGACAAAGGTATTAGTGCTTTAAGCAATGCCGAGTTAATAGCAATTTTATTGGCAACAGGCACAAAAAACAACTCGGCTGTCGACCTTGCAAAACAAATTTTAGCCGAATCGCAAAATAATTTACACTTGTTAGGCAAAAAAAATATAACCGATTTTACAAAAATAAGTGGAATAGGCAAGGCAAAGGCAATAACCATAATGGCCGCATTAGAGCTTGGCAGGCGGCGTAAAGGAGCCGATATTGAGCGCGTAAAACTTAACTCGAGCAACATGGTTTTTGAGATAATTGGGCCACTATTGGCCGACTTGCCGCACGAAGAGATGTGGGCGATATTTACCAACCGGTCGAACAATTATATTGATAAACATAAAATAAGCATGGGTGGGGTTTCGGGTACTGTAGTTGACATTAGAATAATACTAAAAATTGCGCTCGAAAAATTAGCCAGTGGCATATTTTTGGCACATAACCACCCGTCGGGAAACATTAACCCCAGCAAACAGGATATTGATATTACCGACCAGGTAAAAGAATCGGCGAAACTATTAGACATGAAACTTTTAGACCATTTAATAGTAGCCGATAATAATTACTACAGTTTTGCCGACAATGGTTTGCTTTAATTGCATATTTTTTTGCACATTTGCAACAATAAATAATAATAAAACAAAATGTTACAAATATTAGGCGACCAAAATTCATTACTAAACCAGTTTGTATTAGAAATACGCGACCGCGATATACAACAAGACAGTTTACGTTTTAGGAAAAACTTAGAACGTATAGGTGAAATTTTTGCCTATGAAATTAGTAAGAGGCTCGAGTTTGTAAAAACCGAGGTTACAACACCGCTTGGCATTGCCAGTGTCCCAAAACTTGCAAGCCAGCCGGTAATTGCCAGTATAATGCGTGCCGGGTTGCCTTTGCACCAAGGGTTTTTAAATTTTTACGACCATGCCGAAAACGCATTTATTTCGGCATATCGCAAATACGAAAAAGACGGAACTTTTGAAATTAGTTTCGAACATATTTCGGCTCCCGATATTAGCAAAAAAGTTTTAATACTTATCGACCCCATGCTTGCAACAGGCTCGTCGATGGTTTTGGCCTATAAAGCATTACTTGGTAAAGGCGAGCCATTGTTTACTCATATTGTAAGCGTTATTGCCAGTCGCGAGGGAATTGATTATGTTAATAAAAATTTGGGGCATAAAAACATAACTTTATGGGCAGGTGCTGTTGACTCGGAGCTTACAGTTAAATCGTACATTGTACCTGGCCTTGGCGATGCCGGCGACTTAGCTTTTGGCACAAAAATTTAAGTTTGTACCAATATACAATCAGAGTTGTCGGGGCAGTTTGATAATAGCTGCCCGGCAGTTTTATTTAGTTCGGGGTGCAAAAACATGCTGTCGATATCGCATAGCGGTTGCAGTACAAAACGCCTTAAATGTAACATGGGGTGAGGTACAACCAGTTTTTTAGTTTTTATTATTTGCTGGTTAAAAAACAAAATATCTAAATCAATTGGGCGCGACGAATACCCTTTTACTACACGGCTACGGCCCATGTTTTTTTCAATCTCGAGCAGCGTGTCGATAACAAAACCAGAACTCTTATTAGTTTCAACAATAATTACCATGTTGTAAAAATCGGTATCGCTAATAAACCCTAACGGGGGTGTTTTGTAAATGCCCGAGCGTTTAATAACTGCACCTATCTTTTCGTCAATAAAACAACATGCATTGTTTAACATAAGTAAACGGTTGCCCATGTTACTTCCTAAACCAATAATTACTTTATTTATCATTACATAAAAATTTGCCAAAAGTAAGTTTACAATATATAATATTGTTACAATTTAAACACATAATAAAACAAAAACCATAATGCCTTATAAACTTATTACCCAAATATAGTTATTCGCTCAACTTAGTTGTTAATTAATAACAAAAAATATTGCACTATAAATTTGATAATGAGCAAACAGAATATATTTTTTGTTAATTTTAGATTTTTAATTAACCAGGCTAAATTATGAGTGAATCGATATTAAAAGCACTTATGCAACTTTTTGCAATAATTGCTAATGTTAATAAAGACGGCGTTAACAACCAGTCGCGTTCAATAGTTGAATCGTATTTAAAACTACAACTAAGCAAAGCACTTGTTGACGAGTACCTTAGTTTATTCGACGAGTACATAACCATGCACCACGGCGACATTGCCAATAAAGACGGCGCCGGTGTGCGCAAGCGAACATCGTCGAACTCGGTTAAAGTTTTACGCATTTGCGAAAAAATAAACGAAGAGCTGCACCAAGACCAAAAAATATTAGTGGTTTTACAATTGCTCGAGTTTATTAGTTTTGGCGAAGAGATAACCGAAAAAGAGCTCGATTTTGTTAAAACCGTTTCGGATATTTTTAACATTCCCGAAGACGAATACTTTAACGCCCATAGTTTTACGCTCGAACCGTCGCTCGAAAAAATTCCATACAAAGCCAATGTTTTGTTAATCGACCAACACGACGAGGCACCGCTACCAGGGTTTAAACATAAAAAGTATAGTTTGTTAAATGGCAGGCTTTTAGTGTTGTTTATCCCGTCGATAAACATGTACGCTTTTAGATATACCGGCGACGAAGATATGTACCTTAACGGACATTCGATACTACTTAGCCGAACATACATGTTGCCCAAAGGCTCGGCAATACGTAACCCAAAAATAGGTTCAATTTATTATAGCGATATTGCAGCCAGCTTTATCGAATCGCGAGTTGAGCAGCAAGTTAACTTTACTGCTAATAATGTTGAGTTCAGGTTTAAAGGCAGCGATAACGGTATACACAGGTTTAATTTTTGCGAACAGGGCGGTAAACTTGTTGGCATTATGGGCGGTAGTGGTGTAGGTAAATCGACACTTTTAAATGTACTTAACGGCAGCCTAAAACCCCAGCAAGGTTCGGTTACAATAAATGGTTTCGATATTTATAAAGACCGCAAACACCTTGAAGGCGTAATTGGATTTGTTCCGCAAGACGACCTGCTTATTGAAGAACTTACTGTATACCAAAACCTTTATTACAGCGCAAAACTTTGTTTTAAAGATTACGACGATGAACAAATAAACCAGGCGGTTATAAAAGTTTTAGAAGACCTTGACTTAAAAGCCACAAGCAGCCTGGTTGTAGGCAATACGCTAAACAAAACAATTAGTGGCGGGCAGCGAAAACGGCTTAATATTGCGCTCGAGCTTATTAGGCAGCCACTTGTATTGTTTGTCGACGAACCAACCTCAGGGCTTTCGTCGATGGATTCGGAAATGGTAATGGATCTTTTAAAAGAACAAACACTAAAAGGCAAACTTGTAATTGTTAACATACACCAACCTTCGTCCGACATTTTTAAAATGTTCGACAAACTATTAATAATGGACAAAGGCGGGTATCTGGTTTATTATGGAAACCCTGTCGATTCGGTTATATATTTTAAAACAATGAGCAACCATGTTAACGCCACCGAGGCCGAGTGTTACCATTGTGGAAATATAAACCCCGAACAGGTTTTACAAGTACTCGAGGCTAAAATAGTTGACGAATACGGCCGTGTTACCCGTAAGCGCAAAACTACCCCAAAAGAGTGGTCTGAGATGTATATAAAAAATATCGAAAAGCAGGTAAAACCCGACACAAGGCGAAAAGAGTTTCCGAAAAACGACTTTAGCATACCAGGTGGATTTAAACAATGGCGAATTTTTAGTATCCGCAATATTTTAACAAAATTAAGCAACCGGCAATACATGCTGATTAATTTTTTAGAAGCCCCGCTGCTTGCATTTTTACTGGCGTTTTTTACCAAATATATACAGGGGACTACCGAAAACCCTTTTGAATACGTATTTAGTGCTAACGAAAACGTGCCAATTTATTTGTTTATGGCTGTTGTTGTGGCAATATTTTTAGGGCTAACTGTTAGTGCCGAAGAAATTATTCGCGACCGCCAATTGCTTAAACGCGAGAAATTCCTTAACCTTAGTAAACTAAGCTACATTAACAGTAAAGTTGTAATTATGTTTGTAATATCGGCAATACAAACACTCACATTTATTATAATTGGCAACCTTATAATGGAGATAAACGGAATGACAATAGCCCACTGGTTTGTTTTATTTACTGCAGCTTGTGCCGCAAATATGATAGGGCTTAATATTTCGGCGGCTTTAAACTCGGTAATTACAATTTATATTTTAATACCATTTTTAGTTGTGCCACAATTATTGTTTAGCGGCACAATGGTAAAATTCGACAAACTTCACCGCTCAATAAGTACCCACGAGGTTGTGCCGGTATTAGGCGATTTAATGTTCTCGCGTTGGGCATACGAGTCGATGGCAATAAAACAATTTCGTGACAACGAGTACCAAAAACATTTTTTTTACATCGAAAAAAAACGCAGCGAATCGAATTACATATCGTCGTATCTTATACCCGAGCTTAATAACCGAGTGTCGAGAGTTGTTTTTAGTACCGATTTAAACATTAAAAAACGAAACTTTGAACTTATAAAAACCGAAGTTGCTAAACTTAATTTATTGATGCCCGAGCTTGCTTTTACCGAAATTGACAACCTTACCCTGCAAAGTTTTAACGGCGAGGCAGTAAAACGGTTACAGGCGCAGCTCGATAAAATGAACCGTTATCATCAAAAAATTCAAAACCGCGCAATTTCACTTATCGACGAAACCGTTAACCAACTGTCGAAACAACTTGGCGGGCGACAGGAACTTATTGACCTAAAAACAAAAAGCCATAACGACTTTTTAACAACACTTGTACTTAATAAACAACAGGTTAACAAAATTATTGAAGAAGATAACCATTTTGTGCAACTTATAAACCCAATTTACAAAGAACCTGTTTACCACAATGGTCGCGCCCATTTTTATGCCCCGTCGAAACAAATTGGAAATGTTAAAATTGACACGTACTGGTTTAATATTATTGTTTTATGGATATACAGTATTGTTTTGTACATATTACTTGTTACCGACGGGCTGCGTAAAACCATTGAATTTTTATCGGGCTTACGCCGAAAAAAATAACAACATTATTATACATTTGCGCAAAAAAAAAATGAACATATTAGCAATTATACCGGCACGTTACGGTTCGAGCAGATTCCCGGGCAAACCACTGGCAATTATACACGGCAAAACAATGATACAGCGTGTTTACATGCAAACAAAAAAAACCATTGAACATGTTGTAGTTGCCACCGACGACCAGCGCATTGCCGACAATGTTAAAAGTTTTGGCGGCGAGTTTGTGCTCACAAACCCAAACCATAATAGCGGCACCGACCGCTGTGCCGAGGCTTTACAATTATACCAACAGGCAAAAAATATTATTTTTGATGTTGTTATTAACATACAAGGCGACGAACCATTTATTGACCCCGGGCAAATAAGCCAACTTGCCAATATTTTTAACGATAAAACTGTTGAACTCGCTACGTTAATAAAACCTATCGATAATATTGAAACCCTGTTAAGCCCAAACCGTGTTAAAGTTGTTGTTGATAATGGTGGTAATGCCCTTTATTTTAGTCGTCAGCCAATTCCTTACATACGGGCTTCAAATAATGATAACTTGATGCAACACGGCCCTTTTTATTTGCATATTGGCATGTACGGATATACAAAAAATACTTTGCTAAAAATAACCAAATTAGGGCAAAGCCGGTTAGAGCTGGCCGAATCGCTTGAACAGTTACGGTGGTTAGAAAATGGCTATAAAATACGTACTGCAATAACAAACGTTGAAAGTTTAGCGGTTGATACCCCCGATGATTTACAATATATTTTAAACAATAAACTTATTTAAATTCAAATTGAGCGATTCACACTCACTATAAAAACTTTGTAAACCTTTTACTGAACTGCGTTTGTCAAAGTCTACAAACTCTAAATTTGGGTTAATCCTAAGTAAAGCACTTGTTTGCTTTGTTAAAACAA
>CAZJCR010000084.1:9542-14259 GCA_964544385.1 uncultured Bacteroidales bacterium
CCTAAGTAAAGCACTTGTTTGCTTTGTTAAAACAACTCAACTTAGGTTAAACAATACCGTTTTTTATAAAAAAATCGCTGTATTGTTTGTCGGTTTTTTGAATATGGTTTTTTATCCAGTCTTTTATAAAACTTGTTATCTCGAACGAAACTATAACTGTTCCGTCATTTAGCTTGTTCTCAAGCTCATTAACCTTTGCTACAAACGAATCGTGTTCTTTTTTATGCGCAGCATAACCGGTATAATTAAGGCTTTGCATATACTTTTCTTCATTAGTAAAATGTAAAACAGTATATTCTCTCATACCTTTAACAAGCTTTAGAATAAGCTCGGTGTTCGATTGTTTTGATATGCTATCGTAAAAATCGTTTATTAAACCAAAAAGTTTTTTGTGTTGATTATCAATCGAATCAATTTTTACACTTAAGTTGTTTGTCCAGTTTAAAGCCGGCATAATTATTATTTTTTTGTTAATAGTAGTTGGCATAAAAATATACAAACGCACAACAAAAAAGTTAACTATTAATACCTATTTTGTAAAAAAAAAGCCGCCTGTGTTTTTATCAGGCGGCTTTTTAATTATAAAAAAATTATCTATTCCAGCTAACAGCTGATAATTCTAGTTCGCCATCGGCCACAGCTTTGTCTTCGCGTTCGGTATCGCGTACAAAACCAGTACCTTCAACAAATTTAAATATGCCTGTATATACTTTTTTCGACAAGTCGTTTTCGTATGTATTAAAAGTTAACCAGTAATAAACTTGTAAGCCACTAACTTCGGCTACGGCTTCGGGGAATTTTAAACCTAACAGAACAATAAGGCCTTCTTCAACCCTGTTCCACGAAAGGTCAACAGCAGCTTCGGTTTCGAGGTTTTCGAAACCAGGTATACTATATTTAGTGCGATTGCTAATACGTAAATCAAAATTCACATAATAGGCACTACCGCCAAAATAAAACTCGTCGTTACCATAATTGCTTCCGTAATCGCGGCTATAAGTTGAGTAAACATAGTCAACAAGTAACTGAATGTCGGCTGCCGAGGGCGAAAATTTTACAGTAGGGTCAAAAACCCATCCGTCGGCAACATAAACAAATTGGCCGGTGCGTTCGAATACCGGGCCACTTAAATTCCATGTGCCGTTTTGGCGCACATACTCATTGGCTGTTACACTATTATTGTATAAATAAATAACAGTTTTTGATGTGCCATCGATGGCGTAAGGTAAATTTGAACCAAGGAAAATTGGCAGGTAAAACGATGGCAATGCCGACGATGAGAATGAAGTTATACCCATTGCAGAATAGTCATCGGGGTCGGGAACAACTGTATTATTATCTTTAGCCCAAGTTGTACCATTAAACATGTACAAGTCGTTGTAAATAGTGTATAATTCGGCTTTTGCCGCTTTTTTTGTCGATACACCTTTAACTAATACATTATCAATTTGGTAGGTAGTTGTTTTAGCAGGATCTGATGCTCCATTACCAGTATATTTAAAAGCAATATATACCGTTCCCGAGTATTTCGAAAGGTCGAATTTGCCGGCCTCGATAAAGGCTGGGCTGTAGCCTTCGGCTGGTTCGACAGGTATTGTAAAGTTGCTGGTAATATCCTCCCAGTAAGCATCTGAAAAATTTGAGCCGTTGTACTCATCTGATATTAAAATTGAAAGACCCTCGTGGGTAAAGTATCCTATTTTAATATCGAACGAAAACGAGTTTTGCAAGCCTTCGGGCAATTCAAGTGCAGGCGAAATAAGATAAAAAACCTCTTCGCCTTCGGCATTATATGCACTTGCCTGCGCGTAAGGGTTTTCGTCAAAAATTCGTGCTGTCCAGGCATACGAGCCAGTTTCGGAATAGCTTTGCCACCCATTTTTATTTATAGTATCGTATTTTTCGTAGCCGTCGAATTTTTCGTTAATAACAATAGTGCTTCCGCCGGGGTCGGTATCGGAAAGGTTATAAGTTACAAAAGCATAACTATTTGCAGTTGCTTCGGGGTATTTAGCTGCTAAAAGTGTTGGTATATATTTTTCGGCCGGCTCTAACGGAAAAAAGTAACCGTTTTTTTCGACATCACCGCCAACGGCTTTATAATCGTCGGTAGCAAGTTTATAAATTTGCGCGCTTTCGTAATTAATAATACTTTGTTGTTTGTCGTAAATATTATAGGTAACTAAAGCTGTTGAATTAAGGTTAAGAGCCGGGAATTTATTTGCAACAATTGCCGGTACAAAATCGGCAGCAGCAAAACGGCTGTTAAAAGCCAGCGACGATGCTATTGATTTTGCCTGAGCCGAGTCATCTTTATTTTCGGCAATTTTAAGGGCTGCTTTACTTGCCGAGCTGTAGTCGTCGGCAATTAAAGTGTAAGTAATATCTTCGTGATAAGGTTTAATGTTTGCATCAAGTTTGTCGTATACCTCGTCCATTGGGTTACAGGCAAAAAACATGAGGCTTAATAACGGTAAATATTTTAATATTTTTTTCATGTGCTTAAGTATTAGAATTTAATTTTTAAACCGGTTGTCCATGTACGCCCAAAGCCATACCAAACTATCGATGTAGTTTCGTCGTGTAAAGTACCATCGGTAGCATCGGCAATGTATTCGGTGTTAAACAGGTTGTTAATGTTGCCATAAACAGTTGCATCGAGTTTGCCAATTTTAAAGTTATATTTTGCATTAATATCAAAAAGGTGGGCATCGGGCAATTGCCATGCGTCGCCACGGCTTGCCTCAGTTGTGCGGGCGGTGGCATCAAAATCGGAATAGTTACGGCCATAATAAGTGTAATCGATACCCATTTTTAGTTTAGGCAGTAATTCGTAATCGATATTAAGGTAAGCGGTTGTTTGGGCACTGTTACCTACATGTATGTCGGCAATATAGGCGTTATATTTGCCCATAAGTGCCTGGTTTTCGTCGTAAAGTTCAAAACTAACATCGTCGGTCCATCGCCAGTCGCCAATTGATAGCATTGCTTTTGCCGATAATTTACGAGTTGGTTTATAGTTTGCCTCCATTTCAATACCCATGTGTCGCGCATTAACTCCCGGTATGTTTGCTGTAGCATCGCTAAAGGTTTGGGTAAGGCCTTTGTCTTTCCAAATAGTGTAATAAACATTAGCTTTTGCATTAAAAACAGTGCTTTGATAACCATACCCAAACTCACCAGTCATTATTTTTTCGTTTTTTGCATCGGCATTAAACACGTTGGTGTAGCCTGTAAAAGCGTAACGGAAATATGGTGCACGGGTAATATAACCGCCATTAATAAATATGTTGTTGTTAGCGTCGATATTATAATTTGCGCCACCTTTAAGTGTGCCAGTCCAAAAACCTACCCATTCGCTGGTTTGACCCTCTTCGGGGGTGTATGTAAAATAGTCGGTACGGCGGTAACTATTGTTGGCAGCCGATAACGAAATGAAAGCGGAGTATTGATCGGCAACGTACTCTGCCTGGCCAAACAGTCCGCCCCAAAGTACTTCGCCTAAATAGTTGTAGTTAATGTAATCGCCCTTATATAAGGGGGTGTTAGCCTGGCGGTTTTTGTTGGCGTTGTTAATAAAGTATTTGCCGCCTAAAAGGTCTTCAATTTCGTAGGCGTGGTACCCGCGGTAAAAACGGCCATCTAAACCACCTGTCAATTTAAGCCCGGCCATATCAAAAGTAATGGTTGAAAGCAGCCCGGCCCAGTCGTGCGAGTTAATGCCATTTGCAATAATACATTTCGATCCGGTTGTAGATGCGGCATTTTCGGCAATAACGGCGTCGTAATCGAGCAAACCCTCGGGGGTACGCTTAGTAACGCCTTCGTAATCGAAACCTGTATTATAATTAACACTTAACCATTGCGAGTTGCTGCCGTAAGTGCGACGGCCACCGCCATTCGATTTCGAAACGTATGCAGTGGTTGCAAGCATAGTTGACTCGTTAATGTTCCAAAAGTGGTTTAACGATATTTGAGGTTTATGATAGTAGTTGTAGGCATAACCGGTGTTATAAATTTCGCCGTTGCGGTATCCGTAGTCCGAGTTGTACTTAATACCGGCAGGATTGTCGCGATAGGTTTGTATTGTATGCTTGTTACTGCGCTGGTTGTGCCATTGAGGTGCTCCAAAAGCGGTAAACGACAAGCGGTGTTGGTCGTTAATAATTTTCGAGATATTGATAAAATACGAGTAACCGTCGAAATTAGTTGCCTGTATGTAACCATTGCCGTATTTATGTCCGCCCGAAAGCGTAATAGCCCAGCCATTATCTAAAAGGCCAGTTGATAATGTAAAGTTTTGCGATACCAGGCCATCGTTTCCAATTCCGCCAAAAATGCTACCGCCAGGTTCAACCTCGGTCGATTTTGTAATAATGTTAATTGTACCACCCACCGACGAAAGTGCCATTTTTGAAGCTCCTAAACCGCGCTGAACCTGCATGCTTTGGGTAACATCGCTAAGGCCGGCCCAGTTGCTCCAGTATACTTTACCGCTCTCCATGTCGTTTACCGGAACGCCATTAATTAAAACACCAATGTTGTTCGAGTCGAAACCACGAAGGTAAATGCGGCTGTCGCCAAAACCACCACCTTGTTTGGTGGCATAAACCGACGGTGTTGATTTTAAGATTTCGGGGTACTCTTGTGCCCCTAATTTTTCGGAAATAACGTAAGGTTCGATAGTTGAAACTGCAACCGGAGTGTGGCGGTCGCG
>CAZJCR010000085.1:0-14231 GCA_964544385.1 uncultured Bacteroidales bacterium
TTAAGTGCATTAGCCTCAACCTGTTGTTTTGAACTGTTAATAGTTTGGGTAATAACCTGCCCGTCGAGCAAATTAATTACACGGTGGGCGTAACCTGCGTCGCGGTCGCTGTGGGTAACCATAACAATAGTTGCGCCCTCGGCGTTAAGCTCGCTTAAAAGGTTCATTACCTCAATACCGTTTTTCGAATCGAGGTTACCTGTAGGTTCGTCGGCCAAAATAAGTTTAGGACTTGCCACAACCGCCCTGGCAATTGCAACGCGCTGTTGCTGCCCGCCCGACAATTGTTGTGGAAAATGTTTTGCACGGTGGCCAATTTTCATTCGTTTAAGCACATCTTCAACCTTTTGGCGCCGTTCCGACGCTTTCATGTTAAGGTAAATAAGTGGCAGTTCAACGTTCTCGTAAACGTTAAGCTCATCAATAAGGTTAAAACTTTGGAACACAAACCCAATATTACCTTTACGGAATTTTGTGCGGTCGCGCTCTTTAAGCTTAGCAACCTCAATACCGTTAAAAATGTAACTTCCATCGGTAGGGTTGTCTAAAAGCCCCAAAATATTAAGCAATGTTGATTTACCGCACCCCGACGGTCCCATTATTGCTACAAATTCGCCTTTTTTTACATGTATGTCGGCTTTGTTCAGTGCCAGGGTTTCAACCTCTTCGGTACGGAACACTTTCGAAAGTTTTTCTGTCTTTATCATAATAATATATTTAAGTTCTTAAATTAATTTTAGTATTTACTCGTCTTTTAATGCTTTAACCGGGTTCGAGTTTGCTGCCATTAAAGTTTGCCAGCTTACTGTTAGCAAAGCTATCGATATAATTAGCAAACCACCTAAAACAAACAACCCCGGCGATAATTTAATACGGTAAGCAAAGCCTTGCAACCAGCGGTTCATAATTAAAAAAGCTACCGGGCAACCAATAATATAGGCAACAATTATCCATTTAACAAAACTGCCATTTAAAAACATTACCAAACCATGCACAGTTGCCCCGTTTACTTTGCGCACAGCTATCTCTTTGGTACGTTGTTGCATTGTAAACTTTACTAAAGCAAACATTCCTAAGGTGGTTAATATTAGTGCTATTATCATGCCTATGGTTATCATTTTACCAATACGTATGTCGTTATCATACATTTGCTGGTATGTTTGGTCTAAAAAACTGTAATTAAATAAATCGTCGGGCGAGTATTTATCCCAAATGCTTTGTAGTTTATCGATAACCTGTTTATTGTTACCATCGGTTTTTACAAGTATAGTGTGCCAGCCTTGTGGTTTACCAAGGCTTAAATAAACCTGGGGGTCGGGCAAATTGTGTAACGATTTGTTTTTAATATCGGCCACAACCCCTTTAACAGTGTAAGCTTTACCTCCAATTAAAATTTGTTGACCAATTGCATCGGTAAAACCTAATATTTTTGATGCTTTTTGGTTAAGTAGCGCGTAGTTAACCGAGTCGTTATTGTTGTTTAAAATATTGCCATCAATAATACCAATATCTAACATATTATAATAATTATTGTCAACTTGGCAAATCTCCATTAAATGCTCTTGCGACGATGTTTGTGCCGAGCTAACTGCCTGCCCTTGTCGCCACTCGTGCGGGGCACCGTTTTTATAACAAATATCGATAACATTAGGGAATGATTTTATGTCGTTGGCAAATGCTGTTGAATTGTGGGCAATGTTATTTGTAATGTTAAAATATATAATGTTTGATATGTTAAAGCCTAAATCCATTTGCTGAAAATGTTTTATCTGCTTTTTAATTGTTAAAACGCTAAGCAACAATATTATTGATGCAGCATACTGTATAACAACAAGGCTTTTTTGCAATGCTAAAACGTTTTTACCTTTAAATTTGCCTTTAAGGGTTTGTACCGGGTTAAAGCGGGTAATATAAAAGGCGGGGAAAGTTCCCGATAATACAACGGTAAAAACTGTTACTGCCAATAAAAACAAATAAAACTGGGGCGCATAGTAATCGAAAAAAATATTAGTGCCTGCAAGGTTGTTAAACACCGGCAATAGTGCAACAGCAAAGGCTAAACCTATTATTAACGATATTAAAGTATGGGCCGTGGTTTCGGCAAAAAAACCAAGCATTAAACTTAACCGGCTGGCACCATTTGTTTTACGTATGCCAATTGAGCGTGCCCTAAGCAATGCTGTTGATATAAAAAGGTTAGTAAAATTAACGCATGCTATAATTAAAATTGCTAATGCCATTAGCATAACCATTATTACAACCTGTTTATTGGCAGTAACAGCCGGGTCGAAACGGTAACCTTTACCAAAATGTATTTGGGCAAGTGGCTGTAACAAATGTTTTATTTCAGTGTTATATTTGCCCCAAAATTTAGCGTAGGTAATATCGGTTATTTGCTTCTCTAACAAACTTATATTGGTACTATTGTGTATTTTTAAATAGGTTAAAAACGAATCGTTTTGTCCATATTTATTATTGTCCCAAAACGGGAAACCCTGTATGCATAACATAGCCTCGAACTTAATGTGCGAGTTTGGCGGTACATTTTTTATTACACCGCTAACCTGCCATTGCATGTCATAAACTTCGATAGTTTTACCAATAATATTTGTCGACCCAAAATACTTTAAGGCAAAGTTTTGGCTTACAACAATATTATTCGGATTATTAAAACAGGTAGCAGAGTTGCCCAACAAAAATTTATAATCAAAAAAACTAAAAAAATTAGTGTCGGCAAGCGATACGCCCTCAACATACTTAACAATTCCGTCAATTTTTATCTCGTTAACATCGGGAAAAATTATGCACCTTACAGCATCTTCAATTTCGGGCAAGGCTTGTTTTATATCGGCCATTACCGGTGCAAAGGTGGCACCTATTTTAATAACCTCGCCATTAAGCTCAACTTGCGTTGCTAATCTGTAAATTTTGTTGTAATCGCGGTTAAATTTATCGAAACTAAACTCGGTTAATACCCACCAACCGGTTAATATTGCAGTAGTTATACCTATGCTAAGCCCAACTATACCAAAAATATTGTTCCGTTTGCGGTTAACAAGGTTACGTAAAAATAATTTTATAAGCATTTTTGTTTTATTTAAGTAAAATATTAAATAAACTAATTAAGTACAAGTTTTTCGTTATCGCCAAATGTATCGTACCCGCTAATAATAACTTGTTCGCCGGGGTCAATACCCTCGAGCAGTTCGTAATATTTTGGGTTTTGGCTGCCAATTTTAATATTACGCCTTGTAGCTGTTTTACCGTCGGCATCAATTACAAAAACCCATTGTCCGCCTGTCGACTGAAAAAAGTTACCGCGTGGTAATAATAGCGATTCTTTAGGGTCGCCAAGTTGCAGGCGGGTATAATATGTTTGCCCTGTACGCATGTTTTGCGGGGTTTCGCCATCAAAAACCAGTTCAACGGCAAAACGTCCCTCGCGCACTTCGGGCAATACTTTGCGTATTTTAAGTTTAAACTCTTGCCCTTGGCGCTCAAGTATTGCTGTAAGGCCAACACGTACTTTGTCAATGTAATGTTCGTCAATGCGGGCAACTACCTTAAACGATGTAAGCACGTGTATTTGTCCAAGCCTGCCACCTTGTGGTACACTTTGCCCAAGCTCAACATCTAAAATTGTAAGCTGCCCGTCAACAGGTGCTTTTACATTTAAATTACCTTGTTGCTCGTGTATTAGTTTAAGGTTTCGCTCCATGTTGCGCAGGCTTGTCTCCATTTGGTTTACCTGTATCGACCGGTAAATTGAATCTTGCCTTTGCCGTTCAATATATAACTCGTACGACCGATTTGCATAATTATAATCCTCTTCGGCTTTTAAGTAATCTTCTTTCGATATTAAATTATCGTTAAATAAAGCTTTATTTTGGTTGTAAGTCCTTTGTTTGCGTTTAATATCAAACTCAAGGTTAAGCAGCTCGCGTTTAATGTTAAGCCGCTCCTGCTCCATTGTAACTTGTGTATTGCGCAGGTAGTTGGCTTTTTCGGCTAATTCGGCTTCGCTGTTAAGTATGCTCATTGTAAGGTCGGGGTTACTAAGCCGCAAAATAATGTCGCCTTGTTTTACCATGGCACCCTCTTCAATAATTTTTTCGTCAACACGGCCGCCAACCCTGGCATCAAGAAAAATTGTAGCAATAGGCTCAACGTTGCCTGTAACAGTAATATAATCGTGAAAAGTGCCTTTTTCAACCAGCCCTATTGTTATTTTATCGGCCTCGACCCGCAGTGTTGAAACCGATTTGCGAAAAAAAGCCATATATATTAACAATAATAAAACTATTATCCCAATTGAAGTATAAACGTGTTTGGGTTTTAAACCTTTTTTCTTTTCAATAATTGTATCCATAATATTTTGTCAATTTATTATCAGTAGTTTACTTATGTTTATATTATTTACAATAAATTTAATTATTATAAGCTACATGTTCCCAGTTGCCATTTATGTAAAAAGTAAGCAACTGGTTATACATAATAAAAAGCAGCCTGTTTTTTAAATAATTAGCTTTAGCCAACGAGTACCGTTGTTTTGCAGCATCAAAATCGGTGGTACTAATAAGTCCGTTTTGTAACATACGCTCGTTTTGTTTAAACGACAGCTCGCTAAAAAGCATCAACTCATGCGATGCTTTAAGCTCGTTCTCGGCACATTGTGCATCTTGCATTGTTTTAATAATTTGGGCATAAACAACATCTTTTGAGTTTTGTAACTCAAGCTGTTGAGCCTTAACCGCCAATTGTTTGCGTTTGTAATTGCTATATACCGCACCTTTGTTAAATATGGGTATAACCACACCCATTTCAATAACCTGGTTTTGATTGTTGCTTAACTGGTTATTAAAGCCAACAGTTTCGCTGTCGGGCCTGTTGGCATCGTAATAACCGGTATAAAAGCCACCACCAACATAAATACGCGGCAAAACCCCGCCTTTGGTAATATTAAGGTTTTTTTGCGATGCGTTTAACAAATATTCTTGTTGTTTTACATCGGGCATGGTACCAACAATTTTATTTACATCGGGCTTTGCAGGAGTAAGCGTGTCGATAACCTGATATTGTAACAATAATGTATCGATAATAAAACTGCTATTATTGTCGATACACAGTATTTGTTTAAGGTTAAGCAACGCGTTATCGTAATTATTTTGAGCACGTGTAAGTTCAAGCTTATCGGCAGCCTGCTGGCTTAAAAGCTCTTGTACAGTTACCGGCGACAGGTTCCCAACCAAATGTTTAGCTTTTGCAGCTTTGGCCTGGTTTTGCGAAACAACATATTGCTCGTAAGCAACATTGCGCAACCCGTTTGTGTAAACAACAGTATAATAAGCATTTATAACATTATTAATAAGCACATTTTTTTTAACCTGGTAACCTTGTTTTTCGGCCTCGAGCAAAAATTTATTGTAGGCTATTGTATTTACCTGCACCAGCCCGTTAAAAATATTTACCGATGCCTGCACCCAATAACTATTGCTAAGGGTTTGGTCAAATGTAATTGAGTTGTCGTTGGGGTCAACATTACGTCCAAAATTAAAATTCACTGTCGAGCCGGCATTTAGCTCGGGTAACAAACCTAACCAGCCTTGGTTATTGGTAATTTTTTGGCTTTGTACATCAATAGCTTTTTGGTTTAAAGCAATATTGTTTTCAACAGCATGGCCAATACATTGGCTTAGCCCCCAAACCTGCTGGCAGTTGGCTTTTTTGCTAATACCAATTATAAAAGCCGCTAAAAATATTAAAAAAACCACCAAAGGTGCAAAGGTTATATAACTGGCACTTTTACGGGTGGTTTTTCGGAGTTGTTGTATCATTTTATAAGCGTATTATTTGTTTAGTGCCAATAATTATCCAATGGCTGTGCCAAAATACGCTATAGGTTTATTTACTGATAGTTATGCTACTTAATATTCACTTTCATAAAAATAAGTGTCAAATATTTTTACAAACCTTGTCGATAATTTTTACATATTACTTAGCTTTATTAAAATTTTAACAATAATGAAACATCTATGATGCGGGAATTTATCACGCGCGAGCATAATTAATCATTGATATTCTGTCATACTATAATAAAAATAAACCTATGAAAGGTAAAATCCTGATTGTTGACGACAATAAAAGTGTACTCACAGCATTAGAGATGCTTTTGCAAGACGAGTTTAGCGATATTTACACGCTCAAAAACCCTAACACGCTTGTATCGTTTATACAACAAAACAGTATCGACACCGTTTTGCTCGACATGAATTTTAAAGCCGGGATAAACAATGGCAACGAGGGCCTTTACTGGCTGCAACGTATTAAAGATATTGACCCCGCCATTAGTGTTGTTATGATAACCGGCCACGGCGATGTTGAACTGGCAGTTAAAGCTGTTAAACAAGGTGCTTTCGACTTTGTGCTAAAACCCTGGGACAACAATAAACTTATCGCCACACTAACAACATCAATTGAGATGCGCCGCACGAAAACCGAATCGGCAAACCTGCGCGAAAAAAATAAAAACCTAAAAAACGAGTTTAACACCAACACACAATCAATAATTGGACAATCGGCAGCCATGCAAAAAGTTATGGAACTTATACGCAAAGTTGCCAACACCGATGCCAATGTTCTTATTACCGGCGAAAACGGCACAGGCAAAGAACTTGTTGCACGCCAAATTCACCAGTTATCGCAACGGCGTAACGAAATTATGGTAACTATCGACATGGGCTCAATTAGCGAAACACTGTTCGAGAGCGAACTTTTTGGCCATGTTAAAGGCTCGTTTACCGATGCTAAAGAAAACCGCGCCGGAAAATTCGAGACAGCAAACAAAGGCAGCCTTTTTCTCGACGAAATTGGGAACCTGTCGGCAGCAATGCAGGCTAAACTACTGGTAGTACTGCAAAACCGTACAATTACACGGGTAGGTGCAAATATGCCTATCCCGGTCGACATTAGGCTTATTTCGGCTACAAACAAAAACCTCGACGAAATGGTTAACAACGGCCAATTCAGGCAGGACCTGCTTTACCGCATAAACACAATCCATATCGAGATTCCACCACTGCGCCAACGTACCGGCGATATTTACCTGCTCGCAATGTTTTATTTAGAACGATACGCCCGCAAATACAACAAACCATTGTTAAAGCTTAGCGACAACGCAATTGACAAACTAAACCGCTACCAATGGCCAGGCAACGTGCGAGAGCTACAGCACGCTGTCGAAAAAGCCGTTATACTTTGCGACACAAATACAATTATGCCTGCCGACTTTACACTGCGACCCGAGCAACCTGCCAACACTTTAATACAATCGCAAACAATTGACGAAATGGAAAAAAACATGATACTTTTACATATCGACAAAGAAAAAGGTAACATGAGCAACGTGGCCAAAAACCTTGGTATTACACGCCAAACTCTTTATAATAAAATGAAAAAATATAATATTTAATATTAATGAAATTCCACCACTTTTACCGCGGCATTATAATACGCCTGCTTGGCCTTATTATAGCTTCGGGGTTAACAGTATACTTATATTTTGTAACAAAAAATATTGCATATTCATTAGTTACTTTTTTTGTTGCCATAATATTTATTGTTAATACAATTTACTATTTTAATAATATTAACCAGTGGATAGCCTTTTTTTTGTTAGGCATCGAAAACGAAGACACGTCGCTGCGCATACCCACCCAAACTGGTAACAAAGCTATTGACGAAGTTTTTGAGGGCATGAGCCGCCTTAACGAACTTTTTAAACAAACAAAAGTTGAAATTAACACGCAGGAACAATACTACCGGTCAATAATAAACCAGTCGGCCACTGGCCTTTTTTCGGTTAACGGACAAGGCCGCATAACAATTACAAACCCGGCCGCCGAAAAACTAACCGGCATAATACCATATCACCATATTAACTCGCTTACGCGGATAAACAGCGCGTTGCCCGGCTTTATTATGCAAAACAACAACGGTAAAACCGCGTCGGTAATTTTTGAGAACGACAAAGCCCAAAAACTGCTTTTTAAAATATCGTGCATTTACACTACAAACCAAACAATACGGCTTGTTGCTGTAAGCGATATTACAAAAGAACTCGACAACCGCGAGGTTGACGCCTGGATAAAACTTGCCCGTACACTGTCGCACGAAATAATGAACAACATTACACCAATTACAACACTGTCAAAAGTTATACAATCGTACTTTGTTAAAAACGGGGCAACCCTTCAAGCCCATAATGTTGAACAAAAAATTATCGATAATACGGTTAAAGGCCTTGCTGTTATTGAAGAACGCAGCTCGGGGCTAATGACCTTTGTCGAAAACTATCGCAAATTTACCAAACTTCCCGAACCACAGTTTAAACAAATTAAACTCGAATCGTTTATAAATAATAACCTGCTTATTTGCAGCGAGTTTGACCCAAATAACAACATTTTAATACAAAAACATATCGACGAAAATATTATTTGTAATGTCGACGAAAATTTTTTGTCGCAAGTATTTATCAACTTAGTTAAAAATGCTATCGAATCAATAAACGAACAACAACAAACAACAAACCCCACAATAATTATTAAATCGTCGGTAAACAACAATTACACCTGCTTATCGGTAGCTAACACTGGGGCGGCAATACCTGCCGAATTGCGCGAACAAATTTTTGTGCCTTTTTTTACAACAAAAGAACAAGGCTCGGGAATTGGGCTAAGCCTTAGCAAACAACTTATGCTTAAAATGGGCGGCGACCTAATTTTAGACACAAACCCTAACTTTGTTACATTTGTAATAAGGTTTTAATTACCCAAAACATTAAAACAAATTTGGTGTTATTATAACCTAAGTTGAGCAATTGGAGCTAAGCAAACAAACGCATTACTTAGGTTTAGCCCCAATATAGAGTTTGTTGTGTTTCACTAACGAAGTGCAATGAAATACTTACAAAATATAAATCGATTGAGCCTTTAGCTCAATTTGGGTCTAAACCGATTGAGCGATTAGCTTAATTCGCGGATAAATATTTATTGCATTTATTATTTTATAAACAAACAACTATTTATGTTTAACAAATTTGTGTATATAATTACAATAACATTGGCAATTTGCCTTTATAATTGTAACAATTTTGGCAAAACCCACAACAAAAAACAAAAAATAGTAAAAATATGTAAAATATACTCGTCCGACTTTGAAGTGCTCGACACAACACTGCCCGGGCAACTTATACAAGAGTACTATTTTAACCGCGACGGATATGTTCGCGAGCTAATACGCTACGGAAGCCAGGGCGAGGTTATTGGCCGCTTTAAAATTGATGGTACCGACAGCCCGTTTCCACAACCAGTTAACCCTTTAGTTACCGACACTGTTATTACATCGAAAAACTATAGTAAAAATGGAATATTGCGCGATATTGAAATAAAACATTACAACAGCAAAGGGCTTATTGAGGAAATATGTTATTACGACACTGCCAATAACATTACCAAACGAAACACTTTTAAATACAATAACTATGGCTATATTATCGAAGATATTTACTGGGACATTGAACTTGAAATACCTGCCCAGGTAATTAGGTACAAATACGAGTATTACCCAAATTGAGCGATTCGCTCAATCTAAAGCTTAGGTTTATTAATATTTGCCAATTCAAGTGTACTTTTAATATCAATAGTTTGCAACTGCCTGTTAACCATAACAGGTTTTCCGTCAACAATTACAGTATTAATACAACCCGAGTTCATTGAGTAAACAATTGCCGCGTAATAATCGAAAACCGGTGTCATAAACGTATTTTGTTTATCAATAATTATCAAATCGGCTTTTTTGCCAACCTCAACCGAACCAATTTGCGATTCAAGCCCCAATGCTTTAGCTCCGTTAATAGTGGCCATTGCCAAAGCCTGTTTATCGGTTACAACTGTAGGGTCATTAGCAAAGCCCTTGTGCAACAATGCTGCAAGCCGGGTTTCTTCAACCATGTCTAAATTATTATTACTGGCGCAGCCGTCGGTACCAATAGTTACATTTATGCCCATACTTAACATTTGTGGCACTGGCGCAATACCACTGCCCAATTTAAGGTTACTGGCCGGGCAATGGGCAACACTAAAATTAGCATTTTGCATTAATTTTAGCTCGGCTGTTGTTGGCCAAACGCAATGCGCAGCAATAATTTTATAATCGAAAAAACCTAAACCGTAAAAATATTCGATAGGCGTTAAAGTGCTATTTTTTTTAACTAACTCAACCTCGTGCGCGGTTTCGCTTAAATGAATATTTACCGGCATAGGATACTTTTTTAACAGTTTTAGTGCATTTTGTAACACTTTTGCCGAACAAGTATAAACCGAGTGTAAATTTAGCGACGGCGTTATTAAGTTGTGGCCGTGCCATTTTTCAAAAAACATTTCGGCCTTATTAACAGCGGTATCGGTATTATTAGTTACCATATCCATAACACTCTCGCCCATAATACCGCGTAAACCGGCATTAACAGTTTCGTTAGCAACCGTATCGGTAAAAAAATACATGTCCGAAAAAGTGGTAGTACCTGTAAAAATCATCTCGGCTAAACCAAGCCTTGCTGCCCACGCCATATTTTTTGGGTTGTTGTTTTTTGCCTCGGCTGGCCAAATATAATTGTTTAACCATGTATTAAGCGGCAGGTCGTTAGCAAAACCGCGGTACATTGTCATTGGTAAATGTGTATGGGTATTAACTAAACCAGGTATTATTAAGCTGTTTTTTACATCAATAATATTATTGTTATTTGGTAAACCCTGCCCAATGTTAACTATTTTGTTGTTAACAATATCGATAAAACCATTTTCAATAATATCAAAATTATTGTTCATTGTAACTATTGTTGCATTTACAATAGTTTTGTTTGGCTGGTTTAGTAATTCTTTTTGCATAATATTTTGTTAAATTGATAATATAAAGCAAAAAAAAGCTACCCGTGATCCGCGTAGCTTTATTTTATGATAAAGTAAATTTTTACTTTTCGTTTTTTTCGTTGTGTTTTGCATAGCGGCTGCGGAATTTATCAACGCGGCCTGCAGTATCAACAAGTTTCATTTTACCGGTAAAAAATGGGTGCGATGCACTCGAAATTTCAACTTTTACCAACGGATATTCAGTCCCGTCTAACTCTATCGTATCTTTTGTGTTGATGCAACTTTTTGTTAAAGTTGTTGTACCGTTCGACATATCTTTAAACACAACAAGGCGATAACTCTCAGGATGTATTCCTACTTTCATCGTTATAATATTTATTAGTTTTACCTTAAATAATTGGCTTGCAAAATTAAGCTAATGTTTTTAATATCAAAACATTTTTTTAACCAATATTTTTTATTCAACACATTTTTGTGCAGGTTGTTAAACCTGTACCCTTATTTTATAACCTAAGTTAAGCGGTTGGAGCGCAGCGGACAAACGCTTTACTTAGGTATAACCCCGATATAGAGTTTGTTGCAGTTCACAAACCAATTAAAGTGAAATGCTTACAAAGTCTAAATCGATTGAGCGATTAGCTCAATTTGGGTATAACCAGTTATTTCTATATAAAGTACAATTAGTATTCATCGGTTTGTTTAACGTTATTCTCAAAACGCTCAAACGGTGCCTGTTGGTTAAATAAATATCGCATGGTTAAATGGGTTTTAGCCTTATAGGCATTGTCCATTTGCTTATACATTTTATTAACCGTGTGGTTATAATCGCCAACCCAGCTCATTTCAAGCTCGGTAATACCATGTTTTTTTAAAGCATCGGCCATATTTAAAAATAACGGCCCTATTATGCCCGATTTTTGATACTCGGGAATAACCCCCGACAGCAATTGGCGGGCACGGGTAATACTGTTTTTTTTATAGTAAATTATTTTTAGTTTATTAAGCAATGTAAGTTTTCCGTTTTTTATTTTTTTAAGTACCTGGTTAATGTCGGGCAGGCATATTATCATTCCAATAGGTTTGTCGCCATCATACGCAAAAACAATAAACTCGGGGTTTATCAATGCTTTGGCCTCTAAAAATGCTTTTTCAAAAAACCGCCCTGTAAGCGGCACGTAGTCTTCGTGAAAATGGCTCCACACGGCGTTATAAATATCGGCCGCATCTTGCATATATTTAGTTTGGTTTTCGAACCTAAGGTGGTCCCAACGGTATTCGGGCTTACGCATTACAAATCGGGCAAATTTTTCTTGTCGTTCGCTAAACGGTTTTGTTAAATCAACATGGTAGCTATACATTTCGAAATAGGTTTTAAAGCCATAGTTTTCGAACAAAGCCCTGTAATACGGGAAGTTATACGGCATACCATATGCCTGGTGCATAAAACCCTCGACTAAAAGGCCTTGATTAACATAATTTTCGCCAAAATTAACAGGGCCGTCCATTGCCTGCATTCCTTTTGATGCTAACCATGCTTTTGCAATATCAAAAAGTTTATTTGCTGCAGTTTGGTTGTTTACACAATCAAAAAAGCCTATTCCGCCTGTTGGTTGTTTATTGTGCCCAACATTTGCTTTTATAATGTTATAAAATGCAGCTATACGCCCAATAACCTCGTTCTGATCGTTTTTTAGTATCCACCGGCAAGCTCCGCCTTTTTGGAGCAAGCTGTTTTTATCGGGGTTAAATATGTTTTCAACTTCAATATCTAAAGGGCATGTATAGTTATTATCGCCTAAATACAGTTTTTTGGGAAAATCAATAAACTGCCTGCATGTTTGGGGTGTTTTAACTTCAATTATCTGCATAATTTTTATTTTTTTATCGATAATATTTAAACTTTCCGAACATTGTTCGATGGTGCAAATTAAACTAATTTGTTTTAATTTTTAAATTAACATTAACCTATGCAATTTAAAGGTAATAGTGTTATTTGGGCAGGTATCAGGCTTATTTGTTTATAAATACCTTTAGCTATTATAGCCTAATAACCTAT
The DNA here is from genome assembly GCA_964544385.1 of uncultured Bacteroidales bacterium. Lineage (GTDB taxonomy): Bacteria > Bacteroidota > Bacteroidia > Bacteroidales > SZUA-534 > CAZJCR01. The sequence goes on from CAZJCR010000085.1 coordinate 12,982, forward strand.
ACACCAACTTAATACTATGTTTTAAAACTAACTACAATCCAAATTGAGCTATTCGCTCAATGCTGTTTTTAAATTGTTGTAAGGTAAAAGTTGTTTTTGGCAATATTCCTTTTTCTGTTTTGTGCAGGTTACAACATTCAATGTCGATATCGTGTTCAAAAAACAGTACCATATCGTTTTCAAGTGCTATTGTCAAAAATTGTAGTTTCTCATCAATTACATCGAGCTGAAAAAGGTCGTATGCCGATATGTACGACATATTAACATTTGCCATTGTTGGCATTAAGTCGGCACAATAAATAATTTTTTTGTCATAGTAATTAATTATGGGTATAATTTGCCCGCGGGTATGGCCGTTAACAAGTTTAACCTCTATATTGTCGAATAAACTGCAGTTGTTATCAACAAATTTTAGTTTACCGGTTTTGGCCATTGGCAAAATATTTTCGGGAGGGTACGCCGATGCTTCGCGTTGATTAGGGTTTATGGCCCAGTCCCATTGTGTTTTGCTTACCCATAAATTTGCGTTTTTAAAGGTTGGCACAATGGTGCCTTTTTTATCAATACTTAGTGTTCCTCCGCAATGGTCGTAATGCAAATGTGTATGTACTACATCGGTAATGTCGTCGGGTTTAAAACCTGCCAATTCTAACGATTTTATCAGTTCACCGTCGCCATTAAGATATTGGTATTTAAAAAAACGGGCATCTTGTTTGTTACCTGCACCTGTATCAATTAAAACAAGTTGACTACCGGTTTCAATGAGCAGGCTGCGCATTTTTATGTTGCATAAATTCAGGTGGTTGGCTTTATACTGTTTTTGCCACATTGTTTTTGGTACAACTCCAAACATAGCACCACCATCAACCATAAAGTTTCCACAATCGATAACATGCAAATTCATAATAGTAAGTTTAAAGTTATGGCCTTATTTACTAAATTGTAAAATAACAAAAAGCAGTGGTTTTGCTATAATTTTAATGATAAAAAAAAACTGCCATCAATTTTTATCGATAGCAGTTTTTTGTATATATAATATTCTTTTAGTTTAGCTGGAAATTTATAGGTACTGTAAACGATACTTTAACAGGTTTTCCCCTTTGCGAACCGGGTTTCCATTTTGGGAGTGTTGATATAACGCGGATAGCCTCTTTGTCTAAGGCAGGGTCAACACCACGAACAACTTTAACCTGCTCAACCTCGCCTTTTTGGTTTACAACAAACTGAACAAATACACGCCCCTGTATACC
>CAZJCR010000086.1:0-1785 GCA_964544385.1 uncultured Bacteroidales bacterium
CAGTACCATAATACCTGGGGTACTTTGGCAAACAATAGCCTGTTGAACCAAACCTTCCATCATTTTTGTAGCTAAAGATCCCTCGGTATCGTTAACCGAGAATTCGATAACAATAAAGTCGGGGTTTTTCGATAAAAGATCGTCGTAAGCACGGTGCGCGCCAATATCGGAACCAGTACCTCCCCAACCTGCATTAATAAGAGTAACATTACTGCCGGTAAACTTTTGTTTCCACCAGTCGGCCATTTGGTTAGCCCAGCGTTTCGACTCGCTCGATGCAGCAGTACCGGCAGTAATTGAGCCACCAATAACCCCAATAATAATATCGTCGCCACGGCGTGCCTTTGCCATAGCGTTATAAATTCGGCCGGGTTCAAAACTTGCGTTAAATTTACGCAGCTCGCCGCGGGCAATTGTACCCCACTCTTTAAGGTCGGTGGTAGCCCAGTTACCAGTGCTAAGGGCCGATTTTTTTAATACCGAGCAACTTTCGTCTTTATCGGCAATTGACCACATTAACCAGCTAATCTGGTTTTTTTCCATCCATTTAACATAAGTATTCCATTCTTCAATGTCAAGGTCCCCGTCGCCAGTTGATAGCATTGAAGCACATTCGGAAACGAATATTGGCAGCCCTGTTGCCAAGGCGTTGTCGCAACGGTCGCGCAGCCATTGTTTGTGAGTTGCGGCATAAAAATGCATTGTGTACATAATATTAGTTTGTCCAACAATAGGGTCGGCGGCAGCAAGGTGCAAATCCTGGCACCACGATGGCGAACCAACTAATATTATATTGTCGGTGTCAATATTGCGTATTGCATTAATAATTTCAATTGAGTACTGTTTAACTTCGGTCCAGGTTTGGTCCATAGGTTCGTTAAAAATTTCGTAAATTATATTTGGATAATGCCCGTACTCGGTGGCCATAAGTTTAAAAAACTCTTTTGCCTGTTGGTTATAAAGCGCATGGCTGTGCCAGTCGATAATAACATATAAACCGTTTTCAATAGCACCATCAATAACTTTACGTATAGTAGCAATGCTGTTTGCCGAATCGTTAAGGTAGCTGTTCGTTGCATCGACACCCATAGCGGCGCGCACAACAGAGGCTTTCCAATCGTTAGCAAGCCATTTTACAGTTTCGGGTTGGTAAAACCGTGGCCACCAGTTGTGCCAGCCAAAGCTCATTCCACGCAACACAACAGGGTTTTCGGCCGAGTCGCACAATTTTGTCCCAATTACCTGTAGTTGCCCGTATTTACTAACCGGCGAACTAAACAACTGTATCGATATTAAAATTAATACAGCTATAATTTTTATATGTTTTATCATGATAATGAGTTTTATTATTTTATTTACCCAAATTGTAATGTCGTATGTAATTTCGGCTCATAATGCCCGATTCTTTTAAGTCGGTGTCATTCCAGTTCCCGGTTGACGATGCTGAAGGGTACAAAACCGAGCATGTTTCGTTTTTATCGGCAATTGACCACAGTACCCAGCTTATTTTATTCGATTCCATATAGTCAATCCATGTTTGCCACTCTTGCTTGTTAATGTCGCCTTTACCCGATGCTAACATACCGGCACTTTCGGACACGAAAATAGGTATTCCTTTTTGCAAAGCATAATTGCAGCGGTCGCGCAACCATTGTTTATGGGTATCGGCATAAAAGTGAACCGCGTACATAATGTTATTATACCCAACTAATGGATTGTCGGCCACAATGTGTATGTCTTGGTCCCATCGGGGGGATCCTACAATAATAATATTATTTATATCGA
>CAZJCR010000086.1:1795-7891 GCA_964544385.1 uncultured Bacteroidales bacterium
TTATTACATCAATAACCTGTTGCGAATATTCTTTTATTGAATCCCATGTGTCGTAAACGGGCTCGTTATAAATTTCGTAAATTATGTTATTATATTTTCCATATTTAAGGGCCATTTGTTTAAAAAATGCTTTAGCAGGTTCAAGTTGAATACTGTGGCTATGCCAGTCGATAATAACGTAAATGTTGTTTTCGATAGCTCCATCGATAACCTGCTCAATAAGTCCAACGGACCATTCGGGGTCGGTAAGATAGGCGGTATCGGGTTCAACCCCCATAGCTGCCCTAACAACATTACAGCCCCAGTCGGTTTTTAACCACTCAACAGTTTGTTTATTATAAAACCTTGGCCACCAGTTGTGCCATCCAAAGCTCATGCCACGCAAAACTACGGGGGCACTATCGGCAGTACATAGCTGTGTGCCAATTACAGTAAGTTGCTTTACTTGTTGCTTGTTTTTATCGATACACGAATTCATTAATAATAAACTTGTTATTGCTATTATAAATATATATGGCTTTATTATCACGCTAATTAGTTTTAATTTTTATAAAGTTTTTGTTAATTAACCCTATTTGCAGTTAACTATATCAAAACAATTTTAAAATTGCTTTATTCCAGTTAGTAAACTTTTTACCTAAGTTGAGCGGTTGAAACTAAGCGAACAAAAGCTTTACTTAGGTATAACCCCGATTTAGCGAATCGCTCAATTTGGGTTTTAGCTACTTAGTATCGGGGGTTAATATCAAAAACAAAACATCGTGACCGGGCACAACAGCTTTTGTTGCTTTTTTTGTTGTGTCGGGTTTCTTTTTTTGTTCGCCCCAAATATTAGTAATTGTATAAACCTGCGATTCAAAGTTTGTTACCCTTCCGGTAAATTTATCGTCGAATTTTGTGCTTGCCCAGTTAATATCAAAATTACGTGCAATGCTTGAGCGGTTAAGGTAGCATAATGCAAAAGCCCCGTTTTTTAATGGTTTAACCCAGGTTTCAATACTATCGGCAACAGCATGTTTATAAGCTTGTATTCCAAGCGAGTCTTGATTAACCGATATTGCCAATTTGTTAGTTAAAATTTGTTTAGTATCGTTGTTCATAATACGAATATCGTTACCAGTAATAAGTGGCGCAGCAAGCATGCACCACATGCTAAAGTGTGCTCTGTCCTCGTTAACCGACATACCGTTTCCAACCTCCATCATATCGGGGTCGTTCCAATGTCCGGGTCCGGCAAATTTGCGTAAAGTGTCGTTGTTGTGCATGTCGATAATTTGTAATACCCCAAACGATTTCCATGTTCCATGGTCGTAAACACAATCGTAGCAATTATAAATGTCGCCGGTAGTGCGCCACAAGTGGGCAACAGGGGCTCCCCATTTCCAGGGTTCGGCAGTTCCCCATTCGCACATGCTAAAAACAATAGGCCTTCCGGCAGCAAATAAAGCGTCGCGCATTGTAAGGTAAGCTCCTTTGGCACAAAGGCCTTCGGTATTGCACCAATCGTATTTTAAGTAGTCAATCCCCCATTCGGCGTATTTCATGGCGTCTTGATATTCATAACCACGGCTTCCGGGTCTGCTACCACATGTTTGCCAGCCGGCATCGCTATAAATGCCAAGTTTTAAGCCTTTGCTATGAATGTAATCGGCTAAAGCTTTCATTCCGTTCGGGAAACGTTCGGGGTCGGGGTGTATAAAACCTAAACTGTCGCGTTTGCCATGCCAGCAATCGTCAATATTAATGTAAACGTAACCGGCATCGCGCATACCACTTTCAACCATAGCATCGGCAGTTTCCATAATAAGTTTCTCCGACACGTTGCAGGCAAAATAGTTCCAACTGTTCCATCCCATTGGCGGGGTTAAAGCTAAACCTTCGAATTTTTGGGCTTTTATGTTAATCGATAACAATAAAACTGCAACTAAAAAATATGTCTTTAATATTTTCATCATAATTAAATTTATTTTTATATAAATGTTAGTATCAAATTGTATAGTGCTTATAATATATTTTGATAAGCATTTTTCTCAAATTTTACTTTTTACAATTGGTTAAATATTTTACAATAATTGTATGTGTTTTGTACGTTCAATAATTTCGATGCAAGCCCTGCTGTTATGGTAGGGGCATTTCCAAAACCCAACTTTTTGTTCAGTCAAATATGGTTCACGGTTTTTGTTAACTTTCCAAAACCATTCGCCATACTGTTTATCTTTTATAAAGTTTTTAGTAAACTCCCAGCTTTTAATTGCTGTTTTTGCAAAGCTTGTATCGCCGCTAATTTGGTAAGCATTAAAATAGCCAACAATCGATTCGGCTTGTGGCCACCAGTGTTTATCGGTATCAATGTGTTCCTTGTCGGGAAACATTTCGTTAAATAAACCATTGTCGGTATCAAAGCCGCGGTATGTGGCTTTTGCCATATTATAAGCAGTAATTCCGGCTTTAACCAACAAATGATTATTACCAAGCACTTCGGCAGCCTCGTAAAGTAACCACGAACATTCAATGTCGTGGCCAAACGATACTTCGGCAGATTGAGGATTCCAATAATCGTCGAAAAACAAAATAAGGTTCGATGTTTTACGGTCGATAAATTTATCGATAAACAGTTCGATAAGGTTTTGCAGCGATTTTTTAAGTTCATCTGATTTCCAAACCCTGTACAAAGTAGCATAAGCCTCGAGTATGTGCAGGTGAGTGTTCATTGTTTTGCTGCAGTTAAGGTCTTTTGGGCTAAGCGCGTAATCGTCTAACCTTTTCCAATCGCGAGTTAGTGCTTCAATATAACCATTATGGATTTTGTCGAAACTATATTTTTCAATTGCTTTATAAAGTTCAATAGCCTGGTCGAGTGCTGCCTGTATTTTAAATGTGCGGTAATACTCGGCCAAACCATAAATACCAAAAGCAATGGCATAAATTTGTTTACGCGGGTTAAGTGGTTCGCCCAAATAATTAAGCTCCCAAAACACTCCACCATTTAGCCTGTCGATAAAGTTTTGGGTAAAATAATTGTATGCCCTGTGAGCCATTTCGGCATAAACCGGAATACCGGTAACACGGTATGCTGCCGCGAATGTCCATAAAATACGGGCATTTAATACCGAACCTTTTGGCGCGTTAGCTATAATTAAATCGGGATAACCTATGCTGCCTACAAAACCACCAAATTCGTTGTCAACGGTATTGTTTACCCAATAGCTAAGTATTTGGTTTAGTTCAACATTTAACTCGTCGCAAAGGTTGTTAATTTGTTGTTGCATTAGTAAAGTGTAGTTATTTGTTAATTAAGTTGTTATATTTTTTTATTAAATCAATTGTCGATGTGTCGGACATAAAAACCGAGTTTAGGCCGTGTGGTTCCTGTGGCGGGTCGCCAGTAAACGGGTCGCCTGGTTGCCAAAATTTTTTGCCTGCCACAGGTTGATAAAGGCCGCCAAAAACCCAAAAGTTGCAGCCTGCTATGTTGTTTTTGGTTTTTGAGCTTTGATAAACGCGATTAAAAATATAATCGAAATATTTATCGCGGTAAGTAACCGGGCTGCCGGCAGTGTATAGTTCGTTGTCGCGGGCAATTCCGAACTCTTCGATAACCATTGGTTTGTTTAGTTTTTTTGCTACAGCAAGGTGGTTATCGATGTAATTAGCGGCTTTTTGAATTGCCGGTTCAAAAGTGCTTTGGGGGTTGGTATAATCATACCATTGCCAGTTTTTAACCCAAATATGTATTGTTAAGTAATCGATATTGGGTAAATCGTGAATTTTAGTAAAAAAGTTAATTGAATCGTTACAACCCATTTGGCCCTCGTTTCCGATAGTAATAAGGTGGTTTTTGTCGTACCGGCGTATTAATTCCGATGTACTTTTAACCCAATTGTAATACGACTGAAAATTATCGGTAAACATAGGCCGTGGCTCGTTAGCGAGCTGCCAGGCCATTATTGCCGGTTCGTTTGTATATTTAATACCGCTTATTGAGTTTGTGCGGGTAATTATTTGCGTTATATAATTATTAACCTGTTTAACACAGGGTTTACAGTTATAAAACTGTTTTTGGTAAAGAAAAAAATCCCACCACGAGTATTTATCGATATTAGGGTTTGGATACTCGCCATACCCGTTCCAGTTTAAGTATTGGGCAAAGCCACCGCTCCACTCCCAATTATTTGTAAAATATAAAACTGCATACATTTGTCGTTTGCCAAGCTCGGTAATAAGGTAGTCGAGGCCAGTAAGCAAGGTTTGGTTAAGTGTTGTGTTTTGTCCAACTAAAGTTGGTGTAACCCTAAAGGGTTGGTTATCGGGGCCTTCGGCGCCAACAAGTATTCGTAAATTATCGATACCATTGCTTTTCATAAAATCGAGTTCACGGGCAAGCCTTATACGGTTACCGCATGTGGTATCGGCAGCAATTAAGGCACCATACCAATAATTGGCACCTATAAAGTAATATTGCTGGTTGTTTTTGTAAAATTTACCATCATTAATGGTTATAAACAATTGATTTACTGTAGTTTTATGGTTACAACTATATAATAAAAAAACGATAAAAATTACCTGTAAAACCCATTTTGAGCTTTTAAACATAACAGTAAAAAAAGAGTGACAGAAAAATGCTAAACGAAAAGAAAAAATAAACCCGGCAGGATAAACCTGCCGGGTTTAAAATTATAAACTATTTTTTGTTAAATTTAGCAACGGCAACTTTACCGTTTTGAGCTGTAGCTTTAACAACATACATACCCATTGATAGAGTAGAAACGTTAACTGAATTTTCAACGTTGTTAAATTGTGCAACTTTAGCACCTAACAAGTTGTAAACTTCAACTTTAGCTATATTGGCCATTTCAATGTTTAATTCACCTGTTGTTGGGTTAGGATAAACATTTAACGATTCGATAGCTTGTTTTTGGTTAATACCTACAGGGAAACCGTCGCCAAGTTTAACCTGACCCCAGAACTCGTTACGTTTGTAAGCTTGGTCTTCACCTGTATTATTTGACCAGTTAAGAATCGATTTACGGGTATCAACTGCTTCAGCATCGATTAACGAAACCTCAAGTGCTATTTCGTGTCCTTTTTTCAATGTAGGAACTAAAGCAACTGCATCAATGTTTGTGTTAGTTGATGTACGGAAGAAAACTGCCCATGGTATGGCAATTTCAACAGTATAGCCAGCTGAACCTGGTACAAATTTAAAGTTGCAATCTGTAGTGTCGCTACTTGCATCTCCAAATAAACTTGGCAAGCCTTTTCCACCATAAGCAGGACCTTCGAGTCCTAAGTTAAAACGTAACTGGTGTTGTACACCTTCAACACGTTTACCGGCAGTAGCTCCCGAATAACGTCCGTCGTTAATGTCCATAAAAATTTCAAGACCATCGTTGTTCCAAGGAGCAGTACCACTACCAATAAGTGTTGGGTCGTTGTCTTCAATTTCGGCATACAGGTAAAAGTTTTTAAGGTCGCCTACCATGTAAAAAATACCATAGCTGTCGCCATTGTCTTCGGCAACTTCGGCTCCGGCTGCAGCAGCAGTACCGGCAACTGTACCTAATGCAATACGGTTAATTTTATATGCTGTCGATTTTTCGAATGCATCGTCGTATTGGTCGTCAATTGTAATGCCTGTAGCAAAGTTAACAACACCGGTTACCGGAGGTGTAGCTTTCTCTAAAGTAACATAACTAACTGTCATTTTACCTACTAAAACATAAGCATCCGAAATAGCATCCCATGGATCAACATTCATTTGAGCAGCTACTTGTAAACAATTAAATTTAGTGTTTTCGGCAATTTTAGCTTCAATGTCAATAAAACCGTCGGTAGCTGGTGCATTAATGCTCGAAATTACTTTACTGTCGGCACCCGCGTTAACATGTATATTTATTGCCGAGTATTCATAATCTGAACTTCCTTTGTCGTATTTAGCTTTAAACTTAACAGTGTTGTTTGCTGCATTTGCAAACTCTGGGAAATTAACCCATGTATCCCATTTGCTAACTTTAATCTTAGCGTATTTAACACCGTCAACCTCTTCAATCGACGAACCTGCAGGTAAAGTACTTGCATCAATAGTAGCCGGGTCGA
>CAZJCR010000086.1:7901-14161 GCA_964544385.1 uncultured Bacteroidales bacterium
ACCCATAAAGTATCACCAACAGTTGGTCCCCAGTTTTTATCTTCCTGACCAAAGAATTGTACCTGGTGTACATTAGTCATTGTGGCAGTTAGTAGCGATTTGTAATAAGTAAAATCGTTAACTGCAGGGCGTCCACCTATCGATGTGCTTGACGGTACCATTTGAGTGGCATCCCACGATGCAGGAACTTTGTGAACAGTATCCATTACCTGAACAGATGAAGCAATGTTGGCTAATGTTAAGGCATCGGCAACAGTTTTTGAGCCTTGCGAATACTTAATAGTACCAGCCATATGTGTACCTAAAACCTCTTTAATTTCTGGAATATCAATTGTAGAATTCCATCCATCAACAATTACCTGAAGGTATTTTGTACCTTCAACATCAACAACCGTCATACCTGGTTTAAGTGTGCCCGAGTATGTGGCAGGGTCAAAAATAACCGTTTGCGCCTGCGTGAACCCAATCACTAACAAGCCCAAAATAAGCGTAATGATTCTTTTTCTCATAGCTTTTTAATTTAGTTAATAAATAAGTGAATAAAAATAAAAATAAAAATTATACAAAATGCTACCTCTTATACAAAAATAGCATAAAATATTAAACTACCATTTAGGGTATTGCGTTAACGCGCCTTCGGTAATTTGGAGCTCAACCTCGGGTATGGGGAAAAACTCGTGTTTACCACTAACGTATTGTGTTTTAAACCCTTCGCCCATCGAGGCTAACTCGATACCATTAAGGTATTTATCGGCTAAACCCCAGCGTACTAAATCGAAATAGCGTTGTGGTTCGCAACCAAACTCTAACCTGCGTTCGTGTACAATGTCTTCAAAAGTAATAGCTGTTAAATCGAGCGGGTAACCGGTATCGCCCGAGTTGCGCGCGCGTGTGCGGATGCGGTTAACATATTGTAGTGCTTTAGGCTCATCGCCTAATTCTAATGCGGCCTCAGCAGCTATAAGTACCACATCGGCAAAGCGTAATAAACGTATATTAAATGGGCCATTGCCATGTGTAACCTGTGGGGTCCAAAACTCGTCGGCCGATACTTCGTATTTACGGCCAATGGTACCTGTTGGCAGGTTAACAAAATCCATACCTAACCAGCCTTTCGCTGTTTGTATAGTGTCGCCCTCCATTCCAACTGTAGTTTGAAAACGGGGGTCGAGCCTCATATCGCAAGGTGCCGAACTAAGTCCTGTTTCGCGTGCATCATTGTTGCCAAAGGCATCGAGCAGGTATTTACTTGGGCAGTTAAAGCTCCAACCCATTGACGAACCATCGGTTAAAAACCTGATTGTTGTATATATCGATAGCTCGTTACCGCGAGTAAGTGTCCAGTTTTTGCTATCCTGTACATTTTGAACTTCCCAAATACCTTCGGGGCTGTTATCGCCATCAACAGTAAAAACCCAGCGGTAACCGCCTATAGTCCCGCCCTGTGGTGCACGCCACGATGGGAACCTTTCGCCATCTTCGCCCGGCAAAGCGTATTCGCCCGATGTCATTACCTGCTCGGCATAATAAAGGGCCGAATCGTAACGTAAAGCACAAGCCCCAAAACGTTCGTCACCACTATATTTTTTGGCATACGATGCCTCGTAAATATATGTTTTTGCCAATAATGCCTGAGCTGCCCCTTTAGTAGCACGTCCAATTTGGTCGGCTGGTAAACTACTTTTAACAGGCAATAAAGGTATTGCTGCACTAAGGTCGGTTTTTATCTGGTTTATTACTGTCGAAACGTCGTCGCGGTCGCGTTTAGTAAGGTCGTCGGGGTTAATCTCAGCATTAACAACAGGTACCCCACCATAAACATGCATTAGCATAAAGTGGTAAAACCCACGTAAAAAATACATCTCGCCTTTAAGCTGTTCAACTTTGGCATTAATTGTTGCTTTCTCAATATCATTGTCAGCTTTTGCAAGTTCTAATTCCCTTACTTTTTCAACATATGTAAAAAAAGTATTTACAAACCTTAACCCTTTATAATTATATGCCCAGTAATTGTGTACCATGCCTTCGCGCGGGGTGTGGTTAAGTTGGTCCATACGCTGAAACTCGGGCCAGTCGTTAATGTTTTCGCCCCCGGTTTCGTTATCATCGCTAATGCTGTGGTAACCAATAATATAATATGTATCGTAAACGTCGCGGGTAGCTAAAATACCATAAGCAGCATTTGCTGTATATTCTAAATTTTCGAGCGATGTATAAAATGTCTCGGTAGTTTCGCGGGCTGTTGGTTTAAAATCCAAAAAATCGTCGCTACAAGCACTAAACAATAATGCAAAAACCGCGAAAGTAATTATTAATAGTTTTGATGTTTTCATTATTATAAATTTTATGGATTAAAAAGTTACATTAATACCGGCAGTAAACATACGTGGCTGTGGATAAGCAGCCTGATCTAAACCACGTGTTAAAATTGATGTTGAGCCAACTTCGGGAGAGTATCCTGAATATTTTGTTAAAATAAATAAGTTACGCCCGCCAACAAAAATACGTATGTTTTCAATATCGATAAGTTTAGTAACATCTTTAGGTAAATTATAACCTATTTCAAGGTTTTTAAGCCTTAAGTACGAACCATCTTCAATATAAAAACTTGAACGGAAGGTTAAGCCATTGCTGTTTAACCTTGGGTATGTAGCTCCATCGTTATCAACCGATGCTACTTTACCCTCGCGGTCTTCGAGATAAACCGAGTAGTGGTCGTTAACATACTCACTGCTCCAGTTAAATGCGCCATCGGGATTAAACAGGTAAAACTTTGTAGCATTAAATATTTTATTGCCTGCCACTCCTTGAAAAAACGCCGATATGTCCAACGAACCGTATTTACCAAGGTTATACTCGCCATTAAGGTTTAAGCCAAACATAAATTTTGGGTTAGGGTTGCCAATTGCAACCTCGTCTTTACTGTTTAAAACACCGTCGCCGTTAACATCTTTAAATTTCATATCACCGGCTTTGGCATTAGGTTGGGCGTAGGTTCTAACCCCGTCAACCTCGGTATAAGGCTGGTTAATAACCATGCCGTTTTCGTCGCAATCGGCTTTTCTAAAAATACCTTCGTATATATATCCGTAATATTCGCCAATAGGCTGTCCTTCGATAGTACGTGTTAAATACCCTGCAAGCCCTTTTGTAGTTCCATCGAGCAATGTGTCGGGGGTAATATCTCCGGTTATTGTTGTCAGGTATGTAAAGTTTGCATTGGCTCCGTATTTAAAATTGCCTTTCGACTCTTTCCAACCTGCCATAAACTCAATACCTTTGTTCGACAAATGCCCAACGTTACGCATGGGGTTGCCAACTTCGCCTTCCTGTCCGGCATCGCGAACTACCCAACCGCTCCAATATGCAACAGGGGTGTACATTAACATGCCCTCGTTATGGCGTTCAAAATAATCGGCAGTAACCGACAGCCTGTTGTTTAAAAACTGTAAATCGACACCAAGGTTGCTTGTAACAACACCTTCCCAGGCAATATCAAGGTTTACATATTTATCTGGTGCTGCACCACTGGCTGTTGAGTTAATGTTGTCGAACGAGTACATATATGTATCTTCGAATGCCACAGTTGAGTAATAAATATAATCGGGTATTGAGCTGTTACCAATTTTACCCCATCCATAACGTATTTTACCAAAGTTCATAAATGGCAATGTATTTTTTACTACATCGAGTTCGGTAAACTTAAACCCAAGCGAAAATGACGGGAAATTACCAACACGGTTGTTTGGGCCAAATTTAGAACTATAGTCGCGTCTAAAATTAACCTGGGTCAACACCATTCCGCGGTAATCGTAACTAAAACGGCCAAGATAACTATAACCCGAACTTTCTACTGCACTACCTGTTGGGAACTGCGATGATGACTCATTATCTTTACCTGCGTCAAAATACCACATCTCTTCGCTTTGGTTAATAAGGTTCCGGCGTGTCCCCGACTCCCACTCGCTCATACTTTTCCCCGATTCAAAACCGGCAACTAAGCTAATGTTATGAAAATCGAACAATGTTTTATTATATGTAGCAATATTTTGTAACTGCCAACTTGTGTAACGGCTCGAGTTACGTGTAATACTGCTTGTATTGTTTAATAACGATGCGGTTATTTTATACACCGGGTTAAAAGTATACGAATGAGCTAACACCACATTACCTGTAGCACGGCTTTCAAGGGTTAGCCCCTCTATTGGTTGTAGTTTTACAAAAAACGAACCTGTCATGTTGTTATCAGTATTCTTATGGTTTTTAAGGGCTATATTTGCAACAGGGTTCATAAAGTTGCCAAGTGGTGTATTTGACCAGCCTTCGTCGTACTCCGAGTCGGTTTGTTTTGTACCATAAATTGGTACAAACGAGTGGTATTGTAAAGCCTGAATAATTGGTGAATTATACTCGTGTAAGAGTTCCCATTCTTCAAAGCCCGAATAAACCTGACGGGTATATTGTGTATTTGCCCCTACCGATAGCCATTTATTAGCTTTATGTTCTGAATTCATGCGGGCTGTAAGCTTTTCATAATCTGTGTTTTTCAACACCCCTTCCTGGTCGGTATATCCAATACCCATATAAAAGTTCGATTTTTCGGTCCCGGCTGTAACGCTAAGGTCGTAGTTTTGGGTATATGCTTTTCTAAATATTTGGTCTTGATAATTGACAGTTTCCAAAGTATCGGGCATTGTTGTAAGATATTTACGTAAGGGAAGGTTTTTTAAAACCTCAACCTCGTGGTTCATACGGTAACACTCCTGGGCGTCGGCAACATCAAGATATTTTGTTATTTCACTAATACCGCCCCAGGCATTAAAACTAACCTGTGTTTTACCTTTAGTACCTTTTTTTGTTGTTATTAAAACAACCCCGGCCGCACCTTGCGCGCCATAAATTGCTGCCGACGAAGCGTCTTTTAATATTTCCATCGATTCAATGTCGGCCGAGTTAACAGTTTTAGGGTCAGCTGCAACACCGTCGACAATCCATAATGGTGAAGTCCCGTTTATTGAGTTAATACCACGTATTTCAACACTAACATTTGCACCCGGGGCAGCGGTATTACTAAGCACCATAACACCGGCGGTACGGCCCTGCATAGCTTCCTGTACGTTCGATGCCTTAGAATCTTGTAAATCTTCGGCCGATACTGAGGCCACGGCACTGGTAAGGTCCGATTTTTTTTGGACACCATAACCAATAACCACAACTTCGCTTAATTCGGCAATATCTTCAATTAGTAAAAACGATATTTCGGCGGTTTGACCTGATGCAAGTTCAACAGTTTTTGTTTCAAGTAAATAACCAATAAAACTGGCAACTAATTCAACTGTTCCAGATTGTACATTATTAATAACAAAGTTACCATCAATGTCGGATACAGTACCTAATGTAGTCCCTTTAACAACAATGTTAACCCCGATAAGTGGTAAATTGTCTGAGTCGTAAATTTTACCTTTTATATTGCCAGTTTGAGCAAAAACCGAAGCAGGCAAAATAATAAGCATTATTAAACACAGAGCAATAACAAGAGTAGCTTTTTTCATATTTAATTTATTTAAGAGTATTTAGGTTTTTGCTCACCATATTATAGATGTTTTGTACTGAAGTATAGCTGCGGAGCTTATCTTCGGGAGTGTTCATACAGTAATCGACCAATTGGCCGATAGTTGAGGTAGCCACATGTAAGCGCGTGTCAGACGATGCGTAATAAATAAATACTTTTCCATCGTTATCGGCAATCCAGCCGTTCGAGAAACACACATTCGATACATCGCCAACCCTTTCGGAACCTTGTGGTGCAATAAAATGACCGGCGGGTTTGTGTGTTATTTTTGTAATGTCGTGTAAATCGGTCATAAACATATAAAGTACGTACCTTAACCCTGCGGCCGTGTTTCGCACGCCATGTGCAAGGTGTAACCAGCCTTTGTCGGTTTTAATAGGTGCAGGCCCTAACCCGTTTTTTACTTCGTATATTGTATGATAAGTTTTTTGGTCCATAATAATTTCGTCGGTAACTTTTGCATTAACCATGCTGTCGGTTAAGCCAAAACCAATACCACCACCCGATCCTGTATCAATAAAACCGTCTTGTGGGCGTGTATAAAGGGCATATTTACCATTAACAAATTCGGGGTGCAAAACTACGTTGCGTTGTTGCCCCGAGTAGGTAATTAAGTCGGGCAGGCGTTCCCATTTTACCAAGTCTTTTGTGCGTGAGGACGAGGTTTTGAAAATTGAAGTTTTGAGCA
>CAZJCR010000087.1:0-14038 GCA_964544385.1 uncultured Bacteroidales bacterium
ATGTTGTTATTTTAGCTATCTGATATTCAGCAAAATTAACAACATCCATCATGTTTTTAACATTATTGTAAGTTGTCTCTAAATTCATGTTCGAATTGTTTATTATCGAAAGCAGTTGTTGGTAATGCTCGGCACTGCCTTCGTTAACCGATGCGTTTCCTTCTAGTATGTCAACGCTGTCGGCATCAACTCCATGGTTGTTCTCTAAATAGTCTTCGTTAATTTTTTCGCGAATATTTAAAATACCCCAGTATTTTCCGTTTAAAAAAACCACAACTGGCTGTGCGGCCTGTATATCGAGGCCAGTGCCCTCTGATAGTGTTGTGTGTAAAATATCGCGCAAGCCGCTAACATTCCAATCGTTTCCCGAGTTGCGCAGAATAAATGATTTAAAGCTGTCTAAATTTTTAGTTTTAAAAAAACTGTATTTAAATTTACTTGCTCCATACTCTTTTCGCGCGTGAATTGCCATCGACTTTTGTTTGTTTGCACGGCTATATGCCCCAAACATTTTAACCCCGGCCGGACTGTTTATAAGGTTCTTGCCTGTTTCGTCAAAATACTCGAAATAAATGGGGCGTTCCCAATCTTTATAATAGTTAACAGTACCGTCGTCCGATGTTGAACTCGAGGTTGTATCGTAACAAATACCATACTCTTTGCTCCATAGGTTGTAAGGGTCGGTACTTAACGACATTACAGGCATATCAATTTGTCGGTTTATTATTAGATATGATTTTACGTCGGGTGTTGCTGGCAACAAACCTGACGGAAACGAAACTGCTTTTATAACTGTGCCTTTTGATATTGCTATACTCCCGCTATATTTTGCCGACTGTTCGTTTGGGTCGCTACCATCGGTTGTATAGTAAATATTATTGCCACTTGCCGATGTTATTGTAACATTAACAGCCGAGTTGAATATACCAGGGGCGGGCAAAAAGGTTAGGTCGTTTTGGGCAAAACCCGAATAACCTGTAGTTGTGTTTAACGCGTTTGGTGTTGGCTGGTTAAAGTAAAACATGTTTCCGCTACCATCGGGTTTGCGCCCGTACGATATGTTTACTGGTAATTGTATACTGTCAACCTTGTCAATAATTTTTTGCGATGCATCGCTCAAAATAATTGGTTCGCCATCGCTGCTAATACTAAAATTTGTATGTAAAAAGCTACTTTTTAAGTTTAGCTCGTAGGGGGTAAAAAAATTACTGCCCGACGATTCAAATCCTGCTGTTAAATAAGTAATAAGAGTTAAATCGGACGATGTTGTTGAACAATTGTGAACCTGTACTGCAATGGTATTTTTACCATTTTTTAGTATGTTGTTTATATTACCGATATTATATTTAAATGGAGCCAAACCTTGTGTCATTTGTGGCTCAGTTGATGTGGTTGCAAAAGCGCTATAAGCTACCGGTGTGCCAGCGGTACCAATTCCGGCTCTGGCAACTTCAACCCCGTTAATATAGGCAACAAAACCATCGTCATAATCAACATGCAAAATAAGTTCTGTTATTTTTGTTATATCGGTAATATTAAACTCGTTAATTGTAAAAACCGAAACAATTCCGGTTTCAACAACAGTGGAATCGTCGTTATCGCCGTAGCCAAAGCCACTATTACCTTTTTGCCAGCCAGTATAATCAAATTGGCAGTTATACCAATCGGTTGGTATTTGCGCCGAACCTGGAGCGTAGTACCACTCGTCGCCGCGGTTTATTAATGTGTTATAAAAGCTTGTAATTTTACGGTCTTTACCGCTTGCCATTAATAATAATGTACTTTGGGGCGAAAGCCAAATGTCGGGGAAAACCCATCGCGAAATATTATTCGTATCGTCTGTAATTGAATAACCCAAAAGGTTTACGTTTTCATTACCAGCATTATATAATTCTATCCAATCAGGTGTATCACCATCTTCGTCGGCAATTTTGGTATTGCTTGTTTGTATCTCGTTTATTTTTATTGTTTGGGCTTGTACCGCTAAATTGAAACAAATAAAAAAGCTTATCGGCAAAAATTTTAACATTAGTTTATTCATCTGTTATTTTTATTATTTTAATTGTCTGATTGCTTGCTCCGGTTTATCGGGGTTCGTGTGTAATAAATTTCCTTATTACGAATGTTTCATTCTTTTTTTTTTTAATAAAATTATCTCTCCCCTGTACCGGCAAAAATAATATTATTAACCCTTAATTAATAATTGCTTAACAATGAATTAACGATAATTCAAAATTTTCCTGATTAGCCTACTTTTATAACAAAAAATAACCCTTGTGAGCTCAAATTATCATAAAATAAACGCATTTTTTAAAGTGCCATTTACTCATTTTTTCTAAAATTGCGTTTATAGCTGTAATACGATATTACCAAAATTAAAAACAAAACTAATAATATATAATATACAAATATTGGCATGGTCGATATATTACCACCGGCATAACTATGTAATCCGCTTAATAAATAGTTTACACCAAAAAAAGTCATAAGTACCGATGCAAAACCTACTATCGATAATACATTTTGTATATATAATGTTTTAAAAGCAGGTATAAAACGCGAGTGGCTTATTAATGTGTATACTATTATGGTTATTACCGACCATGTCTCTTTAGGGTCCCAACCCCAATACCTGCCCCACGATTCGTTTGCCCAAATAGCTCCTAAAAAAGCACCGGCTGTTAAAAACAATAAACCTATTACTAAAGCATTATTGCTTATCGACATTAGTTTTACTATTGTACCCATAACCTTGGTTTTGTTTTTAGCATTTGTAACAGTAATTAAAATAAGGTTTATTATGCCTATTAATGCACTAAAACCAAAAAAACTATAACTGGCTGTTACAACACTAACATGCATTGTTAACCAGCCCGACTTTAATACTGGTACAAGGTTCGACAACTCGGGGTCTAAAAAACTTAAATTCGAAACCATTAATGTTACCGATGCTAATATAAACGATACTGATGCTGTTAAAACCGATTGCCGGCAAAATATCAGCCCAATAAGTATTGTTGCCCACGATATAAAAACCATAGTTTCGTAACCGTTAGATAATGGTACATAACCCAATATATACCATCGTACAACAATTGGTATTGTGTGCAATATAAAGGCTATAATTAAAGTAATAAAAACCAATTTTTGTATTGCTTTTTGTAAAATAAAACCTTTAACTATTGAAGTAATAGCCACTATTAACAAAATAAAACCTATAATTGCGTACAACTTAAACAATAAACCCAACACGTTATATTTGTAGTATGCCTGTTCGGCTTTTATTTTGTTAACCGACGGCAACTGGTACAATGCATTTTGGCGTTGATATGTTTTTATTATATTAACAATACTGTCGGCCATAGTGTAATTATTGCTGTGTTTGGCTTTTATTAATTCAGTAAAATATTTTTCAAGTATCGATGTGTAAAAAACAGAGTCGTTTACATTATTTGTTTGTAATTGTGCTGTAACTGGATTGTACCAGGTTAAATTATTGTTACTATTAACCGGAAAAATGCGTAAATAACCACCATCAATAAAGTTGTAACACAGGTTAATTTTATCGTCGGCTTTTATAATTGCTTTATCGTGTTTTGTACGATTAGCAGGTAGTTTTGCATAAACCTGCGTAAGTTGGTTTTGTAATTTGTAGTTTCCATTTGCATCAATAAAACTATTGTAACAAACCATATTGTTATTAGCCCCTAACAGTTGCTGTATTTGTTTATCGGTAATTTTAATAAAAGGTTTGTTAAGCCAGTTTTCATAATCAATATTAATCTCGAGCAATACTTGCATTGGTGTTAACCCTTCAAATTTATCGCTACCATAAAGTTTGCGTAATATATCCGATGCATATGTTGATACCGGACAAGTGCGTCCTTTAGGGTTTTGCATTAATATTTGCCCAAAATTATTGGCATGACCCTTATCAATTACTTTGTCGGGTTGGTTAATTGGTGTTGCATTAATTGTTAAACAGCATAATAAAGGCAAAACAAACAGCGCGGCTTTTTTCCGAATTATTTTTTTATAGGGTAAAAAATCGAGTTTTTTTAATAATGTTAAAACTATGCTAATAAATAAAACTAAATAACCGGCATAGGTAATTGTTGTTCCTAAAACATCATAAGTTACCGAAAGTATTGTGCCTTTTTCGTCGCTATCGTACGACGACTGGAATATTCGAAAACCCTTAATTTTTAACACATTGTTCATATAAATATGATAATTATAGGGTGTTTCGCCATTTTCGTAAATTTTTACATAGCTGGCAAACGATGATGGGCTGTTTGAACCCGGATAACGTTCAATATTAAAACTATCGAGTTTAATTGTAAATGGCAGTGTTTTATAACCGGTATTATTAATAGTATTTAGTATAATTTTATTGGTTTTATCGCTTTCGCGAATATGAATTGTACCGCTGTATCCTGTATACCGTGTAAATGCAGCACCTATTATTATTATAATCCAACCGGTGTGTAAAAAAAATAGATGAATTTTTTGTTTAACATATAATTTTTTGATAATTATTGCGCCAAACAAATTTATACACAATAAAAACAATAAAAGTTCAAAATACCAGGCATTATAAACTAAACCGAAAGCTGTTTGGGTATTGTATTTATGTTCGATTATTGTTGCCGATGCTAAAAAAAATGCTGCCAGTAAAAGCAGCAAAAACATTGTTACCGGCGAAAAAAATAGTTTAAAGTACTTTTTCATAGCAACGAACCCAATCAATTTCAAAAGCGGCAGGTAAACCTGTATCGCCGGCATTTGCCTGTAACCCGCTCGATAACATTATGTACATTGGTTCGTCGGGTATAGGCTCTGTTGTCGAAAAAATTTCGGTATTATTAATTTTCCAGCTAATTTTTTCGGGTAACCAATCAATTGTGTATATAAAATATTTGTCGGTAAAATAGCTTCCATTAAGTTTCGATGTTATTTTTTTTGCCGATTTTAAATCAGTTACATCTCCACAAATACTCGAAACCTGGAGACGATTTTTTTTGTCCATGTTAAATTTTACAACATCAATCTCGGGCATAATTTTTTCGCCTTTAAGCCAAAAAGCCTGATATACCGGAAAACTTGAATTTAGTTTTATTTTTGCCTCAAAGCGACCGTATTTTTGCCTAAAACTGTGCGCGGTGCTTAACATTCCCGATGTATAATTAAAATTTTGAGTGTTAAAACCATGTAATGGGTGCCAAACTTTTCCTGTAGTATTTTCTTGTTTTGTAATAATTTTTAAGGTTGTACCATTTAACTCAACATTTTTATTGTCGGTAAAGTATTGTTTATCGCCAGCCATAACGTAACGGTCGTTAAGTAACATTTTACCCCAAAAAAAGCTGTTCATCCATTTTTCAGTATCAATTTTCCCGGCTGTAAAATCGTCTTCAAAAACTAAATTCCACAATTTTATCTCGTTAAATTTATCCGAATCTTTTACCGATAAGTACCATTTTATTTCGTCGGAGTTTTTAAGCTCGTTGTAACGTTTCTCGTTTTGGGCGTGCTCTGTTTTATCAAACTTGTTTTTATCGAGCATGTATTGTTTGTATGCAATAAATTTTTCGGAGTTAACCAACTCATCAAGTTCATTGTAGCGTTTTAGTATATCGGAACCCGATGTTTGTTCAAATAGTTTATATTGTTTTGATTGACTGTATGTTAAATAAAATTTAATTTTAGAATCGTGTTTTAAATTGTTTAATTGTTGTTCGTTTTTATAACCGTCGCAATTGGTATAATCGAGTGTTTTTAGCTTTTGGGTATATGCTTCAGAGTTAATGTACAACTCAAGTTCAATAAAAGCAGCAAGTGTATTCGAACCCGAAAAACTATTAAAAGTTGATAGCTTTTGCGATTGCGCTATTTTAAAGTAGTTTTTAAATTTTGACGATTTTTTTAACTCAATATATTTTTGTTCGTTTTTATATTCGTCGGTATTTTTATAATCCAAACTTGCTAATTTTTGCTTATAGTTATTGCTATTAATGTAGGTTTCGAGTTCCTTAATTTTCTGTATTGCTTCAGGTTCAGTAATATCGTCTTTGTTTTGGGCTTTATTATATGCTTTTACTTCGGGTAGTTTTTTAAGTGCCGACAGTTCTTTTGGTTTATTTTGTTCGGTTTTAAGTTCGTTTGCAAGGTTTAATTTAAATTGTGCCAATTGGCTCGATTTAACAAATTCATCAAGTTTAATGTAATTGGTTAATTCGTCGCTTTGGTTAAGTTCGGTGTATAATTTGTATTGTGCCGAGTTTAAAAAGCTATAATAGTTTTTAATATCGGCTTGTTTTTTTTGTTTAATATATGTTTGTTTTTTTTGCTGTTCGCTTCTAAGCATTTGCTGCATTTCGTTTTTTTCGTTTATATGCTCTTGCGAACCAACCTGTTTTGTAAGTTCATTATATAGTGTTAGGTCGGCACTGTTTAATATATCGGTAAATTTTTTGTAATCGTCCGAATTTAATACCTTAAAATAGTTTATTATTTGGCTATTTTTTTTTAGTTTTTGATATTCAATTTCATCGGTATATTCTTTTGTATTTTTATAGTTAAGGTTTAGTATTTCGCTTTTTAAGTTTTTAAACTCGTTGCTATTAATAAGTTTATCGAGTTCATAATATTCGGCAAGTATTTCCGATTCAGTAAACCCGAGCATTTTATTATATTCGTCAAATAATTGTTTTTGTTGCGACTCAATATTTTCGGTTTTTGGCAACAAGCCTAAAGCTGCGCGTAATGAAAAACTAAAACTTGCCATAAATTTATTGTAGTTATATTTTGTTAATTATAAAGCTTTTGGAATTGAGAAAATGAATTTTGAACCTCTGTCAATTTCACTTTCGACCCAAATTTCGCCGCCATTTTTCGACACAAACTCTTTACATAAAATAAGTCCTAAACCTGTACCTTCTTCGTTTTCGGTACCAACCTGGGTGCTGCGCGAATCTATCCTGAATAAATTTGCCGATGTTTCAGGATCCATACCAACGCCAATATCGCGAACTTCAATCTGTACCATATCGGGTAACTCGTGAGCTGTAATATATATTTTCGATGAGTTTTTGCTAAATTTTATTGCATTCGACAAAAGGTTACGCATTACAGTGGTTATCATATCTTTATCAATATAGGCAAACAAATTTTTATCAATTTCGGCAATAACCGATATTTGTTTTTGGTCGGCATTAATACTAAATAGTTCAACAACCTCGGCTACCAATGTATAAAGATTAGTACGTTTAAAGTTTATTTTTAAGCTGCCGGTTTGCGACCTTGCCCACTGTAAAAGGTTTTCGAGCAAATTAAATGCGTTTTTCGAAAATTTGTTTATTTGCTTAATAAACTCGTATTGTTTGTCGCTGTCAATTGAACCGTATTTATGTATAAGCATGTCGCTCACTCCTATTACCGACGAAAATGGGTTTTTAAGGTCGTGGGCAATTATGGTAAAAAATTTGTCTTTTGTGGTATTAATTGCTTCGAGTTCTTTTTTTTGGCTTTCAATGCTGTCTTTGGCTTTTTCAACTTCATACTTTTTACGTTGTATGTCAATGGTGCGCATTGTAAGTTTTTCTTCAATTATGTTGTAATCGCGTAAGCGTTTTATTAGTGCTTTTAAAACGCTTTTCCAAATTTCGGGTGTACGGTTTGTAACTTTCTCAAAGGTTGTTTGCTCAAGTTCAAGTAGTTTGGTGTCGCGCATTGCTGTAACTGTTGCCGACCTAACCGATGAGTCGATGAGTGAGTACTCGCCAAAAAATTGTTTGTTGTTTAGTGTTGTAAAAATGTATTCTTGGTCGTGTATCTGTACGCTCCCGTCAATTATAACATACATCGCGCTCTCTTTGTCGCCTTTTTGAAATAATATCTCGCCTTTTGGAAGGAATATTTCTTTCATGTTTTTGGCAAACTCCTCAAGCAATTCGTCGCTAAACTCCGAGAATATTTCTACGTCTCGTAATAGCTGAACTATATTTTTTATTGGTAACTCCATTTAATGCTTAGCAATTAAAGTTTTTTGAGACACTAATATAGCGGTTAATATATTGTTTTCAAAACAATAACATACCCTTTTTTAATTTATTATTTACTGGTTTTAATTTGGGTACGATGCTTTTTTTTGTAATTGGTAGTCGTCGGTAAATTCTAATATATATATTGCTGTATTCTGAAAACCGCCCTGGTCGGTATATGGTACAAAATTGAATTTTGTTTGTAATAGTTCAATATTATGTAAATGTATGCATTTTCTAAAATCGCGCCCGTAATAGTTAAGCGCACTTAAAAAATATTTTGTAATATCGTAACCCATAAAAGCATAAAGTTCGGGCTCGGTTTTGTACCATTTACGGTATTGGTCTACAAATTCAGATACCGATGGGTTTTTATAATCGATAAATGTGTTCGAAAAAATATGAGTTTTTGTGTTATGGAAATGTCCTAATTCAATATTATCGAAACGTAACCAGCGTGGTTGTCCAAAAACTGTAATTTTATAATTATACGAGTACCCGTTAAGTTTGCCAATTACATCGCTAACAAAGCCCTGGTCGCTCGATGGAACTATAACAATGTTCTCGATACCGGGCGAAAAAATGTTGTTTAAAATACTATCGCGGGCATCGTAATAGTATACCTCGTTGTATTTTATCTGGTTAAAATTTGTTTCGTCAATTTGAGCGTATAACTGTTTTTTAAATAACGATATGTACTCTTGGTTAAGGTTATTGCCGTCGTGTATTACTATGTAGTTTTTTGTATCAAAGCTGTTTAAAAAGTCAGATGCATGTTTCATTTGGACCTCAAATGGCGGGCTAACCTGAAAAGCATATGGGTTGTGGTCGATAAAACTACTTTTTAACGACAATGGCGATACAATGTTTATTTGATGTTCCCAGGCATAATCGCCAACTATATTAAGGTTTTCGCCATAAACCGGGCCTATAAATAAGTCAAAATTCGATAAGTTGTTTTGTTGTAATATATTATTAATTACCGAGCTGTCGTTTTGGGTATCAAAAACGTGCACGTCAAAGTTCATTCCCTGTTTGCGTAAAGTGTTTAATGCTAAAAGTGCGCCCTGGTAAAAGTCGATAAATAACTGTGAACGTTCGTAAATTATGTCGTCGTTTTTAACAGCACGTGGCACCAACTCGGTAGTTGTATAACCTCCTGGCTGTGTTATAGTTTTTTCGATGTATTGACCTAATGTGTCGTTTATTGATAAGTAAAATGGTAAAAATATGGCTACTTTGTATTTTTTGTTTTTATCGATAATGTTTTTTTTGCACTCGTTAATTATTTGAATGTTTGTATCGGGCAAAAGGTATTTGTGCCCGGTTTGGTTAATTGGTTGTTGTATATCGTTTTGTTGGTTTTCGATAGCAATTAAATCGTTATTAATAATTGAATCGGGTACGTTGTGTTTAGGTATTTTAATAAGGTCGCCTGTTTGCAAACCTTTATCTTTTAATACGGGGTTAATTTTTAACAATGCCTTTTCTTTAATACCATATTTTTGGGTTATTCTAAAAATAGTTTCTTGTTTTTCGACTTTATGAAAATAATAGTCGTTATTTTCAACAGCATCAACATGTTTAAGTGGCACCTCAATTATCTCGCCAACCTGTAATTGCCTGTTTTGCAAACCGGGGTTTTGTTTGTATATATCGTCAACTGAGCAGCCATAAATGGTTGCAATTCCAAAAACTGTTTGTTTTTTTTGAGCTGTATGTTTTACTATACCTTTAATGCTTGAACTGTCGATTATTTGTTTTTCGGGGTTATCAATTTTTCGGGTATTTATTTCAGTATCAACATTTAACGGTATTTTTAAAGTTTCGCCAACTTTAATAGTAATTTCGGCTCCAGGGTTAAGTGCATATAACTCGTCGATAGTAATATTAAAACGCCTGGCTAAATTAAATGGTGTGTCGCCAATTTGAACAACATAATAATTATATTGAGTTTGTTTTTTTTGTTCGTTGGGCAATACCTTTATTTTAAGATATTGGTTAATTTTTAATGTGTCTTTTGCTTGTTGGTTATATTTAATAATACTGTCGACAGGGGTATTATAAGCATCACTAATGGCAAACAGGGTTTCGCCTTTGCGCACAATGTGTATATAGTATTGTTCGCCGTTTAAAGTAACTTTGTTGTTCGAACGTTTTATATCGGTTTGCTGGCCATAAACATTTAGCTGTATACCAAATAACAGCACTACAATAAACTGGTTTAAATAATGATGCATTAAAATAATAGTTTAGTTTGGGGCAAAAATAGCAAATAGCCTAATAAAATGCCTAAAAAAAACAAAAATGATATTTTTACCCAACTTCGCTAAGGCGTTCTAACAGTTTAAAACTAATTATCTCAAGGTTTTTACCCTCAAGTTTTACAATTTTATCGTTATGGAACTCTTTAAGTATCCTGATCGCGCTTTCGGTCGACATTCCGCAAAACTCGGCTAAATCGCGACGTGTAAGCAACATGTTAAATTTATCCGATTTGTAAATATCTCTCGACAAATGTATAATAGCATCGGCAATGCGGCCATGCAACTGTTTTTGTGTAAGACTTATTATACGCTCAAAATATAACGATGTACTATGGTTTATTTGTGAAATAATGCGTTCGGCAAAAGTTGGGTTGCTTTTAATAAGGTATTGTACCGTTTCAATGTTTATTGAGTAAACTTTGCTACTGTCGACCCCGGCGGCCGAATAATCGAAAACACCACGGTTATATAATGCCGATAAACCTATAAACTCGCCGGGGTTTACAAGTTTTAATATCAGGTTTTTGTCGTTATGTTCTTTATAAACTTTTATTAAACCCTCGGTTAAGTAAAATATATGTGTTGCAAAACCGCCTTGTTTACATAGTATTTCGCCTTTATTGTACGATAGTTTTACCTGGTTATCGTTAATTTTAGTTAACTGTTCATCGGTTATTTTATCGAACCAGGGAGTAAAATCTTGCTGTAGTTGATTCATTATATATTTGCTTTACTGATAGTTAAGTACAATTTGATAAATATCATAAAATATTATGCTCTGCATATTTTAATTGTGCATGAATTTACACATTGTTTTTATATTTTTAAAATTGGTTTAAATTTAATTAATACAGAGTTTTTATAATGATTTTATTTATATAATTTTCGGCTATTAATTTTTACCAAAGTTGAGCGAATAGCTCAATTTGGGTTGTAAAATAAATTTTAATGTTTGTAACGTGTAATTAGCTTGTTAAAGTATTTTATAAAAAGTAAAAAAGCAAAACAGTTATTAAACAAGGCATAACTTAACTTAAAAATATTGAATTTATGAAAAATGCTAATGCAAATGTTCTATTGGTTGACGACTCATCAACAAATAACTTATTGCTCGAGAGTGCATTACGGAGCCTTAAGTTAAACATTTCGACAGCAAGTTCGGCCGAAACGGCACTAACAATGTTACGAAAAAAAGATTTTGATTTGGTTTTGCTCGATGTTATGATGCCAGGCATGTCGGGGTACGATATGCTTGAGGAAATGACAAAAGAACCTAAAATTGCCAATGTTCCTGTTATTTTTGTTACTGCACGCAGTAGTAACGACGACGAATTAAAAGCACGCAAACTTGGTGCTGCCGATTATTTTGAAAAACCGCTTCAGCTCGATAAACTTGTGCAAAGGGTTAAAGAAATTGTTAAAGTTACCGCTTAATACAAAATGTTTTATTTTTAACCGCCTTTGGCGGTTTTTTTTTGCTTTTTAGTAGCAATTATTTATATAATTTTGGCACGGCACAATTAAAGTACCTTTAAAACAATAATGTGAATTACCTACAAGTTGATAACCTTACCAAATCGTTTGGCGATTTAGTACTATTTAATAATCTAAGCCTGTCGGTCGATAAAGACCAACGCGTGGCATTAATTGCCCGAAACGGCACTGGTAAAACATCGCTGTTGCGAATATTAGCAGGTAAAGACTCCCCCGACAGCGGACAAATAATTTTTAGGAACAGCTTATCGGTTGGATACCTTGAACAAGCACCTGAACTTAACGACAATTTAACTGTTCTTGAGTCGGTATATCAAACTGCTACTGATGTTTTACAAGCTGTTAACGAGTATAACTATGCTATAAAAACAGATAATAATTCGCGTATCGAAAACGCGATGCATGCAATGGACGCCCTTAAAGCCTGGGACTACGAAAACCGGGTTAAACAAATACTGGGGCAATTAAAAATTTTCGACTACAATCAAAAAACCGGCGAACTGTCGGGCGGACAAAAAAAACGGTTAGCTCTTGCATCGGTTATTATTAACAACCCCGATATTTTAATACTCGACGAACCTACCAACCACCTCGACCTTGATATGATTGAATGGCTCGAAAGCTATTTAGTTAACTCAAAATGTACGGTTATTATGGTAACTCACGACCGCTATTTTTTAGACCGCGTTTGCGATGTTATTTACGAAATAGACAATAAACAAATTTACAAATACAAGGGCAATTACGCTTACTTTCTCGAAAAACGCGACGAACGTGTTTATAACCAGAAAACCGAAATTGACAAAGCAAAACAACTTTACAAAAAAGAACTCGACTGGATGAACCGAATGCCATCGGCACGGGCTACCAAAGCAAAAAGCCGTATTAATTCGTTTTACGAAACCGAAAAAACCGCATCACAAAAACAAATATCCGATAAAGTAAAACTCGATGTTAAAACATCGCGATTAGGCAAAAAAATACTCGATTTATACAACCTCGAAAAATCGTTTGTCGACAAACCTATTTTGCGCGATTTTACCTACAATTTTAAACGGTTCGAAAAAGTTGGCATTATTGGGGCAAACGGCACAGGTAAAACAACCCTGTTAAATATTATTACCGGCTTTGAACCCGTTGACAAAGGTAAAATTGAAATTGGCCCTACAATTGTTTTTGGTTACTATACCCAAAACGGCGTTACTTTTGACGACAACAAAAAAGTTATTGAAGTTGTACAAGACATTGCCGAAGAAATTACAATTAGCGATGGCAAAAAACTTTCGCCTACACAATTCCTGAATTACTTTTTGTTCTCAACCGACATGCAATACTCATACGTTAACAAACTTAGCGGCGGCGAACGGCGAAGGCTTTATTTGTTAACAGTTTTGATGCGAAACCCTAACTTTTTAATTTTAGACGAACCTACAAACGACCTCGATATTGTTACTTTAAATATTTTAGAAGATTATTTAAAAGATTTTGAAGGTTGCGTTTTAATTGTTTCGCACGACAGATATTTTATGGACAAAATTGTTGACCATGTTTTTGTTTTAGAAGGCGAAGGCTATATTAAAGATTACCCCGGCAACTATACACAATACCGGCAATGGAAAAACGCGCAACAAACACAATTAAACAATCAAAATATAGCACCAAAAACTAAAAAAGAACAAAACACAACAATTCAGAAGAAAAAACTCACCTTTGCCGAACGTAAAGAATATCAAGAAATTGAAACCGAAATTAGTAACCTTGAAACCGAAAAAGCCCAATTAGAAGAGAAACTTTTAGGTTCAGAAACCGATTTTCAAAAACTTACTCAAATAACTGAACGCCTTGAACAAATAACCAGTAAAATTAATATTATTACCGACCGCTGGTTAGAACTTAGCGAATACGATTTATAAAAAATGACAAAAAAAGAGCGTTTCGATAAAGTAATAAACTGGTTTAAAATTAACATGCCAGTTGCCCAAACCGAACTGGAGTACTCAAACCCTTTCGAATTATTAGTAGCTGTTATTTTATCGGCACAATGTACCGACAAGCGCGTTAACATAATAACGCCAGCTCTTTTTCAGGCTTTACCCAACGCGCTTACAATGTCGAGTGCCTCAATCGAACAAATTTACCAATTAATAAAAACGTGCTCGTACCCCAACAATAAAGCAAAAAACATTTTAGCAATGTCGCAAATGCTTGTAAACCAATTTAATGGCATTGTTCCAA
>CAZJCR010000088.1:0-7854 GCA_964544385.1 uncultured Bacteroidales bacterium
TTCCATGTTGTTCGTATTCAACAATGTATTTCCCAATCTCCCAATTGGCTTTTAATAGCTCATTATTAACAGCTTGAATTGCTCTTTGACGTGCACTTTCAATTGTAATCCCAATTGAATCAACCAGTTTTTGATATATCTCAATATTTTGAATTTTCTTATTCATAATCAATATTTCCATCAAAAATACAAAATCAAATAAAGATTGCTCAATTCTGTACTGTGAGTTTTTTCTATCCTTGTTGGCAACATGCAAATATACAGTAATTAGTACACGAAACTACTGCCGCCTAAAAACTCGCGTAAAATTGATGTTGGTGGTATTTCGTTATCGCTAATAGGGGTAACGTAGCTTAAAAATTTTAGCAGCCTGTTTGCTTCGCGATAAGCTTTATTGTTTGGTGGTACTTCGGCTAAAATTGGTTCGGCGTATCGTTTTAGTACCCCGGTTTCGTAGTGTATTGCGGTGTTAAACATAACGTCGGCATTTTCCTGGTACGGAAAAATGTTGCGGTCTTCGCCTTTACGTACGCTTGGCCAGCGGTTAATAGTGTCGAGCGCGCTGTACCCGCGGTATTTATGGTCGCGTATAATTCGCCGTAATAGTCTTGTGTCGGTAGTTGGTATGCGGTTGTGGTTGTCGAGCGACACTGTTGTTAATGCCGATGCGTAAATGCCAAATTTTTGCTGCGGGCTAATTGTTTGTGTAAGTTTTGGGTTTAGCGCGTGTATTCCTTCGGCCAGTATTATGTGTTTGTTGGTTATTTTAAGTTTTGTACCGTCGTAAAACCGCTCGCCGGTGATGAACGAAAATTTTGGCAATTCAACTTCGTGCCCTGCAAATAAGCGTGTCAGGTTGTCGTTTAACAGGTTAATGTCGAGTGCTTCGAGTGCTTCAAAATCGTAGTCGCCATTTTGGTCGCGTGGTGTATGCTCGCGGTTAACAAAATAATCGTCGAGCGACAGTGTAACGGGGGTAAGGCCGGCAACGCGCAGTTGTATCGACAGCCTTTTGGCGAATGATGTTTTGCCCGACGACGATGGCCCTGATATTAAAACTAAGCGTGGAATTTGCTGGCGGTTTTTTATCATGTCGGCTATTTGCGATATTTTTTTCTCTTGCAGGGCTTCCGATATTTTAATAAGCTCGCTCCAGCCGCCCGATTTTACAAGTTCGTTAATGCTGCCCATGTAACCAACATCGAGTATTTCGGCCCAGTTTGTGTATTCCTGAAAAATGTCGAACATTTTGTCTTGTATAACAATTTCGTCAACCTCGGTTGGGTTCGATGTTTTTGGGCCTATAAGCAGCATACCGTGGTAGTATTTAACAAGGTCGAATACTTTAAGGTAACCTGTCGATGGTACTAAAAAACCGTAAAAATAGTCTATCGAATCGTTTAGGCAGTAAACCGATGAGTACATTTTTGGGCGGCTTTTAAATAGCCGTGCTTTTTCGAATAATCCGTGGTCTTCAAAAAGTTTTATGGCTTCGTCCGACGGTATTTCGTAGCGTGTAAATGGTATATCATCGGAAATTATCTGGCGCATTTTTTCGCCAATTGCAAATACAGTTTCAATTGTAAGGTTATTTTCAATGCCATCAATTTCGCAATAAAAACCTTTCGATATTGAGTGTTCAATTTTTAAACGGGTGTTTGGTAATACTATGTTTACAGCTTTTTGTAGTACAAACGATAACGAGCGTATGTACATCCGCATTCCGTCGGGGTGTGTAATGTCAATAAACTCAATAGTTTTGGGTTTGTAAATAACATAGTTCAGCTCTTTTAGCTTATTGTTTACAAAAGCTCCAAGTATGTGGTGCCCAAGGTTTATGTTTAGGTCAATGGCTATTTGTTGTAAGGTAGTGCCGGCAGGGTACTGCACCCTGCGGTTATTGTTTGTGCAAATTATCTCAATCATTGTAATTGTGTTTTTACTTTTTTGTAATACTGCGGGTTAATGTTTTCAAATATAGTATTATTAATTAAAACTTACCTAAGTTCGTTTTTAAGATATTTTGCAGTATAACTGTTTTTGTTTAGTACAACCTGCTCGGGTGTGCCTTGGGCAATAACCTGGCCACCTTTAATTCCGCCCTCGGGGCCAATGTCGATAATGTGGTCGGCCATTTTTATAACATCAAGGTTATGTTCAATAACAATTACGGTATTGCCTTTATCAACTAATTTGTTAAGTACTTTCATAAGCACGTTAATATCTTCGAAATGCAGGCCGGTTGTAGGTTCGTCGAGTATGTAAAGTGTTTTGCCGGTATCTTTTTTTGCCAGTTCGGTTGCTAATTTTACTCTTTGCGACTCGCCGCCGCTCAGTGTTGTCGATGGCTGTCCAAGGGTAACATAGCCAAGGCCAACGTTTTGCATGGCTTTTAGTTTGGTAACTATTTTTGGTATGTTTTCAAAAAACTCGACAGCACGGTTTATTGTCATGTCTAAAACATCGTTAATTGAGTGCCCTTTGTATCTAACTTCGAGCGTTTCGCGGTTGTACCTTGCTCCATTACACTCGCTGCATTTTACATTTACATCGGGCAAAAAATTCATCTCGATAGTTTGTATACCCGCACCTTTGCAGGTTTCGCACCTTCCGCCTTTTACGTTGAACGAGAACCGCCCGGGTTTATAACCTCGTATTTGAGCCTCGGGCAGTTGTACAAAAAGGTTACGTATATCGCTAAAAATATTTGTATAGGTAACCGGGTTCGAGCGTGGCGACCTGCCAATGGGGCTTTGGTCAACTTCAATAACTTTGTCGATATGTTCAATGCCATCGATTGACTGGTATGGAAGCGGGTTTTTTAGCGAGCGGTAAAAATGCTGGTTTAGTATTGGGTGTAGCGTTTCGTTTATAAGCGACGACTTGCCGCTGCCCGATACTCCGGTAATGCAAATAAGTTTGCCTAATGGTAGTGTTAATGTTACATTTTTAAGGTTGTTGCCGGTGGCGTTGTGTAAAACAATTTGTTCACCGTTACCGGCTCGGCGTTTTGGGGGTATGGTAATGCTTTTAATCCCGTTAAGGTATTGTGCTGTAAGCGATTGGCTTTGGATAATTTGTTTGGGCGTGCCCTGGGAAACAACATCGCCGCCTTTGCGCCCGGCCAATGGTCCCATGTCAACAACATAATCGGCCGATAGTATCATGTCTTTGTCGTGTTCAACAACAATTACCGAGTTGCCTGTATCGCGTAAGCTTTTAAGCGATTTTATCAAACGTTCGTTGTCGCGTTGGTGTAAGCCTATACTGGGTTCGTCGAGTATGTAAAGCACGTTTACAAGTTGCGACCCTATTTGTGTTGCCAGCCTTATGCGCTGGCTCTCGCCACCCGACAACGATTTTGAGCTGCGGTTGAGCGACAGGTAGTTTAACCCTACTTCGAGCAAAAAGTTTAAACGGTCGCGAATCTCTTTTAATATTTCGGTGGCAATGGTTTTTTGTTTGCCTGTCATTTTGTTTTCGATACCATCGAGCCAGTTGTATAAGGCGTCAATGTCCATCTGCGAAAGCTCGGCAATATTTTTTTCGTTTATTTTAAATTGCAACCACTCTTTTCGTAATCGTGTGCCGTTACATTCGGGGCAGCCGGTTTCTTTAACAAAATTTTGGAATTTACCGTTTCCAATATCGTCGTCGTCGTTGTTCGACGACAGGTAGCTTATAACGCCCGGGAAACTTAAAAAGTAGTTCGACGAGTTTCCTAATGGTGTATTGTGTAGTTTAAATGGTTCGTCGCTACCAAACAGTATTATATCGATAACCTCGTCGGGTATTGTGTTTATGGGCGAGTCTATTTTAAATTTGTATTTTTCGGCAATGCTCTCAATTTGCCAAAATATTAGCGTGTTTTTGTATTTACCAAGTGGAACAATTCCGCCGTTTTTTATACTTTGCCGTTTGTCGGGT
Organism: uncultured Bacteroidales bacterium; assembly: GCA_964544385.1. Lineage (GTDB taxonomy): Bacteria > Bacteroidota > Bacteroidia > Bacteroidales > SZUA-534 > CAZJCR01. The sequence goes on from CAZJCR010000088.1 coordinate 3,928, forward strand.
ATTACCTTGTCCATGTCAATTTGATTAACAACTCCAAGCCCTTTGCAGCGTGGGCACGCGCCTACCGGCGAGTTGAACGAGAACGAGTGTGGGGCTGGTTCGTTGTACGATATGCCCGATTCGGGGCACATTAACATACTGCTAAAATAGCTTATTGCGTTTGTTTCGGCATCGAGTATCATTGTTACTCCCTCGCCATGTTTAAGTGCTGTTTGTACCGACTCGTGCACGCGTTTTTGGCTGGTGGGTTCAATTTTAAGGCGGTCAATAACTATCTCAATATTGTGGGTTTTATACCTGTCGAGTTTTAGCCCCGGGGTTAAATCGGTTAATTTACCGTTTATGCGTGCATAAATAAACCCTTTTTTTATAAGTTGTTCAAAAAGTTCTTTGTAATGTCCTTTGCGCCCTTTAATTATTGGGGCAAGTATGTATATTTTTTTGTCGATAAATTTTTCGACAATAAGGCTGGTAATTTGTGTGTCGGTGTATTTTACCATTTTTTTGCCTGTAACATACGAGTAAGCGTCGGATGCTCGGGCATATAGCAGGCGCAAAAAGTCGTATATCTCGGTTGTTGTGCCAACTGTTGAGCGCGGGTTTTTGTTGGTGGTTTTTTGTTCAATGGCTATTACCGGGCTAAGCCCTGTAATTTTATCGACATTTGGGCGTTCCATGTTGCCTAAAAACTGGCGTGCATAGGCCGAAAAAGTTTCGATATACCGGCGTTGGCCTTCGGCGTATATTGTGTCGAACGCTAACGACGATTTGCCGCTGCCGCTTAACCCTGTAATTACGGTTAATTTGTTGCGTGGTATTGTAACATCAATGTTTTTAAGGTTGTGTTCTTTTGCCCCGTATACTTCAATGTACTCGCAATCGTCAATATTATTGTTTGTATTTTGATTTTCCACTTGCCTGTATTTAAAAATATGCAAAGATAGGCATAGGTACGGTAATTAAAAACTACCCCGGTATTAGTTTTTTATGATAATTTAAATGTAGCTGGTTTATTATTTTTTACCTAAGTTGAGCGGTTAGAGCTATGCGAACAAACGCTTTACTTAGGTATAACCCCGATGTAGAGTTTGTTGTGTTTCATTAACTAAGTGTAGTGAAATACTTACAAAATCTAAATCGATTGAGCGAATCGCTAAATTTGGGTTTTATTCTTCAATTACGGTGTCGGAGGGAATACTGTCGACCGGATAAAACACGTTGCAGGGTTCGGCTTTGCGCCATTTTTTGTTGGCAGGTATTTTAATTATGTATTTTTTACGTGCTGTATTTTTAAGAACAGCATCGCGTAACCATGGGTTTAGTTCTTTTAATACCTTGTAGTTTGTGCCAAGTGCGTATGCAAAATCGGCAATGCTTGTAATTGCGGTGTCAACTGTAATTTCGGTTACATTAAAAGGCTGGTACAAATCGCTGCTGTTAATGTAAAAGCCGTATTGTTGCGGGTTTTCGATAATGGTTTTTAAGGCAGCAATTCTAAAAACATATCGGCCTGTTTCGTCGCCTAAAACAAGGTTGTAGTAGTTATTGCTTTTTTGTCGGTTAATAATGTTCGATAAGTTGCGCCTGCCCATGTTGTACGATGCCGCGGCCATTGTCCAGCTGCCATATTTTTGGTACGATTCTTTTAAAAACATGGCTGCGGCTATGGTCGATTTTTCTAAATGGTAACGTTCGTCAACCTCGTTGTTAACCTCGAGCTTGTAATCGGTTGCTGTGCCTTTTAAAAATTGCCAAAAACCTTTTGCACCTGATGGCGATGTTACGTTTGTAAGGCCGCTTTCGGCTACGGCTAAGTATTTAAAATCGGGTGGTACGCCTTGTTGTTCAAGTATTTTTTCGATAGTTGGTAAATACCTGTTGGCTTTTTTAATTAATATTAGTGTTTGCGATTGCCAGTATGTGTTTATAAGCAGCTCGCGTTCAAAGCTTTCGTATGTGTCAAAGTTTTCGAGTGGCATTGTTTCGCCGGCAAAGGTTATTTTTTTTGGTACGGGTATCTGGTAAATACCGTATTGCGATTTAAAGTTTTTTTCTGTAGTTATATCGGTGTTGCTCTCTGGGTGCCCAACAAAACCGGTAATTGCTGTGCATATTATTATTAACGATGCAAGTGAAATTAGTACAATGTTTTTTTTCGACATGGTTGTTTTATTGTTGTTGGTTTTTATTTTTTTGGTTTCGATATTTTTGTTGTCGCGTAAAGCGATACTAATACAATTATGGCTGGTATTGCAAAAGCCCAAACGGGTAGTATAAGGTTGTTAATGTTAAATATTATGTATATAGCGGTTGCTACCGATATTGAGTTTATTGTAAATAAAGTTATTGCTACTTTACGCTCGGTTAAGCCCATGTACGAAAGGTGGTGTGTTGTATGGTCGCGCCCGCCAATAAAAGGCGATTGCCCGCGCATAAGCCTGTTAATTGTAACTGTTGTAGTGTCGGTAATAGGTACTAAAAAAGCTAAAATAATAATAACAAAAAATGTATAATTGCCCGGGCCTGTGTTTTGTATCAGTGGCTCGTTCCAAAAAATTTCGATACCAATTATTGCCAAAAACGAGCCTAAAAATTGCGAACCGTTATCGCCCATGTACATTTTTGCGGGGTTCCAGTTGTAATACAAAAAACTTATTAACGATGCTAAAACGCCTGTAATTAAAGTAATTAACAGCGTGTTGGTGCTTTGTGCAATTAATAAACTAATTAAAGCACCTGTTAATATTGTTATGCTTACCGATGTTGTTATAGCATCCATATTATCTAACATGTTTATTGAGTTCATTATGCCCACAACCCAAAATATTGTTAAAAGGTAGTTGTAAACCGGTTGTTCAAAAATGCTAATGCATATACCCGAGTATATAAGTAATATTGCGGTTAAAATTTGTAAAACAAACTTGAACCATGGTGCTGTGTTAAGCATATCGTCGGCCAGGCCCATTAAAAACGAAACCGTTACGGCAATTATAATGCCTATGTATTTGCTGTTTAGTAATGCGTTTGGGTTGTTGTAAAATGCAAAAACAATAATAGCAATTAAAAACAGCGAGTAAAAGGTAATGCCGCCTAAAACCGGTTTGGTTTGGCTTGCCCAACGTTCGGCCGATGTGTTTGCTTTTTTTATTTTGTAATGTTCGGCACGTATTACAAAAAAGCGGTGCATTAACAGGCTTAGCAATAATGCACAAGCAAAAAATACCAAATAAATTATCATAATAATTTACAGTTTAAAATAAATAAGCAGCCCGAATTGCTTTATAATGTTACTTTTTAAGCTTTTGGAGCTTTTTTGTTAGTTTTTTGCTAACGCTTACACGTTCGTCGGGTTCGGTGTAATAGCCATAACCATAGCCATAACCATAGCCATAACCATAGCCATAACCGTAACGCTTTGGCGATATTTCGACACCATTAAGGACAAGTGAAAGGTTGTCCATGTTCTTTTCTTTTATCAAATTATTTATGTTGTCGATAAAGTGGCGTTTTGATACATTAGCCTTTAATACATAAATTGGGTAATTGGCGCGCCTAAGATTAACTAAAGCGTCGGTAACAATACCAACTGGCGGGGTGTCGATAATAATAATGTCGTAATTTTCTTCGAGTTCCGATATAATTACTTCCATTTGCTGGCTGCCTGCAAGTTCGGCGGGGTTTGGCGGTACAGGGCCTGCTGTAATGTAGTCAAACCCAGGAATTTCGGTGTGCATAATGCAGTCGGTAAGCTTACTTTTGCCAATAAGTATTGTGCTAACGCCTTTGTCGTTAGGTGCGTTAAACCCTATGTGTATGCGTGGCTTGCGCAGGTCGAGGTCAATTATTACAACTTTACGGCCATTAATAGCTAAAATTCCGGCAAGGTTTATTGCAACAAATGTTTTTCCTTCCCCTGAAATTGTAGAA
>CAZJCR010000088.1:7864-14035 GCA_964544385.1 uncultured Bacteroidales bacterium
CCCTCGCCGCTAATTGTCGACGATACGGTAATAAGTTTTGTTTCGGCTCCGTGCGATATAAATTGAAGGTTCGAGCGTATTGTGCGGAAAGCTTCGGTAAATACCGAGTTTGGTTTTTTGTTTACAAGTAGTTGCGATACTGGTATTTCTTGTCGGTAAATTGGTATTGTGCCAAGTATTGGAGCGTTGGTGTAATTTTGTATAAGGTTTACCGACGTTATTTCGTCGTAAAGTAAGTATCGTATCAAAATAAATGTTCCCCCGGTAAGTAATCCTAATATTAAAAAAACAAAATATATTTTGCTTTTTATTGGCGATTTAGGCGATTTTGGGGTTTCGGCTTTCTCGAGTATTGTATTTTGCGACACGTAACCGGCTTGCGATATTAAGTACTCGGCTTTTTTACTTATTAATTGGTTGTAAAAACCTTCGTTTATGGCATAAAGGCGTTCTAATTTATTGTATTCAAGCTCGTTGTAGCCTTTATCGCTAAATATTTTTTGTTCGTACTCTTCAATTTTTGTAAGGTAGTTTTGTTTGCTGTTTTTAAGCCGTTCAATTGTTGTGGTAATAAAATCTTTTAACAGTTGTTTTTGGTTTTCGATTTGTTTTTCGAGCAGTTTAATTTTCAGGTTGTCGGCAGTAACGTCGTTAAGTAGTTGTTCTTTTTGGTTTATAAGGTTTTGCAGTGTGTTTAACACGTTAACAACCACCGACTCGCTTTTTGTGCCCGACAATGATGCTATAAGTTCGTAAATGTTGAGTTTGTCGTTGTTGTTAATTAGTACGTTAATGCGTTGTAATGTAACAAGTTCAAATTCGATGTTTATAAGCTCGTCTTCGAACTCGTTAATTTTGGTGGTAAAAATGGGGAATGGCGATGCGCCGTTAATGTTTTTGTCGGGGTTTATTTTGTTTTCTTTTTTAAATGCAAGCAGGTCTTTTTCGGTTTGGTCGAGTTTTTTGTAAACAAGTTTTAGTTGTTCGTCAATAAATGCTAAAATATTGTCGGCACTCTCTTTTTTGTTTTCAACATCGTAAACAAGGTATTGTTCGGCAATTGTGTTAACAATGTGTGCCGATTTATCGGCGTTGTTACCGGTGTATTGTATTAGTATGGTTTGTGCCGAACGGTTTAGTAACGATATTTGCAGGTTTGCAATATGCGAGTCGGTAATTGTGTTTGGGTTGTTAATGGTAAAATAGTAGCGGTTGTTTTTGTAGTTGTCTTGTTGGTTTGCAATGTCGGCCCAGTTAAGTATACGGCATCGAATTTTACCTCCATCGACATTGCACCAGTGGTTTGTTATTATGTTTTGTTCAATAGCTTTATCGCCATTGTAGTTTGTAAGTATGGCGTTGTTTTGGTTTGTAAATTCGATGTAATATGTGCGCCCGTAAAAAAAGCTATTGTCGGCCTGCGATTCAATAATAAATGGGGTGCGTGTGTAAAGTTCGGTCGATAAAAATGTGCCTTCGATAAAGTATGATATTTCGAGTGGCAGTTTTGCAAATGCCCGTTTTAAAAACTCTTTCGACCTTAATAGTTCAATGGTTTTTTGTATGTCGTTGTTCTCGTACACGCTTTCAATGTTGAGTATTTGTGTCGAGCGGTTGTTCTCGTTAATTTGTATTATGCTGCGTGCCTCGTATGTGTATGGTGTGTAGCGCAGGTAAACAAATGCTGCCATTATCGATATAATAACTAATAGTATGGCAGCCCAGTAACTTTTTTTTAGTATCTGGATAAAAATATCGAGATGAAACTTGTCGTTTATAACTGGTATTTTGGTTTGTTGCATGGTTTATTTTAAGGTTGACACTGTAACAATAATTAATGCAATGGTATTAAAAATTGTAATGTATGGCATTATTTCGGTTAATGTACGGTTTGCGTAGCGTGGCCTTTTTTCAACATAAATTACGTCGTTGGCTTGTAATACAAGGTTAGCTTTTTTCATGTCTTCAATTGTCGATATGTTAAACCTGAAAACCTGTGGGTTATTAAGGTCGCCTCTTAAAAGTTTTATGCTGTATGCGCGTCCAAAATCGTCGATACCGCCGGCCTGGGCAAGGGCTTCAACAAGTGTGAATTTTTCGTTTTCGATATTAAGAACGGTACCTTTTGTACTGCCCGAACTAAATACTACAACCCGGCGGTTGGTAACGTTAACAAGTACAAATGGTTTTTGATAAAACTGGCTGTATTTGTCTTCAAAAAGCTCTTCGGCTTGTTTTATTGTAAGCCCGGCTACTTTTACGCGGCCAATTGTTGGTACTTTAACAAGGCTGTCGTGTTCAACAAGGTAGGGGTTATTGTTACGTGTGTCGCGTTGTTGGGTTGTGTTGCCCATATCAATAAGTTGTATGCCGTCGTTGGTGTATATTCGTACATCGAGTTTGTCGAACGGCCGTATTATATACTCGGGCTGTTCTTTTTCAAAGCTGCTAAAGTTGTAATTGGCATTAGTGTTAAACATAACACTGGGGTTTATCATTTTACAACCTGTAATAAACAAGGCTAAAGTAAATGCCGGTATCAGTTTTAGTATTTTGGTCGATGTGTGCTCCATTTAGTTTTTATAATGTGTCAAAAATATAAATTTTTTGGTTTAAAACTATTGGTTATAAAGTAGTTTGTTGTAAAGGTTTTCCATATCGTTAACAAGGCGTGTGTAATGGAATTTTTGCCGTACATGTTCCCAGCCGTTTTGTGCAAGTTGCTGGCGTAAAACGGGGTTGTTTACTAACTGTAAAAGTTTTTCGGTAAGGTCGTTAATGTCGTTATTGCGTGTAAGTAAGGCTGTTTGGTTTGGAATAACAATGTTTTCGATACCGCCTACATTTGTTGTTACAATTGGTTTGTTTGCTGCTTGTGCCTCAATAAGGCTTACGGGTGTGCCCTCGTTTAGCGATGTCATTGCTACAATGTCGAGTCCGGGGTAAATGTTTTCAATCTCGGTTATCCAACTTGTAAATGTAACTGTTGCATGTTTAAAATTACCATTTGGGCAAAAGGCTGTCGATAGCCCGTTTTTTGACGAGTAGTTGAGCAGTTCATCGCGCATTTCGCCGTCGCCAATAATAAAGGCGCGTATTGGTAACCTGGTTTTTTTGTTTATATTTTTTATTGCATCAATAAACAAATTATGGTTTTTAATAGCTGTAAGCCTGCCAATTATGCCAATGGCAACTTCGTTGTCGGCTATGTGGTATTTTTTTCTAAAGTTTATTCGTCGTTGGTAATTATCAATTTGGAAACGTGTAAGGTCAAAGCCTAAAGGTATAACTTCGAATTTTTCAGGCGGGGCAATTTTAAAATCGTATGCCAGTTCTTGTTTTTGTTTATCGCTTATGGCAATAATTTTTGTAGTTTTTTCGGCCAGGCCCTGTTCAATGTTAATAATAAACCCGGTTGTTGACGACCCAAAATAGCTGTGAAAAACATGCCCGTGAAACGTGTGTAGTATAACTGGCACGTTGTTGCGTATGGCCGCCAGCCTGCCAAGCGTTCCGGCTTTTGATGCATGGGTGTGCACAATGTCGGGTTTGTATTTGCGTATTAGTTTTGTTAGTTTACGATATGCTATTAAATCGTTGGCCGGGTTTAATGAGCGGCGCATCTCGGGTATAATTATGGGGTGTAGCCCAAGGTTGTCGACAATAAACTCCGAACTCCCCTCGGCCTGGTCTTTTATGCCGCCAACAAGCAGCGTGTCGTAGTCTTTCGACAGGTATTTGCTTAAATAAGCAGCATTGTATGTTGGCCCTCCTAAATTAAACCGGTTAATTATGCGTAATACTTTTGGCATGTGCAGTAATGCTTAGTTTGCTTGTTTTGTATTATTTTTTACAATAAAATAATTATGCAAAATAAATACATAGTGGTTAAATTTAGTCATTTTTAAGGCTAAAGTTTCGGAATATTTGTAAGCAAGGGTTTAAGGTTGATTAACCCATGTATTTTTTCCACCAGTGCTGAAACACTAATAATGCCCATAACCGGGCATGTATATCGCCGGGGTTTTTCGAGTGTAGTTGCTGTTTAAGGGTGTTTATTGTTTTTATGTTAAAAATATTTTGTTGTTGAATAAAATCGGGATTAAGGTAATGCCCAAAAAGTTCTTCGCCTAAATCGGTTTTAAACCAGTTAAGCAGTGGCACTTCGAACCCATGTTTTGGCCGGTTATATAGTTCGGCCGGTAGTGTATCGCTATAAGCATCTTGTAATATGCGTTTACGTATTTGGCTGTTAATTTTATACTCGTCGGGCAGCGAGCATGCAAATGCTACAAGGTTGTGGTCTAAAAAAGGAACCCTTACTTCAAGGCTGTTGGCCATGCTCATCATGTCAACTTTGTGCAGCATATCGCTAACTAACACAAGGTTAAGGTCGGCTATTAATATGTCGTTAATTGTTTCGGTTTTGAGTATGTTTTTTACTATCAGCTGTTTGCGTTGCTCTTGCTCGTTTAGCGATGCCGGCATTAACAAAAGGCTCTCGGCGTATTGTATTTGGTTTATCGATGCCCAGTACCAATAACGCTCCTGCGCGTTTAATTTTGCTCCTTTGGCATAGCGTTCAAGTTGTCGGAACTTGTTCGATAAGTAGCTGTTCCGCGATTTTGGCATTGCACCCCAAACAGGCAGTCCGGCTTTTATTATTGAATGTTTAAAGCCCTTATGTATTGCATTGTAGTGTGCCGAGTGTTTGTTGTATCCGGTAAAAAGTTCGTCGGCTCCGTCGCCCGACAATGCCACGGTAGCATGTTTCGATGTGTGCATGCTAAGTATGTGCAGCGGTAATGCCGACGAGTCGGCAAACGGTTCGTCAATATACTCGAGCACCTGTCGCAGGTTTTGAAACAGCTCGTTGTTTGTAAGTTTAAATGTTTGATGGTTGGTGTTAAATTTTTTTGCTACTAATTCGGCGTAGTTGGTTTCGTCAAAAAATGGCTCATCGGTATAACCAATCGAAAAAGTGTTTAGTTTGTCGGTGTATTTTACTGCCTCCGATACAATTATCGACGAGTCGGTGCCGCCACTTAAAAATGCACCAATTGGAACATCGGCAACAAGCCTTTTTTGTACCGATTGTGAAATTAATTTTTTTAGTTCAACTTGTGCCTGGCTATAGCTTAGTGTTGTATTTTTGCTGCGGTTGTATGGTATTGAGTAATATGATTGTTGTGTTAGTTTGCCCTTTTCGATTTTTATATAACTGCCCGGCGAAAGTTTTTTTACATCGGTAAAAATTGTATTGTCGGTTGGTATGTAGTTTAGTTGAAAATACTGGCTAACCGACGTTTTGTCGATTTTTTTTGGTATGCCAAGTGCCATAAGGGCTTTCATCTCCGATGCGAACATTATTTTGTTACGGTCGTGATAATACAATAATGGCTTAATACCTATGCGGTCGCGGGCAATAAACAACACGTCGTCGCGCTGGTCGTAAACAGCAAAAGCAAAAAAACCGTTAAGTTTTTCAAGGCATTTTTCGCCCTCAATAATATATAAGTAAAGCAAAACTTCGGTGTCGGACTGGTGTTTTAGCGGAAGGCCTTTTTTTACAAGGCTTTGGCGGAGTTCTTTAAAATTATATATCTCGCCGTTAAATACAATTACATAACGTTTGGTAACATCGTAAAATGGCTGGTTGGCTCCTGCCGATGTGTCGATAACCGATAGCCTTGCATGCCCGAGTGTGCATTTGGGGTTGGTAAAAATGCCATTGCTGTTTGGGCCTCGTTGTTTTAATGTATCAACTGATTTTTGTATGTTGTCAAAAAACTCAAGCCCCGAATCGTTAAAAGCGTAAATTCCGGTTATACCGCACATAATTGTAATTTATTATTTAATAGCCAATTAGTTTTTGTGTTATTAATTATTGGTAAATAATTTAATAAGCAAACAACCCTTTTACAAACTTACAATTAGCAAAGGTAAAAACAATACTGTTTTTTGTTTTTTTAATGTTTTTGTAATTTATTATGTAAAAAATAATAATGTTTTACTACTACTTAGTATTAATGCCTAAAATTCGCAAGTATATTTTTATAACCGCAGAGAGCACAGAGTTAACGGAGAAAAACATTAATGTTTTAAATGAGTCAAACCCAAATTGAGCGATTCGCTCAATCGATTTAGACCCAAATTGAGCTAATCACTCAA
>CAZJCR010000089.1:0-14018 GCA_964544385.1 uncultured Bacteroidales bacterium
TTTACATACCACTTGGCGGCAACAAAAAAGGCCGCCACCGAACATATTTAAACCTTTTAATAACAATGCTACTTGGCGGTTTATGGCATGGCGCAAGCTTAATGTTTATTATTTGGGGTGCTTTACACGGCTTGTATTTAATTATCGATAAACTATTTAAAGCACACTTTAAAATTAAACAAACCACATGGCTAAACAAACTTGGCATGTTATTTACATTTAACATTATAACATTTACATGGATAACCTTTAGGTGTACTAATTTTGACAATGCCCAAATAATGATACTGAAAATTGTACAAGGGTTTAATATACACGATATATTTTTAGCAGTTAATGCTTATTATAAAGTTTTTGCTATAATTGCCTTTGGTTATATTGTACATTGGTTGCCGGCAAATATCAAAAATTTTTATAAAGGCCATTTTGTATTAACCCCAATTTATTTATTAGCAATAATAACAGTTTTAGTTATTTTTGTACTTTACCAGTTTAGTAATATGGGTATACAACCTTTTATTTATTTTAGATTTTAATGGTAATTGATTAGTTCGGAATTCGGTTTTTTAATAATTAACTATACTTTAATACCAATATGCGGTACATTTGTTTTTTTATTACAATAATACTATTTGCAGCCTGCAAGCCAACCTACCAATCGATAGACAACAGCTTTAAAAACCTTGAAACCGGGGCTTTATTGGTAAGACTAAAAACAAACGAAAAAACAATATTAGCGCTTGAAAAAAAAAACAAGCAAATGGCCGAAATAATTCGCCAAAAAACCCAAACCGATAACAACGAAATAGTAAAAGCTTTTAACGAGTTTAAATATTGTAAAGTATACTTTTTTTACTCGAACAACAGCATACATATAAAAAAAGGCAATTTTGACGGGGTATTGCTCGATAGTAGTTTAACGCCGGTTAACCCAACCCCAAAGCTCGATAATAATTATTTTATTGCCGAATTTTCGTATACACGCCCCGATACAACAGTACTTACAAACGGCTACTCAACAAGCATGGAAAGTGGAGTTGATGCGCTCATACTAATGTCGCCGCAGTTTGTGCAACTGCAAGCCCCATACCCTCACTACGTACGTACTTACGAACGGTTGCCAATAATAAAGCGTAGCCGTAAAAAAACAGTTATGAGATTAGAGAGTAAGCTTATACAACATCGAATAAGGCACTAATTGTGCAATTCGCTCAATCAAAAAAAACTAACCATTTTTATTTGCCCCACCCAAAGGCCGTGCAAATTTTTCGACATCGGCTTTTTCGATACTTTTATCGCACAAAATAAGCAACCGTTCAATAACATTGCGGAACTCGCGAATATTGCCTGTCCAATTAACCGATTGCAGCCCAGCAATAGCTTCGGGCGAAATAGGTATTTTTTTAGTACCATACTCGGCACAAATCTGGGTAATAAAAAAGTCGGCCAAAAGCGGTATATCGTCAATACGTTCGTTTAGCGACGGTACATTAATAATAATTACGCTAAGGCGATGATACAAATCTTCGCGAAAGCGGTTTTCATTAATCTCAACCTCGAGGTTTTTATTTGTAGCCGCAATAACGCGAACGTTAATATTAATGTCTTTATCGGCACCAACCCGGGTAATTTTGTTTTCTTGCAAAGCCCGTAAAACTTTGGCTTGCGCCGACAGGCTCATATCACCAATTTCGTCGAGAAAAATTGTACCGCCCTCGGCTTGTTCAAACTTGCCTTTACGTTGTTTAATAGCTGAAGTAAAAGCTCCTTTTTCGTGTCCAAAAAGTTCGCTTTCGATAAGTTCAGAGGGTATTGCCGCGCAGTTAACCTCGATAAACGGATTATTGGCTCGCGGGCTTAGGTTATGCAACCAGTGTGCAACAACCTCTTTACCTGTTCCGTTTGCCCCTGTAATAAGTACTTTTGCCTCGGTAGGTGCAACTTTTTCAATCATTTGCTTTATTTGCATAATAGCATCTGACTTACCAATTAACTGATGTTTTTTATCTATTTTATGTTTCAATATTTTAGTTTCTTCGACAAGCTGGCTGCGGTCAAGTGCATTACGAACAGTAACAAGCAGACGGTTAAGGTCGAGAGGTTTTTCGATAAAATCGAAAGCTCCAAGCTTTAGAGCTTTAACGGCGGTGTCGATATTGCCGTGCCCCGAAATCATTATTATGCTGGTTGATAAATTAGTTTTACCAATTTTTTCGAGCACTTCAAGGCCGTCCATCTCGGGCATTTTTATGTCGAGAAAAGCTATTTCGAAATTGCCCGATTCGAGCAATTCAAAACCCTCGGCTCCATTAACAGCAAGTGAAACTTCGTGTTTCTCGTATTCAAGTATTTCTTTAAGGGTATTGCGTATTCCGCGCTCGTCGTCGATAACAAGTATTTTAGCCATAATTAATTTAAATTAAAAGTTGCAGCTACGCCCTCTTTTAACGAGTATGCCGATTGTATAATTTCGGTTGCATTGGTTAAGCTTAAAGCGTATTTTGTAAGTAACGCTGCCATAACAATAGTTTCGACCCGTAAAGGCTCAAGCCCGGGCATGCAAAGGCGGTCGTCGTAAGTTGATGTTACTAACTGCTGGTAAATTTGATTGAACCCGGTTAACGATATAAGGTTTGTTTTAATGTTTTTTGGCATTGGTTGTTTGTTTTTTGCCTGATAAAGCATTTCGGCAAAACTGTCGTATGCGCCTGATGAGCCAACAATTTTTTGCACCGGGTATTTTTTTAATGCCTCTTTAAGCTCAAGCAATTCGATGTCGAAAAACTGGTAAATTTTTTCTATCTGTTCAACAGTAACAGGGTCGGCAGGTTCGAACCTTTGAATTAAGCGTGCACCGCCCAATAAAAAGCTTTGTTTCCAAAATATATTGGAGTTGTTGCAAATAATAAACTCGACGCTCCCGCCACCAATATCGATAACCAAATAGTTTGAGCTGTTGTCCATTTCAACAGCTTTGCGTACACCAAAGTAAATGTATTCGGCCTCTTTTTGTCCGCTAATTGGTTCAATATCAATACTAAAATCGCGTTTAATTTTATCGATAAAATTACGTGCGTTTGTTGCCGAACGTATTGCCGATGTGCCAAAAGCTACTATTTTTTTGCATCCAAAAGTTTCGATCATTTGGTAAAAATCGCGAATAACGCTATATGCCCGGGTAAAAGCCTTGTCCGATATATATCCGTCGTTAATACCCTCTTTGCCGAGCATTACCGCGCTTTTGGTGTTTAATAATATTTCGAAACTATTAGCCTCATTAATATCGGCAATTAAAATATTAAACGTGTTTGTACCTAAATCGATTATTGCAACATTCATTTTACTAAGTAAAGTAGTTATAAGTATAAAATACAAAAATATATTACATTTTACAATAAACTAAAACGTAGTTTAGTTTTTGTATTTAATCCATTTCCAAAGCTCGGCCCAACTTGTTTTTTTGCCATACATTAAAATTCCGGTACGGTAAACTTTGCCTGCTATCCATGTAAATGCAATAAAAGTAATTATTAATAAAAAAGCCGATAATGCTATTTGCGAATAAGGTACGCCAAAAGGTATGCGCACCATCATAACAATTGGCGATGTAAATGGTATTATTGAGAACCAATATGCTAATTGGCTTTCGGGGTTTTGAATCGCGTTTGTCATAACAATAATGGCCAGTATCATTGGCAATGTAACCGGCAGCATAAATTGCTGAGTGTCGGCCTCGCTGTCGACAGCCGAGCCTATTGCGGCAAATATTGCACCGTATAGGAAATATCCGCCAAAGAAAAAAATAAGAAAAGATACAATAACAACCGTAAAATTGATGCTGTTAAGCGAGCCTAACATATCGGAAATTTTGCCGGTAAGTTCTTCCATCTCGGGTTGTTCGGCGGCGAGCGTGCTGCCTGTTTGTCCAAAATTTTGTACAGTGTTTACCTGGCTGATTTTTGCAGTATCGGGCAATAGTAAAGGTACAATTGTACTGTAAAGGCCAATTGTTAGCAAGCCCCAAAGTGCAAATTGTGTAAGAGCCACTAAACCAACGCCCAAAATTTTGCCCATCATTAGTTCAAAAGGTTTAACGCTCGAAACAATAACCTCGATAATACGGTTAGTTTTTTCCTCGATAACACCACGCATAACCTGCGAGCCGCTCATAAAAATTACAAAATAAATTAAAAAGCCGGCCAGGTAACCTAAAACCATGGCTATGGTAAAATTGCTCTCTTTTTCGTCGCCGGTTTTCGACAATTTAACTGCCCGCACGTTTACATTTGTTTTTATTGCGCGCAAGGTACTCTCCTCAATGCCAAAGGCTTTAAGCTTGTCGTTTTCGAGTTTTTTTTCGATAGCGTTCGAAATGTGCATTTGCAACCCCAATGAAGGCGATTTGTCGCTATACAGGTGTACAGCGTTTTCGGAGTTAACCACTACATGGCTAATAAACAAAACGGCATAATAAGGCGAGTTGTAAAAATTGGTTTTATATTTTTCGATATTAGCATCGGGCATATACTCGAATTTTATGTAATTAGTTTCGGGTAACTGGCCAATAAAAAGGTGCGAACTGTCGCAAACGGCAATAAGTTTTTCCTCGGTGTCTTCCATCTGCGATATCCATGCAGGTGCTATCATTAGCGCGGCAAACAAAACAGGCCCTAAAAGGCTCATTATAATAAACGATTTTTGCTTAACCCTGGTTAAAAATTCGCGGCTTATAATTGTAAGTATTTTATTCATAGTAATAAAAATTAAAATTAAGGTATGATAAGTGCCCCGGTTAAAATGTTAATTGCCCCATGTTTCAGTTTTAATTTTATTGAGTTTGTAAAACGCGGGGTAAAATATAAAAACAATAAGTGGTTAGTTTTGGGCTTGTTTAACAACTTTAATAAATATATCGTCCATTTTTGGGATAATCTCGTTAAACGAAACAAGGTGTACACTATTAATTAACTGGCTTAACAACAACTTTTGGTTTTCGATGTTAATAAGCTCAACTTTTAAATAGTTGTTCAACTCGTTTTTAGAGTGGCCTAAAACATTAATGTCGGTAAAATTTTGCATTATGTTTTCAACCATATTGTAACTGCCAATGTATGAAAACTCGAACTGGTTAAGTTTAAATTGTTCGCGAATTTTAATAACAGGGCCGTCGAGTATTTTTTTCGAGTTATTAATTAGAGCAATACTGTCGCAAATCTCTTCAACCGAGCTCATGTTATGGGTTGAGAAAATAATAGTTGCCCCTTTTTTCTTAAGCTCAAGAATCTCGTTTTTAAGCAAGTTGGCGTTAATTGGGTCAAAACCGCTAAATGGTTCGTCAAAAATAAGCAACGATGGGTTGTGTAAAATTGTAACAATAAATTGCACTTTTTGCTGCATTCCTTTCGACAGTTCCTCAACTTTTTTGTCCCACCAGGGCATAATTTCGAACTTATTAAACCAATATTTTAGTTTTTGCACGGCATCGTTACGCGACAGGCCTTTAAGCCTGGCAAGATAAACAGCCTGGTCGCCAACTTTCATTTTTTTATACAGACCTCGTTCCTCGGGCAGGTATCCAATGTTTTCGATATCGGCACGTTTTAATGGTTTATTATTAAAAAGGAGTTCACCTCTATCGGGAGCGGTAATTTGATTAATAATACGAATTAAAGTAGTTTTACCAGCACCATTGGGGCCTAATAACCCAAATATCGAGCCTTGTTCAACATCAATGCTAACTTTGTTAAGAGCCACGTGCTGGGCAAAACTTTTGTCGATATTAACAGCCTTAAATAATGTCATAAAATATAAAATTATTGAATATGAACTAATTGCTAAAAAATTAACAACAATAACGCTTAATTAGACGCCAAATTGCCACAAGGTTACAAAAGTAAAATAAAAAAAACAGTTAAAACTTGATAAAACAAAACTATGCAGGCATATTTGTAATATATATTACAAATGTTTAAAAATAATTATAAAGTTTTTAGTGAAGTTTATAATTGATTGATATGATTTAAAAAAAAACGATATATTTGCGCGATTATCAATTTTGATAAATTAGTTAACAAAATACAAACAAAATACTGAACAAATGCAGAATAAAGGAGCTATTAAGTTTGTGGGGATAATGTTTGCCCTGGTTTGCATATACCAGCTTTCGTTTACCTGGGTAACCTCACGACAAGAGAAAAAAGCCAATGAGTATGCCCAAGGCGACATACAAAAGTTAAACGTATATCTTGATTCATTGGCAACCCAGCCGGTATATAACCTTGGGGTAACAAAATTTACATATCGTGAATGTAAAGACCGCGAGTTAAATTTAGGGCTTGACCTTAAAGGAGGTATGAACGTTATTTTAGAGGTGTCGGTAGTTGATGTTGTCCGTTCACTTTCGAATTACAATACCGACCCGATTTTTAGCCAGGCAATACAAAAAGCAGTTGACCAACAACGCAAAGGCAGCGATGCAAACTTTGTTACGCTATTTGGCGAAGCATTTGCCGAACTTGACCCAAATGCAAAATTGGCTGCAATATTTAGTACTGTTGAACTAAAAGACAAAATAGGGTTTAATTCGACTAACCAGGAAGTACTTGATGTTTTAAGCATTGAAACCGAATCGGCAATAGCCAACTCGTTTAACATTTTACGTACACGTATCGACCGTTTTGGAGTAACACAACCAAACATACAACGCTTAGGTACATCGGGTCGTATATTAGTTGAACTACCCGGTATAAAAGACCCCGAACGCGTACGTAAATTATTACAAGGTACAGCAAACCTCGAGTTTTGGGAAACATTTGAAAACGCCGAAGTTCAAGAGTTTTTGTATGCAGCAAACAACAAAATTAAAGAGATACGCGATGCCAAAGAGGCACTTGAAACTACAAATGAAAATGATGAAAACCAATCGGTAACTGAAACTAAAGAGGTAAAAAATAACGAAACTAATAGTTTAGCAGCCGATACTACCAAAAGTGAGGTTTCGTTACTTGACAAACTCGAAACCGATTCGACAGTAGTTGATACTGCTGTAAACCAAAATCTTATTAAAGATTACCCGTTATTTTCGGTTTTACAACCACGCTACTCGCGCGAGAACCAACCATTGCGGGGTGCTGCTGTTGGTATTAGCCATTTTAAAGATACAGCACAGGTAAATACATATTTTAACCTGCCACAAATAAAAGAATTGTTGCCACGCAACATGCGTTTACTTTGGACAGTTAAAGCAATTGACGAAGGAGGCAACTATTTTGAACTTGTTGCTATTAAAGTTACAAGCCGCGACGGACGCCCGGCACTCGAGGGCGATGTTATTACAAGCGCACGCGACGAGTACTCGCAAATGTCGGGACGCTCGGAAGTTAGCATGAGCATGAACCCCGAAGGAGCGAAAATTTGGGCACGCCTTACACGCGACAATGTTGACCGCTGCATAGCTATTGTACTCGATAATTATGTGTACTCGTACCCAACAGTTAACCAAGAGATTAAAGGCGGACGCTCGTCAATATCGGGAAACTTTACAGTTGAAGAGGCACAAGACCTTGCAAACATATTAAAATCGGGTAAAATGCCAGCCCCGGCGCGCATTGAACAAGAAACAATTGTTGGCCCGTCGTTAGGACAAGAAGCAATACAAAAAGGACTTTGGTCGTTTGTTATTGCATTTATTTTTGTACTTGTTTACATGGTATTTTACTATAACTATGCAGGCTGGGTTGCCAACCTTGCATTATTTGCCAACGTGTTCTTTATTTTTGGTGTATTGGCATCGTTAGGTGCTGTACTTACCTTACCAGGTATTGCTGGTATTGTTCTTACACTTGGTATGGCTGTTGACGCCAACGTGCTTATTTACGAACGTATACGCGAAGAACTTGCCGCCGGCAAAGCAATAAAACAAGCTATTAAAGACGGTTACAGCAATGCTTACTCAGCAATTATTGACTCGAACGTAACAACATTAATTACAGCAATAATACTTGCATATTTTGGCAAAGGCCCAATCCACGGCTTTGCAGTAACTTTAATAATTGGTATAATATCGTCGCTGTTTACAGCTATATTTATATCGCGTGTAATTTTTGAACACGCGTTAGACAAAAACAAAACAATTAAATTTGCATCAAAATTTACCGAGAATTTCTTAAAAAACACCAATATCAATTTTCTTGGTAACCGCAAAATTGCTTACATAATATCATCGGTATTATTACTAATAAGTATAGGTTCGCTGGCAACACGAGGCTTAAACCAAAGTGTTGACTTTACCGGTGGGCGTACATTTGTTATAAGGTTCGAAAAACCTGTTAGCACCGTAGATGTACAAAATGTACTTGCTCAGGAATTAGGTTCGGCTCCCGAGGTTAAAACCTATGGCGAAGACAACCAGATAAAAATTACAACCAAATATTTGGTTGATGCTGAAACAGTATCGGACGAAGATAATAAAATGGCATCTCAATACCTTGATGGTGAAGAAGCCCAGGTTGACGACGTTGTTGAAGTTAAAATTTACAAAGCTTTAAAAGATAAATTTTTAAGTTCGGGCACAACCTTTAAACAATTTATCAATAACAACCGTATGAGCTACGAAAAAGTAGGGCCTACAATTGCAAGCGACATTAAAACATCGGCAGTTTACTCGGTATTTTTTGCCCTTATCGCGATTTTCTTGTACATACTTTTACGTTTCCGTAACTGGCAATTTGGTTTAGGTGCTGTAGTTGCCCTTGCCCACGACGTTACAATAATACTTGGAGTTTATTCAGTTGCATATAGTTTTATGCCTTTTAGTATGTCGATTGACCAGTCGTTTATAGCAGCAATACTTACCGTGGTAGGTTACTCAATTAACGATACCGTGGTTGTGTTCGACCGTATACGCGAGTACCTTATAACGTTCCAAAAACGCGACCGTAAAGAGATAATGAACTCGGCACTTAACAGTACAATAAGCCGCACAGTTAATACATCGTTAACCACATTAGTTGTATTGCTTGCAATATTTATTTTTGGTGGCGAGGTAATACGCGGATTTATTTTTGCAATGATTGTTGGTGTTATTGTTGGTACATACTCGTCGTTGTTTGTTGCAACATCAATTGTTTACGACTCGATAAAAGCCAACAAAAAACAGGCTTTAGAAGGTAAACGAGTAAGCTAAAAATAACAATTAATATAATATATTAGCCCGGCCAAACACCGGGCTATTTTTTTTACCAACATTTTTGATGTTATTTGTACCTTAAAATTTAATTAAATGCAAAATGTACTTTTTTTAATATTGGGTATTATAACCCTTTTAATTAGTGGCAAATACCTTGTTACCGGCGGCGTACACCTTGCAAAATTTTTTAAAGTGCCAACTTTGGTAATAGGGCTTACAGTTGTGTCGTTTGGCACATCGATGCCCGAACTTATTGTAAGCCTTAAAGCCGCATTAAGTGGCCACCCCGACATTGCAATGGGCAACGTTGTAGGTTCGAACATAGCAAATATTGCATTTGTATTGGGACTAACCGCGCTAATTTTTCCGATAGCGGTTGACCGCAAAGTTGTAAAATTCGACTGGCCGGTTATGATGGTTATTACACTTATACTTTTTGCGTTAACCTTAAACCAACTACTAACAAGAGCCGAAGGTTTAATTTTATTTGTTTTATTAGTTGCTTATAACTACAAATCGATAAAACAAGGCCGAAAAGACAATATTGTTGACGAAAACGCTAAACAACCAATAGCCTGGTATTGGGCTGTGTTAATTATAGCTGCCAGTTGCACAGGTTTGGTTTTTGGTGCCGATTGGTTAGTTAACGGAGCGTCGGGGATTGCACGTAATTTTGGTATTAGCGAGCGTGTAATATCGGTATCGGTAATAGCGTTAGGCACAAGTTTGCCCGAGCTTGCAACATCGGCAATAGCCGCGTTTAAAAAAGAAGCCGACATTAGTATTGGTAACATAATTGGCTCGAACATTTTTAATATTGCAGGTATTTTAGGCATAACAGCAATGATAAACCCAATACAGGTAAACAAACAAATAGCCGGTTTTGATAGTTTTTGGATGGTTGGCATTGCTTTACTGCTGTTTTTTATGATGGCATTTAAAAACAAACAGGTTAGCCGTATCGACGGGGCAATATTGTTGTTAACCTACTTTATTTACATTTATTTACTATTTGCATGATAACAATTGACAACATACACAAAAAATATGGTACAGTTGAAGTGCTTAAAGGTATAAGCCTGCAAATTGAAAAAGGCGAAATTGTATCGATAGTTGGCAAAAGTGGCGCGGGCAAAACTACACTTTTACAAATAATAGGCACTTTGCTTAACGCCGATGCCGGTACAATAACCATTAACCAAACACAAGTTAACCGGTTAAAAGATAAATCGTTAGCAAAATTTAGAAACCAAAACCTGGGTTTTGTGTTTCAATCGCACCAGTTACTACCCGAGTTTACAGCTATTGAGAATGTAATGATACCCGGTTTTATTTCAGGCAAAAGCCGCCGTCAGGTTGAGGAACGGGCAAAAGAACTTTTAACATTTTTACAACTCGACCACCGCGTTACACATAAACCAAACGAGATGTCGGGCGGCGAACAACAACGTGTAGCAGTTGCACGAGCACTAATAAATAACCCCGAGGTAATTTTAGCCGACGAACCGTCGGGAAACCTTGACACACAAAATAAAGAAGAACTGCACAAACTGTTTTTTAAATTGCGCGACACTTTTAACCAAACAATTGTTATAGTTACACACGACATGGGTTTGGCAAAAATGTCGGACCGTACAATTACAATGTCAGATGGTAGAATATTAAATTAGTATTTTTATTACCTAAAACCTAAATTGAGCGGTTAAAGTACAGCTAACATTAGCTTTACTTAGGTGTAACCACCATTTAGAGTTTGTTGTGTATAACTAACCAAGTATAGTGAAATACAACAAAACCTGAATCGATTGAGCTAATAGCTCAATTTGGTTAAAACTTTAGTTGCCGTATAAACTCCCAAAGTACCATACCAATACTAACCGATATATTGAACGAGTGTTTTGTGCCAAACTGTGGTATCTCGATACACGAGTTGCTTGCTGAAACAACATCTTGCGAGACTCCATGAACCTCGTGCCCAAAAATTAATGCATATTTTTGACAAGGCTTGGCTGTAAATTTTTCGAGGCTTGTACTATTCTCAACCTGCTCAACCGATATTACCTGATAACCGCTTTGTTTAAGCTGGCCAACAGCCTCCATTGTGTCGGTAAAATATTTCCATTCAACCGACTCGGTTGCACCTAATGCGGTTTTATGTATGTCTTTATTTGGTGGTGTTGCTGTTATTCCGCAAAGATAAACAGCCTCGATACCAAAGCCATCGGCAGTGCGAAAAGCCGAACCTATATTATTAAGGCTACGTACATTGTCGAGAACTAAAATTACCGGTATTTTTTTTTGGTTCCGAAATTGTTCGACACTAAGCCTGCCAAGTTCTTCGTTTTTAAGTTTACGCATAATTTAAGTATTTACCATTGTACAGGGGCACGCCTAACAGGCATCGACATGCAGCGCGCGCCGCCGCCACCCCTTGCCAGCTCCGACCCTTCGATGGTTATTACATATTTATTGTAGTTAGCTATATCAATTTTATTACTTATTATATCGGCGGCTTTTAAAATACTAAAACCGCTTTTATTAAGTTGCCCGAGCGTGTAAATATTACGCTCGTAACCAATAATTTTGCCTGGGGCCAAAGCTAAAAAATTAGCACCACTGTGCCATTGTTCGCGCTCTTGCACCCATGGGTCCGAGTTGCCGCCGCAAAAAACCGGTTCCACATTAATGCCTAATTTTTTTAAAATTACCAGCAAATTATCAACAGTTTCGATTTTTACCTTTTGCCCCTCGAGGTTGATATGAACAGTACGATAACGGTTAGGGCACAAAATTAGCGGTTCGTAAACCATGCATTTATCAACATCTAAAAAAGTAAAAACCATGTCGAGGTGGATAAACGACTCGGGCGACTGTGGGAGTTCCTGAACAATAATGTGCTTAATAATTCCCCGTTGCCGCGATTGTTCGAGAATAAAGTCGATGCCCTGCAAAGTTGTACGCGAGCCAGTACCAATAACCAAAACGTCGTGCCTGGCAACAAGCACATCGCCACCCTCGATACCAATAGCCTGGTTTGGGTTATGAACCCTTTCGGGATTAATAGTTTTTGTGATAAATTGCGGGTGGTGATTAAAAATTGCCTCCATAATTTTCGACTCGCGAATCCTTACATTACTCGACATTTTGCCAATAAGTACATTTTGGTTTATCGACATGCTTGCATCGCGGGTAAAAAAGAAATTATGCAGCGGGCGTATTGAATATCGTTCGGTGTCGAAAAAACGGGTAAGGTTGTCTTTTTTCATAACTACCCCCTCAATAAGCTGGCGGCTTAACTCGTTTGCAGTAAGCGATAAAAGGTACTCGCGGTTGTCGTTAATGTTTTCGGCTCCAAAAATTTCGTCGACAAGGTTTTTTTTAACCTCGTCGTTAGATAAAATATCGGTAAACAAATTGCCAACCTCAAACACCTTAGCATGTTTTTGCAGTATTGCTTTAAACTGGGCAAACTCGCGACCAGCCACCGACAGGTTTAAAATATCGCTATACAAGGCACGCTGGGCGTTGGTGGGTGTCATATTTTCGACCTCGTGCCCCGGTGTGTGGACAATAACAGCCTCTAACTGTCCTATTTCGCTACTAACCTGTACCTGAACATTATCCATATTTACAATATTTTGTTATGGTTTAGTTTTGTTTAACTATTATACCGTTTTTGTAAGTTACGGTATTTAATAATTCGCCTTTGTTGTTATAGTATTTCCACTTACCATTTTGCACCCCATTTTTGTAGTAACCAGTAAAAAAAATGTTCCCGTTTTTATGGTACACCTGCGACTTACCCGACCGTAACCCATTATTATAAAAACCTTTGCTCCAAATTGTACCATTCTCGTACCAATAAGCCCACTTACCATTACGCTTATTGTTTTTAAACTGCCCCGTGTATTGCTTGTTTCCATTTTGGTAAAAACCTGTTTCGGCAAAATAATTAGTGGTAGTGTCGGTATTATTGTAATGTTTAACAAGTTTTGGTGAGTTATTTGGGTAACGTTCAATAATTTTATCGACAGTTGTATGCTTACAAGCAGCAAAAACAAAAATTAGTAAAGTACTAAATAGCAGTATTTTTATATTCATAAAACTTACAATAACATTTGCAATTGTGCTTTTATTAACGGTACAAAAGCCCACAAAAATAGCAAAAGCGTTAATAAAATATCGGTAAACAAAACAAGGTTTTTGCCAAACCTATTATTAAACAGCAAAACAATAGTTGTAAGGCGTAATAACACCGATGATGTAAAAAAAATAAAAATTGGAATGGCAAATTTATTTAGTATAGTTGCCTGGTTAAAATTGCCTTTACATATTTGCACAAATGCCCTTGAAAGGCCGGTGCTCGCGGTGTTAAAACCAAAAGTTGGTTTTACGGGCGGGTTTAAACCGGTTAATGCAAAAAAAACGGAGTACCCTGTTATTAACAGTAGTACCCCGGCAATTATTGCATTAATTTTAATGTAACTAAAATAATCGGGTTTGTTAATCTTTAGTGTCTTTAACTTTGTTTTTAGCTTTGTTAACGGCATCTTTAGCTTTTTTATTAATGTCAGAGTTTACCGAGTCAACCTCCTGGCTAACATCGTCGAGCGTACCTTCAAGGTCGTCGAGAGCTTTTTCGAGTTCTTCGAGCGAGGCAGCTTTTGCATCGTCAATATTACCGTTGTAACTATCAACGTGGTCGAACCATTCAAAAAAAGAATCGATATTGTCGATATTTTTAAACTTGTCGCGAAAGCCTGCAAAAAGTAATGTCCAGGCAATAATTATTAATACAGCAACAGCACCTAAAGTAAGGCCTGCAATACCC
>CAZJCR010000090.1:0-14000 GCA_964544385.1 uncultured Bacteroidales bacterium
AAAATTACAATTGGCGATGGTGCTTTAATATATTTTTGGTAAAAGCCAATACTTTTAAAATTGTAGTTTAACCCTAATGTTTTATACTTAATGCTAATTGTAATAGCTTTTTAGGTTTTTTTCGAACACTTTTTTGTTTGTCAGGTTTATTTGTTTAATAATTCCCTCCATGCGTGCAATACGTTCTTCAATAGCTTCGTCTGTCAGTTCGGTTTCGTTATTAAAAACAATTTTCTCAATTTTATAACCATCGGCAGTTAACGACATTGCAACCGCAGCTCCAAAATGGTCGAAAATAATTACCGATGGTAAATTATTTGTGTTGTATTTTAATATCGATTTTGAAACAGCCGACTGTACATAATCAATTTGTTCGCGGCTTAAATAGTTTGCGCCTACCATCAGTTTTACCATATTTATAATAGCCAATTTATGGTACTCGTTTTGGGCAACCATAAGCTCGTACTGTTTTTGGTTTGTGTTTAAAAATAATTGTATAAACGATGGTGGTAATAACATTATGTCGCCAAGCTGGCCTTTTTTATGTTTTATTTTATACTCTTTTTGGGCTAATTTTTGGTTTACCGGTGCGGCATAAGCCCACTTTTTTGTCCGTTTATACGATTCGGTAACCGGACTGGGTTTCCATTTTGAACTAGGACGTTTCATTAGCGGTGCTGTTAATAATAAATTACCCGACTCGAATGTGTAAACTAAGCAATTAATAAAATGGACAAAACCGCCACCTATGTCGCCATGTATAGCACTCCAAAGTGTTTGTGGTTTTTGTTTAATATCATCGGCGCCTTTAAGTGTGTCGATAAAGCTCGATATTTTACGATTTTTAAGGTCGTTAACAAAATCGTTATCGAGCTGTACCGGGTAATATGTTACCGACGTGTCGGCATTGTATCCGTTCGATTCGGAATGATAAAGGCCTTTAACATCATAAATTGAAGTTGAATCGTTTGAAAAAGTTATATGAATTTTAAAATCGGCTCCCCACTGCATTTGTGAAATACTGTTTTGCTGGCTCTTTAAAAATAATACACAAAATAACAATGATACAAGTGTTAATAAATATTTTATCATAATACAGAATGTTTTGTTTTAATCCGTTTTAAAACCACAAAATTATTAAAATTAGGCTAAAGCGTGTTTGTTATTATAATTGTTTGGTTTTAAAAATGTACTTTTGCAACATCAAAAAAAATAATAAAATTAGCTGCTTAAATATGTGTATTTTTTTTCGAAAAACTGTTTTGTTTTTATTATTAGTTTGTACAATTATAAGTGCAAAACCGCAAGACACAATACAACTACAAGGCTTTAACAATGTTGACATTTTTGGCAAAATTAACATACGGCTCGAGCAATCGGACAAATGTTTTATAACAGCAGGCCACAACAATACCGACATTAGCAACGTGAAATTTGAAGTAAACAATTCAGTATTAACAGTAAAATACTACGGAAAAATACGTGGTAACAACAATATTTATTTAACAATTGGTTTTAAAAACATAAACACCATAAAAACAGCCGGCGGGTGTTACGTTTATAACAACGGGGCAATAAACAGCAGTGTTTTTACTGCTACAGCAGCATCGGGCAGCAATACCGACCTATTAATAAATGCCGACACCGCAATAATAACAGCCAATAAAGGTGGTTTTATAAAACTTAGCGGCACAGCAAAACATGTTGAGCTTAAAACATCGACAGGAGGTTCGTATTATGCGCAGGCACTAAAAAACCAAACAACAATAGCTTTGATGCGGGGTGGAATGGCCGAAATTTATACCACCACGCTTATTGATGCTAAAATTACTTTAGGTGCCACACTTTTGTATGCAGGTACACCAAAAACAATAAAAAAAGAGATTAAATCAAAAGGCAGCATTCAGGCTGTTGAAAAAGAAGTAAACCAATAACATGATACAAACAGCTCAATTTATTATAAGTAACTCCGATTACACAAAATGCCCTAAACCCGATAAACCCGAATACGCTTTTATTGGACGGTCAAATGTTGGTAAATCGTCGTTAATTAACATGCTAACAAATAATAGTAAGTTGGCAAAAGTATCGGGCAAACCCGGTAAAACACAGCTTATAAACCATTTTTTAATAAACCAAAGCTGGTATTTGGTTGACCTCCCCGGCTATGGTTTTGCAAAAGTATCGAAAAACAGCCGGTTAAATTGGGAGAAATTTGTACAACAATATATATTAATGCGCGAAAACCTTTATTGCCTTTTTGTTCTTATTGACTCGCGCCACGAACCTCAAAAAATTGACCTTGACTTTATTGAGTGGTTAGGCCAAAACCAAGTACCATTTGCAATTGTTTTTACAAAAACCGACAAACTTGGTAAAAACGCGTTATCAAGTAAAATTGAATTTTACCTTGCCGAACTACAAAAATATTGGGAAGAGCTGCCACCATATTTTTTATCATCGGCACAAAAAAACATTGGTAAAGACGAGTTAATTAACTTTATCGAAAAAGTTAATAACCAATAAATAAAACACTTAACTAATAAATAAATATTAATTATAATTAAATTAAGCAATAATTAACAGCATTTTAAATAATTACTAATTTTGCAAGCACAACTATTTTTATATAAAATTCAGAAAATCAGCACATTATGTCGTTAACAGCTCCAATTAAGATTTTTGCAGGTACCGGAACCAAGTATTTGGCCGAGCAAATTGCCGAGAGTTATGGGATAAATTTAGGGCGTACAAGTATCCAACACTTTAGCGATGGCGAGTTTAATACCGCCTACGACGAAACCGTTAGAGGCGCGCATGTGTTTATAATACAAAGTACCTTTCAGCCCAGCGAAAACCTTATGGAATTACTACTTATGATTGATGCTGCTAAAAGGGCATCGGCATATAAAATTGTTGCTGTTATGCCATATTTTGGAATGGCACGACAAGACCGTAAAGACAAACCACGCGTATCGATTGGGGCAAAACTTGTTGCCGATTTGCTAACAACAGCAGGGGTTTCGCGCATTATGACAATGGACTTACACGCCGACCAAATACAAGGCTTTTTTAATTTACCTGTTGACCACCTTTACGGTTCGGCCATTTTTGTACCATACCTAAAAAGCCTTAACCTTGAGAACCTAACAATTGCCGCTCCCGATATGGGCGGTTCAAAACGCGCTTACGCTTACTCAACATACTTAGGCACCGGAGTTGTAATTAGCCACAAAAGTCGCTCGCGTGCAAACGAAATTGGCCACATGACTGTTATTGGCGACGTTAAAGACAAAAACGTTGTTATTGTTGACGACATGATTGATACCGCCGGAACAATTACCAAAGCCGCCGAAATTATGATGGACAATGGTGCTAAATCAATCAGGGTTATTGCAACACATGCAATACTTTCGGGGCCTGCCTACGAGCGTATTGAAAAATCGCCAATAACCGAACTTATTGTTACCGACACTATACCACTTAAAAAAACATCGGATAAAATAACAGTACTATCAGTTGCCGACATATTTGCAAACACAATAAAAAGCGTTTATAACCAACGTTCAATAAGCGCAAATTTTATTTTTTAAAAACATACAGCATATATCTGATTTATTGTATATTTGCACCTCGAAAAAATAATTGTATAACGTGTAATGGGGAACTTGGTTCCAGGTAGCACACTAAAATTTACAAAATGAAAACCATTGAAGTTAAAGGTACCGAAAGAAAAGATTTAGGTAAAAAAGCAACAGCCGATTTAAGGGCAGCAAAACAAGTACCAGGAATTATTTACGGAGGCGAAAAAGTTATTCACTTTTCGGCCGACGAAACCGAATTCCGCGACCTTGTTTACACACCATCGGTTTATATTGTTAACATTACTGTTGACGGGGCAAAATACCAGGCAATAATGAAAGATTTACAGTTTCACCCTGTTTCAGACAAATTATTGCATCTCGACTTTTTACAAGTATCGGAAAATAAAAGCGTATCAATTAAACTACCAGTAAAATTAGAAGGCCTTTCGGAGGGCGTTAAACAAGGGGGTAAACTTGTTCTTAAACAACGTTTAATTAAAGTTAAAACCAATGTAAACAACCTACCCGACGAACTTATTGTTGATGTTACAAATTTAGGATTAGGAAAAACTATTAAAATTGGCGATTTATCGTTTAACAATATCGAGCTTTTAGAGCCTAAAAACAATGTTGTTGCAACTGTTATATTAACACGTAGTGCTATTTCGGCACAACAAGAACAAGCTAAATAATAGTTAAAAAGTTTAT
Source organism: uncultured Bacteroidales bacterium (assembly GCA_964544385.1). Lineage (GTDB taxonomy): Bacteria > Bacteroidota > Bacteroidia > Bacteroidales > SZUA-534 > CAZJCR01. The sequence continues at coordinate 4,293 of CAZJCR010000090.1, forward strand.
AAAAAGCTACCTTAACAGGCTGTTTAACTGATATTGCAAAAAGCAAATCGAATAACAAAATTTTACGCTTGTGAAGTACTTAATTGCAGGGTTAGGAAATATTGGTAACCAATACGCCAACACCCGTCATAACATAGGATTTCAGGTATTGGACGCCCTCGCAAAGGCGTCCAATACTATTTTTACCGACGACCGGCGAGCCTACCATGCCGAAATAAAACATAAAGGTAAAACCCTTATCTTAATAAAGCCCACTACATACATGAACCTTAGCGGTAAAGCTGTTAGCTACTGGGCACAAAAAGAGAAAATTAAACCCGAAAACATTTTGGTTATTGCCGACGATTTAGCTTTACCTTTCGGGAAAATACGTATCAGAGCCAAAGGTAGCGATGGCGGGCATAACGGGCTTAAAAGCATTAACGAACTGCTTGGGCACACAAATTATGCACGATTAAGATTTGGAATAGGAAACGAGTTTAACCGTGGCCAACAAGTTGACCATGTTCTTGGCGAATGGAGCGACGATGAAAAAAAGACTATTGACAGCCGTATTGAAATTTGTGCCGAGGCTGTTTTGGCTTTCCCGATAATTGGTATCGAACGGTTAATGACAACCTATAACAATAAATAAAGCCTAATTACCTGCCATATCATCATCGATATTACAATATTTACAGTAAGCACTTTTTATTTGTTGGTTCTCGAAAACACGCAACGAAAAATATCCTCCGTTTAATAATTCGCAAAACTTTTGAGGATTAAGTTCGCGGGCACGTAATAATGCTGTAGTAAACTTTTTTGTGTGCATTTTAAAATCGTAGCGACTGCAAAGCGACACGTAAGCAAACAATAAATCATCGGTGGCCATAGGCATATCAACCCAAGGTTCGAGCGTTTTTAAAGCAAAATTGTAATCACCATTATCAATAAAAAGCTCGGCCAATTTTAGCGAGTTTGGTAAAGTTTCTTCCGATATATCGACAATTGATTTTATTTGTTCAATGCACTCTTCGCGCATACGTGGGTCTTTAAATACAGAATCGGCAGCATTTAACATTTTAAACTGGTGCCTTATGTTTAGTCCATCAACAGTTTCTTTACTTAAACTTGTGTTATAATAAAGCCGGTTTATTTGTGGTTGTATAACCGATATTTCAGATAAATTGGTATACTGCCCTTGTGTTATTGTTAAAAACAGGTTATTAAAAGCAATGTATTGATTATCGGGGGCTAAGCTATTTAGCATAGCAACCTGATAAGCAAAATCGTCGGTTGTAATAAATTTGTAATTATGCAAAAGCCATAATTTGTTCATAACAAGCCCTGCAAATTGGGGTTCTAACGGTATCGACAATTCATTAACCGTGGCGGGCAGGTATCGTTTGTTAATTATCTGTTTCATAATATATTTTTCAATCGACAGGGCCAGCGGTAAATCTTTATCGTCGATAGCCTGGTTAAATTTTTTTAAAACGTAAGGCTTTTCGTTTTCGCCGGTAATATCATATGTAACTTTCATGTCAATTTTTGCATACCTGTGGTTTTGTAAAATTGGCTCAAGTTCTTTTTTTAACCCGTAAGTTCTAATATAGTCTTGTGCCTCGTTAACCGGCATACTTGCTAAAATATTATGTTGTGTTTGTTTAATATCGCGGGCAAAATCGTCCCAATTATAACTTGTTACAATATTGGTTTTTATTTGTTTTTTCTGACGTTCTTCGAGCGCGTTTATAATGCTTTGGGCGCGTTTTTGTTGCAACCGCAGGTTCTCCTGGTCGTTACCTTCAACCGACGAGTATGCTGAAATATTAAGTTCGTAAATAATAAAAGCCGGTTCGTTAAGTAGTTTAATAAACGGTTCAATATCTTCGGTTTTATAGCTCGATTTTTTGTTCTCGAACGGTATTTTAAGGCTAAGCTCAAGGCTGTCGGCAACGGGTTTATAACTAAATTTCGAGTTAATAGTAACAGTGTCGGCCAGTAACTGTACTTTGCGGGTATATGTACCGGTTGTTTGTATAATAAAACTGTTTGGTATGCTTATGCAAATGTTTTTATCGTTTATAATAACAAGGTTAAGCTCGTAATTGTCTGAAATACCTTCGGGCAAATCGCCTAAATATAAATGTAAAGCGTTACGTTGGTTTTTTGTGTCGGCAATATTGTTTTTAGTAATTTTTTTAACATTTATCATTTTTGTAAGGTAACCTTGGTGCGTAAAATTGTGGTCAACAATATTATCGGTTTGGCATGTAAACTGCTCTTTTTGTAATATGTCAACAGCAATACCGTCTTTTTTATCTTTAAGCAGGCGGGTTAATGGTTTGGCATTATCGAGTTTAAGATAAATTTGTTTATCGTTAGTATATAAACCTTTTTGTAAATCGGGAAGGCCATCGGCACGCCATATTTTTTTACATATTTGCTCACTGCCGGGTTTAAGCCCGTATGTTTTTGTTGAATATGGTACATTAAGATTATCGATAAACTGTGCGCCGTTGTTCATGGTTTTATAGCTACCCAACACCATCGATATAAAAACCCTTTTTTTATTGGCATCGCACTTCGCGCTTATTCCGCAAAGGTTATAGCCCGACGATATTAATAAATTCTCTGATTTAAAACCGGCAAACCATTTTAAAACAATATCATCGCATAAGCTAAGGTAAGTATGGTATTGGTTGTTTTTGGTAAGGTTTTCGCGCGTAACTATCTCGCCTGCATGTACCGATGCTCCTAAACTAACAAGGCGCATCTGGGTATTAGTAAGTTCTTTAGTCTCTCTATCAACCGACGCATCGCCGGTTAAAGCCATGTATTCGGCTTGTAATAATGCAGCTTGGTAAAGTAAATTATTTGTTGAAAAAAGTTCGGCTCCGCGTTTTTCTAATACCTGGTTTATAGCGTCGAGTAAAATAAGCTCAAATGCTTTTGTATTAAAATTTATTGGGTCAATTTGGTCGGTAGTGTTAACTACTATACCGTCGACAAGGTATACCTGATTTTGTGGTTGCGCACATATTTTTACGTAAGGCACTGTTGTTATAACTGTACAAATAAACAGGATAAAAAAAACTTTTTTTTGCATTACACTTTATATTTATTCAGGTAAAACCACACAAAGCTAAAAAATATTGCCTTAGTGTTTATTACATATTTGTTTTTTTTAGATATTAACACTTAACTTTATGGCTTTAACAAAATGTTATGGAAAACGACGACGTTAGAATTGATAAATGGTTATGGGCTGTCAGGATATATAAAACCCGGAGTATGGCTGCCGATGCATGTAATAAAAGCAGGGTTTTTATTAATGGTGCAGTTGTAAAGCCATCGCGTACAATAAAACCCGGCGATATTGTTGAGGTTAAAAAGAACCCTGTTTTGTACCGATATAAAGTTTTAGCACATTTAAGTAAACGTGTAGGGCCAAAACTTGTTGACACTTACATTGAGGACCTTACACCCGAGCAGGAAATTATTAAACTCGACCTTACTCGTATTGATATTACCGGGCAACGCGACCGTGGAACGGGCCGCCCTACAAAAAAAGAACGAAGGTTACTCGATAATTGGCAACTAAGCGATGAATAAAACTGTTAAATATATTTTTTTTCTGATAGTTATTTATACACTAAACTCGTGCAATGTTGAGTCGACAAACTACCCCGATACCCCGCAAATACGGTTTATAAAATCATATGCGCAAAATACGGTCGATAAAATAGGTAACCCGGTAAAAAAGGTAACAATCGAGTTTTATTTAATCGACGGCAATGGTGATTTTGGGCTTACTCAGTCCGACACAGTGTTTCCATTTATTGATATAAACAGTAGCAATTTTTTTCCTACTCTTTATATTTGCAATAATGGTGAATTCGAAGTTGACACCCAACAGGTTATAACCAACTATAAAATACCTTATGTTGGCGATTTAGGACAGGACAAAGCCCTTAAAGCTTATGTTTATGTCGATTTTGAATATACTAACACACCCACTGTGCCTTTTATTCACGACTCGATATATTACAGTTTTTACGTTATTGACAGGCGTTTTAACCAAAGTAACCATGTTTTTACCGACACTATTGTATTTTCGAAAATTGATTAACTATACCACCTAACCTGCTTATAAATATATATTTAGCTTAAATTTCACCATGCAAAACTAAAATACTTTACCAATGTGTAAATAAAACCTCGACACTCCATATTTACTAAATGAATACTCGAACCGTAAAATTTGGTCATAATAAGTAATAAAATCGAGCCCAATGCCCGCGCTTATTAGTAATTTATTTGCCAAATTATTATTAGGGTCTTGATAGTTATCGATAACATAGCCTGCATCGGTAAAAATATTTAAATAAAAACTGTATGGTATTTTATTAAACTTGTTCCATTTAAATTTTTCAATTTTTACAATACGCTCGGGCATAAGTTCATACTTTAAAAAAGCATGAGCAATACCATAATGTTGCCCGTTTATTACAAAATACTCATACGAGCGCAAATAGTCGGTATAACCTAACGATTGTTGCATCGAGAAAGGAACCTGGCTTTTTGATGTTAGTTTTGACTTAAAATTTAAACCACTATACCAACGGTTATGTAATTTGTTATACAATGCATAATCGATGGTGGTGCCCCAAAAGCCATCGGGTTCGCCTGGCAAAATTGATAAACCTGTTTTGCTAATATTAAGCGAAAAAAATTTTCCGGTTAAAGGATAGTGTATGTAGTTGCGCGTATCGAAATTAAAGGTATAGCTTAAAATAAAATAACGGCCAAAGTTATTATTGTTATAAAAAAAGTTATTATTTAAAGTAATAATTGTGTCGTCAACAACACGTTGATATATCATAGCCGATAAATTATGGTCGGTATCGTACTTAGGCCTGTATTTATAATTAAAGTAAGCCGAGTAGTATTTTTGCATGTATTTATCGGGGTTATTATAATAAATAAGTTTATCGTTAAACAAATTGTAGGCAACCTCGTGTAAGCGGTTATACGACAACTCGGCCGAAACTCCATGGCGTTGCGAACCGCCAATATTTGGCACTGTATATGCAAATTGTAATTGTTCGTTATAACCAAAGCGGGTTTTAATTTTAACAATTTCGCGTCTGCCCCTAAAATTATTTTTTACAAGCATAATTCCATAGTTAACGCGGCTCCAGTTGGCGTTATTTAAAAACGCGCTTAAATTCCGGTCGGCATGTTCAAAAATAATATATGGCCATAAGTACCAACGCTCTTCAACCAATACAAATAAGTTTGCATGTTTTGGTGTTTCGTTGTAAATATTTACGGTTATATAATTAAACAGCGATGTGTTAAACAAGTTTTCTTCGGAGCGTTTTACAAGCGGTGCAATATCGTTAATGCTAATAGTATCGCCTTTTTTTATAAGCAACTCGCGCAAAATTACGCTCTCGCGGGTTTTATTATTGCCAACAATGTTTATATTATTGATAATAACAGTAGTACTGTCGGAAAGTGTACCAGCGTACGACACCGAACAAAAAAAGGTTATGAACATAACCTTTATAATATTTTTAGTAAATTTTAGCAATTTATTTATATACTGATAAATTTAAAAAACGAATCGAGCCGGTCGCGCATTAAAAAGTCAAGGTCTTCGCTATCGGAATAAACAGCAGCAATTTTGTAACTGTAACGTTCAAAAGTTTGCAATACTGCTGCTAAATTAGTTGTATTTAGTTTAATTGTAACGTGTATATGTGGTTTTCCTGGGAACGAACGTACATAAAGGCTTAAAATTTTGTTGTCGTTGCTTTCAACAATTTGCGCTATTTCGCTAAGCGAGTAATCATTCTCTTTAAGTTCTAAAACTATTATTCCTCCTAAATTATCCGACGACATAAGTTGACTAAACTCGTGAGCAAGATCGTTTATAGTTATTACGCCTAAAAATTTCTCATCTTTATCTATCACCGGAATAACTGTTATCCTGTATTTCGATACCGCGTTAATAACCTCGTAAATATGCTGTTCGCTTTTAACAAAAGGCCTTTGTAGTGTAATATTTTGGTCGGTAACAATACTATTGGGGCTATTTAAATCAAAAATATCGGCATCTGATATTAACCCCAAATAATTATCGCCGTCAACAACCGGCAGGTGCGATACTTTAAAAACATCCATCCAGTTAAGAGCCTCCTGGGTAGTGTCGTTAGGGTGTACGGCCGGAACAATCTCCGATAATAATTCAACAGCTAACATATTTATATTTATTGCAATTAGGGTAAAAGTAACTAATTTTTGCAGGGTTAATATATTTGTTTGATATTTTTACAAAAAAAATTGTTGTAATGCTAATACCTGCATTTAAAAAATTTGGGAATGGACAACCTGTTATTATTTTGCATGGTTTGTATGGTTCGTCGGACAACTGGGTGCCAACAGCACGTTTTTTAATGCAAAATTTTACTGTTTATATACCCGATTTACGAAACCACGGAAAAGCATTTCATTATAACTCACACACTTATAACGATTTATGTAGTGATTTATTAAACTTTATCGAGTCGCAAAACATTAGCAATGCTTCAATTATTGGACATTCGATGGGTGGTAAAGCGGCTATGCTTTTTGCTTTAAAATATGAGCAGTTTGTAAAAAAAATTATTATTGTTGACATTTCGCCGCGTGGTTACACTAACGATGTCGATTATTTAATAATTAACAATCATAAAAAAATTATAAAGGCTTTGCAAAGTATCGATTTAAATGTAATTAAAAACCGTAACCAAGCTGCCAGTATTTTGCAACAACAACTAAACGACTATAAGCTCGTAAATTTTTTAATAAAAAATCTACAATGGAATAAAAACACAGGGTATAATTGGCTATTAAACATAAATACACTTCAAAACTCGCTTTACCATATACTATCGGGTATCGATAATAAAGATAATGATATTGCCAAACCCACGTTGTTTATTAAAGCTAAATATTCAAATTACATTACTAATATTGACATGCCAATTATTAATAAAATGTTTTCAAATGTACAATTATCAATAATCAATAATTCGGGACATTGGGTACATGCTGAGCAGCCTCAAATATTTAACAATATAGTACAAAACTTTTTATTACAATAATAATACATAAGCTGAGCAGTTTAAGTAAAGTAAACAAGAGCTTTACTTAAGTATAACCTCAAAGTAACGTTTGTTGTGTTTCGCTAACGTGGTATATTTAAATACTTACAAAATTTAAATCGATTGAGCGAATCGCTCAATATGGGGAAAATCAATTAAGCAGTTAGCTAAATTTCAACAATAAAATACTTACCACTCAGAACCATCGTCTTGCTGCTCACTGGCAGCATCGTTAATACTTTTTTGTTTTAGGTCAGCTAAATATTGCTTTACTCTTTCGGTTTTTTTGTCATTTATCAAATAATAAAACCGTTTTAATGGGTTTGGTTCGTATATCTCTTCCGACATTCGAACTGCTGTTTTTCCTTCAATATCAACTACAGTTATAACGCAGTTACGGTTACGCCCGCTCTTATCAACATACAATCTTATATAATCTGTTTCAGCAATCTTTTGTATCAAAAACATAGCCGAATCGCCATTAACATAATACTCTTTCCAAGCATCTAATCCATCAACCTGTTCTATCTGTATCAAAGTATCAACATTGTTGTTCCATGCAGGCTCTTCCCAATGGTTTGTAATATCAGCAACTATAAAAAAATACATTTTATCAATTAAAACTTTCTCGGTAATTAATCGCTCTTTTGGTAAAATAAAACCTATAGTTAAAATCGAAATAAATATAACTACAATAACCAAAAGTGATATTTTTATAGCTCTCATTATAAATGGTTTAAATTATTTTTCAATTTTTGTTATTTTATAAATCGATTAAAAAAATTGTGTTTAACACGATTTTACAAAATAGTAATTATGTTTACAAAAATACCTTATTTGATAATAAAATTTGAACGCAATTTTTTAATAATTGTTCAACTTATGTTTAGTTGCCAAATACGATAAAACTTAAAAATTGTTGCAAAAAAAAGCAGGGCTTTAACCCTGCTAATATTATATTTTTCTAACCAATATAATGAAAATGAGGTCCGAATCGTTCAAATGCAGCTTTGTCTAAAGCCTCTTGATGATCGGGGTGGGCAATACTTATAATTAGTTTTGCCCTGTTTTGAAGTGTTTGTCCATATAAATCAACAGCACCAAACTCAGTTACTAACCAATGCATATTTGAGCGGGTTGTAACCACACCCGAGCCTTCGTAAAGCGTGTTTGCTATTTTGCTTACTCCTTTAGGAGTAACACTTGGCATTGCAATAATTGGTTTACCACCTTTACTCATCGACGAACCGCGTATAAAATCAACCTGACCGCCAACACCCGAGTAAAATTTTTGTCCTATCGAGTCGGCACAAACCTGCCCGGTTAAATCAACCTGCAAAGCCGAGTTAATGGCAGTCATACGTGGCATTTGGGCAATAATATTTATATTATTTGTATATCCCACATCTTGCATAAGTACACCTGGGTTGTCATCAATAAAATCGTATAAACGCTTGCTGCCCATTAAAAATGTCGATACCATTTTACCGTTATCTAAAACTTTATTGGCACCATTAACAACACCACTCTCAACAAGCGGTAAAATTCCATCGGCAAACATTTCGGTATGAACACCCAAATTTTTATGGCTGCCCAATTGAGCTAATACAGCATTAGGTATCGCTCCTATTCCCATTTGTAAGGTAGCACCATCTTCAATAAGTGCAGCAGCATGTTTGCCTATAGCAACCTCTAAATCATTTGGTTCCGAAAATTTCGCTTCAATTAAAGGCGTATTATCCTGGCAAAAAATATCAATCTCCGACAATTTTATCATTGCCTGTCCCCATGCTCTTGGTATATTAGGATTAATTACACCTATTACAGTTTCGGCTGTTTGTACTGCTGCTAATGTTGCATCAACCGATGTACCTAACGATACATAACCATGCTTATCGGGAGGCGAAACTTGTACCATGGCAACATTAACTTTATTATATCCTTCACGGATAAGTTTTTGAGTCTCGTGCAAAAATACAGGTATATAATCAGCATAACCTTCTTGTGTTTCTTTTCGCACATTGTGTCCAACAAAATACGATTCAAGTTGAAAAACACCTTCAAATTCTTTTGATGCATAAGGTGCCGGACCTTCGGTATGTAAATGTTGTATACGAACATTTTTAAACTCTTTATTGCGCCCCCTTTCGCACATGGCGTTTATAAGTTTTTGAGGTGCACATGCCACACTGTGAATGTGAATACGATCGTTCGTTTTAATAACTTTAACAGCCTCCTCGGCCGATACAATTTTGATATCTTTATACATAAATGGTGGTTTAAAAATTCAAATAAACGCCGGCAAATTTATAATTTATTTTCAAAATTTATACTCATTTGCTTTTAATTAACAACACTTTATATCATTTTTAATATTATTTAAAACATACTCATAAATCATTGTTTTTTTTGATTTAAAACTAAATCCTTTTTATTAATGATTAATGTTATCAAATAATTCAAATTTTGATTATAACTAACTATTATATAATAATTTAATAAATTTTCATATTTAATCATCACAATCGAGCATTAACAACATTTATTTGGTTGCATTAATGGCTGCCGATGC
>CAZJCR010000091.1:0-4867 GCA_964544385.1 uncultured Bacteroidales bacterium
ACGTTCGGGTTCAATAGTAATGTCTTTTTGGGTAATTACGTTGGCTTTTGCCCATTTATCGTGTTCAAAAATTTGCAAATAAATTATACGGCCAATTATAGCACAGGCAAATAAAACAATGGCCAGGTAAACAATACTCAGCCTTGTAATAATCTCTTTTCCTGTACTTTTATCGTTCATTTTTCGACAATTAATTTACGTGGAGGTTCAACGGCCTCTTCGAGTCCTAAACCATTTTCTTTAACCAAACGCGCCACCTCACTTTGCTTGCTCACAAACATAAGTTTTGATGCTACTGTAATCGACTCGGCGCGCAATTCTTTAAGTTCGGCTTGTACTTTGTACGACTGCCGTACAATTTTTTCGGCATTGTACCTGTTAGCAATGTACACTGCAGCAATAAGGGTAAGAAAAAAAATATACGGTAGCTGGTTAATTACACTGTCGCGGGTAAGTATACTGCCGTCGAGTATATTTTTAATAAATACCTTTTGCCCTGTATCTTTTTTTGATGTATTTGTGTTTTTATTATCGTCCATAAAGTACCTTAGTTTTTTTGTGCAACGCGTAGTTTAGCACTACGGGCGCGGCTATTAGCTTCAATTTCGGCTTCGTCGGGTACAATAATTTTACGGTTAACCGCGCTCAATGGGGCAACAACATTACCGTAAAAATCTTTTTGAATAATACCGTCAAAGTTTCCTGCTTTAATAAAATTTTTAACAAGCCTGTCTTCGAGCGAGTGATAAGTAATTACTACCAACCTTCCACCGGTTTTTAAAACCTGCGGGCTTTGCAATAACAGTTCTTTAAGAGCCTCCATCTCCTGGTTTACCTCAATACGCAATGCCTGAAAAACTTTGGCAAGATAAGCCCAGTCGCCGTTTTTTGGAGTTGCTGTTGCTATTGCATCTTTAAACTCAAAAATTGTTTGCAGTTGTTTTGTTTGCCTGTAACTGCAAATTGCCGATACTAATTTATGAGCATTGTCAATTTCGCCGTAAAGCCTGAACACCGATTTTAAATGCTCGTCGGTATAGGTATTTAGCACAATTGCCGCGGTAAGTGCTGCTTTTTGGTTCATGCGCATGTCGAGTGGAGCGTCGAACCTGAACGAAAAACCGCGGCTACTGTCGTCAAAATGGTGGCTCGAAACGCCAAGGTCGGCCAAAATACCATCGACAGCTGTAATTTTATGGTATCGTAAAAAGTTTTGCAGGTATTTAAAGTTGCCCTCAACAAGTAAAATGCGGTTATCGTCGGGTAGGTTTTTAACAGCCTCGGCATCTTGGTCAAAAGCAACTAAGCGGCCATTAGTATTAAGCTGGCTTAATATGTGTTTTGAGTGGCCGCCGCCGCCAAAGGTGCAATCAACATAAGTACCACCGGGTTGTATGTTTAGCCCCGAAACGCTTTGTTCCAATAAAACTGGTATATGATAGTTCTCCATTGCTAAACCGGGTTAACATTGCCTGACATTATTTTTTCGGCTAAAGCTGCAAATTCCATTTCGTTGTCGTTAATGGATCCGTACGCCTCGTTAGCCCAAATTTCAATTTTCGAATCCTGCCCTAACATCACAATATCTTTATCGATACCTACAATATCGCATAAGCGTTTAGGTAAAAGTAACCTGCCGCTACTGTCGAGTTCAACCTCGGCGGTACCTCGGTAAAAACCACGTAAAAAATGGTTATGCTCTTTGTTAAAAGTGTTTATATGGTTGCGTATTACCTGGTTTTGTTGTTCCCACTCGGGCATTGTGTACAATACAAGGCAATTTTCGAACAGGTCTTTTTTAACAACAAAACGAACAATATCGGCACCAAGCTGCTTTTTTAAAGCTGCCGGAAACGATACCCGCCCTTTACTATCGAGCTTGCAAGTATGTTCGCCAATAAAATTTGCCATAACTAACCTGTTAATCAGGGTGTAAAATAACAAAATTATTTTCCACTTTACTCCACATTACCCCATTTTTTTACACTATTGTTGAAAACTTTTACACTTTGGTAAATTTGTTAATAAAAGCCCGATTATGGTTAAACGCAAAAAGCCCGTTACAAAAAAAGCAACGGGCAAATATTTTATTATATTTTAAGTAGCTATTATTACAACATTAAAAATGCTATCTTATTAGTTACATGCTTGTTATACATATTTATAAACTATTTTTTTTGGTTGTTTTTTTTATACAACACTATCAAAAACCATAATAAATCTAAATCGATTGAGCCATTAGCTCAATTTGGGTTTTAATTTTATCAATAGCATTTATGTATTCGTCGTTGGTAAGGTATGTTTTTTTAGGGTTCATTTCAAAAACACCACCAAACTCAAAACCGCCTGTATATTTTGGTACAATATGCATGTGCAGGTGCGAAAGGGTGTCGGAGTACATGCCATAATTTATTTTTGCAGGGCAATAAGCTTTTTCAATTGCATTGCCAACCGCAGCAACGTCGGCCATAAAAGCATCGCGCTGGTTTGCTGTTAACTGGTGAAAATCGATACCATGCTCATTGTAAGCAACAACACATCTGCCGGGGTGCGACTGTTCTTTAAACAAAAACAACTGCGATACTTTTAAATCACATATTTTAATCATTAAACTATGTAATGTTTGGTTGTTTTGACAATACAAACACTCAGATATTGGTGTAATCATGTTTTAGGTTTTAAAATTTTAACATAATTACTAAATATTTATACAAAAATTAACAGTCGGCTCATATTTTTTAGATGTCAGAAAAAAAAGCATGTTTTTGCAAAAAAAAACGTGTAAACCCTAACAGTTAATTAAATGGTGTTAACTTTGCGCGGTTGCCACAAAACCTTACCTTTAGGCATCAATGTATTTAAAACCAGTACTTTATGGATAACAAAAAATCGGCATTAGCTTTAGGCTCCGATAATATTTGGCGTTTATTAAGGCAATATGCCATACCGTCGATAATTGCATCAATAGCTGCATCGTTATATAATATTGTCGACAGTATATTTATTGGTCAGGGTGTTGGAGCCTTGGCAATTTCGGGCTTGGCAATAACTTTTCCGCTCATGAACCTTTCGGCAGCATTTGGCTCGCTTGTAGGTGTTGGGGCATCAACATTAATGTCGCTGCGCCTGGGTCAAAAAGATTATAGCACGGCTAACAATATTTTGGGAAACGTGTTTGTTCTAAACTTTGTATTTGGAATGCTTTACACAATTGTTGTGATAGCATTTTTAGACCCCATACTTTTATTTTTTGGTGCAAGTACCCAAACTTTGCCATATGCACGCGAGTACATGTTAATAATATCGCTTGGCAACGTAATAACACATTTATATTTAGGGCTTAACGCTCTGCTAAGGGCAATAGGCAAACCACGGGTATCGATGCTAAACACTATTTGTACCGTAGTTTTAAACATTATACTTACCCCGGTATTTATTTACAAACTTAACATGGGAATTAAAGGTGCGGCATTAGCAACAATAATATCGCAGGCAATAATGCTTTTTTATCAAATACTACTATTTAATAATAAAAGCAATTTTGTACACTTTAAAAAAGGTGTTTTCAGGTTAAAGCGTAAAATTGTTCTCGACTCGCTTGCCATAGGTATTTCGCCTTTTTCGATGAACGCGGCATCGTGTATAGTAGTTATAATAATAAACCAGGGACTTATAAACTATGGCGGCGACTTACATGTTGGGGCGTATGGTATAATTAACCGTGTAGCGTTTTTGTTTGCTATGTTAGTAATGGGTCTTAACCAGGGAATGCAGCCAATAGCCGGGTATAACTATGGTGCAGGCCAACATACAAGGGTTAATACTGTATTAAAATATACCCTTGCTATTGCCACAGCAATAATGGTTTTTGGTTTTGTAACAAGCCAGTTATTTCCGCGGGCAGTGGTTTCAATATTTACAACCGACCAAAACCTTGTCGACATATCGGCACAAGGTTTGCGAATTGTATTTTTTTGTTTCCCGATAGTTGGGTTCCAAATGGTTACATCAAACTTTTTTCAAAGCATAGGCCACGCAAAAAAATCGATTTTTATGTCGCTATCGCGACAAGTTTTGTTTTTATTACCTTGTTTAATAATACTACCGCGTTTTATTGGGGTTAAAGGTGTGTGGTACAGCTTACCTTTATCCGACTTTTTGTCGTCGATAATTGCTGCCATATTGCTAATAAAACAATACAAAAAAACAACAATAAAAGTTTAACTTTAAAAAAAAGTAAAGTTATGACACAAAAATATGTAATTACCATAGGCCGTCAGCTTGGTAGCGGTGGCAGGCAAATAGGTAAACAACTTGCGCAACAATTAGGCATATCGTTTTACGACAAAGAGCTTATTAAAATTGCCGCGCAAGAGAGCGGGCTTGGTAAAGAGTTTTTCGAAAATGCCGACGAAAAACCCGGCTCACCATTTTTAGGCGGTTTTTGGGGAATGCCCGGCGCTTACTTTGAAGAACTTTACCCTAATAATTACCTTAGCAACGAGATGCTTTTTAATATTCAAAGCGACGTAATACGCAAACTTGCCGACGAAAAATCATGCATTTTTGTTGGCCGTTGTGCCGACTACGTGCTTAAAGATTACCCTAACTGCTTAAACATTTTTATTACCGCCAATATTGACGATCGCGTAAAACGTATATCGCTAAAAGAACCTATGCCCCAAAACAAAGCAATTGATTTGATTCAAAAAACCGATAAAAACCGATCATCGTATTATAATTATTTTAGCAACAAAACATGGGGGCACGCTACATCGTATCATTTGTGCATTAACTCGTCGGTTTTTGGCATCGACCACTCTGTTGATTTTATAAAACAAATTGTACCTAAGTTGAGCGGTTTAAA
>CAZJCR010000091.1:4967-13962 GCA_964544385.1 uncultured Bacteroidales bacterium
TGTATCAGATAAATTTGGGAACTAAATATTTTAATAAAAAAGCCGGGCAACTTTATTAAGTACCCGGCATTTTTTGTTTTCAATAATACCTAAGTTGAGCGGTTAACGTAAAGCTAACAAGCCCTCAATTTAGGTATAACCCCGGTTTTGATTTTGCTTGATGTTTCACTAACCAAATTAAATGATAAGCTTGAAAAACCTAAACCGGTTGAGCTAATAGCTTAAGTTGTGAAATTTAAGCTTGTTGAATGGGATTATCTTTAATATCGTCGTAAAATTTTGATACACTTACCTGCATATAAGGCATTAACCACAAAAAGCCAATACCTAAAGTAAGTACACAAAGCAACGCCCAGCCAATAAAACGTAAACCAAGGCAAAAGAATTTCCATTTATAACCGTACATCATTTGTTTACTTTTGTCGATAGCAGCGTTTGCGCCCATTTCGGGGTTATCAACTAAAATATAGTATGTCATTGAATACGATAATGCCGCAATTATTCCGGGGACAATAAGCAATAACATCCACAACAAGGTAAATAATGCCACCAATAAATATGCACCAAGCGCGGTACCAAAATTATTAAAGCCTTTAAACAACTGGCCTATCTCAGCTTGCTGGTTACGCGATATGCTTAACGCGAACATTGCAAAACCTAAAGCCAACGGCCCTCCAATTAATAACGATGCAATTGCGCCTGCTATCGGAATTACCTGTACAGCACCTATCAGTAAAATATAAACTACTGAAACACCAATAGCTAAACCCCATTTACCTTTTAACGATTCGCGTGCCATTGTCATTAACACAGCATTTTCAGTTCTCATAATTTTAGTTTTTTTATAATTACCCCTACTCGTATGGCTTTTCGGTTACGCCCCTTTTTTTGCGGACAAAGGTTTCCTGAATATTTGTTTTACAGTAATAGTATAAAACTAAGCAATACTTTACACAAAACAAAACAGGGTACATGCTTTTACTTAAAATAATACCTACGTTGAGCGGTTAAAGTAAAGCTAACAAGCCCTTAACTTAGTTATACACCCGGTTTCGATTTTGCTTTATGTTTCACTAACCAAGTGTAGCGAGCTAATATTTTAAGCTCGATAATAATTTACTAAACAATATAACCTTAAAATAAACAGCAGCATACATAATTTTACTAAATTATACACCATAAAAAAAAAATAGTATTTTCGCTGGTAAATAAAAAAAGCAATGGATAACAGTAAACAAACAGCCCCGCAAATTGATATCGAGAACATAATTGGGGCAAAAAACCCGCGGCTGCTTAAAATTATCCCGGGCTTTATAATTAAAAAGCTAAAAAAAATACTTCACCAAAACGATATCAACCATTTTATATCCGAAAATTACAACGTTAGTCCATACCAGTTTGTCGATAACGGCCTTACAATGTTTGGCGCAAACATAAAAGTATTAGGTACTCAAAACCTTCCGGCCAACGGCCGCGCCCTTTTCGTGTCGAACCACCCATTAGGTGGCCTCGACGGTTTAGTATTTATACAAACCGTTAGCAAAATATATGGTCAGGTACGTTTTCCGGTAAATGACCTTTTGCTTAACCTGCCAAGCTTACGCGAGATATTTGTGCCTATTAACAAACATGGCTCAATTAGCCGTCAGGCATTTGTTTCTATCGACAACGCCTACAAGTCGGATATGCCCGTTTTATACTTCCCGGCAGGGCTTTGCTCACGTAAAATTAAAGGCAAAATTATTGACCTTGAATGGAAAAAGAACTTTTTAATACAAGCCATTAAACATGAACGCGATATTATTCCGGTTCATATTAACGGTAGCAACTCAAACTTTTTTTATAACCTTTCGAATTTTCGCAAAGCTCTTGGCATTAAAGTAAACATTGAGATGCTTTTTTTAGTTCACGAAATGTACAGCCAATACAATAAAGATATTACCATAAGTTTTGGCAAACCCATACCTTACACCACGTTCGACAATACTAAAAACACTACCCAATGGGTTGAATTTATACGCCGTAAAACTTACCAAATGGAATAGGTAAAATAACCCATTATATTAATATGTAAATTTGTAACTTTAACCAAAATTTTTTTTGATATATTTTTATGGACAACATTATCGAGGCTGTTGATAAACAACTACTAATTAACGAATTAACAACCGACAAATTTTTGCGCAAAACCAACTTTGGCGACAACGAGCTATACATTTTTAACCACCATAATGCACCAAACCTATTGCGCGAAGTTGGACGCTTGCGCGAACATACTTTTAGAGCAGCAGGCGGCGGTACAGGCAAAAGCCTCGATATTGACCAATACGACACCCAGGCAAAACCATATAACCAGCTTATTGTTTGGGATCCACGCGAGCACGAAATTTTAGGCGGTTACCGCTTTATTAGCGGGGCCGAGGCTCCAACCGACGAAAACAACGTTCCGGTATTGGCAACCTCGCAGTTATTTTATTTCTCCGAAAACTTTAAAACTAACTACCTTCCAAACCTTATCGAGTTAGGCCGCTCATTTGTTGTTCCTTCGGTACAGGCCACTGGTAACTCGCGGCGCGGGCTGTTTGCCCTCGACAACCTTTGGGACGGGCTTGGCGCGCTTATTGTTAAAAACCCAAACGTAAAATACTTTTTTGGAAAAGTAACAATGTACCGCCATTACAACCAGCAGGCACGCAACATGATACTGTACTTTATGGATAAATATTTTAAAGGCGACAAAAACCTTATTCACCTAATTGAGCCTTTAGAACTTAATATCGACATTAATAAAATGGAAACCATTTTTACAGGTAAAAACTACAACGACAATTATAAAATACTATCGAAAAATGTACGTGCCCTTGGCGAAAACATACCCCCGCTTATTAATGCATACATGGGCTTGTCGCCAACATTAAAAGTTTTTGGAACAAGCCTTAACCCTTACTTTGGCGGGGTTGAAGAAACCGCTATTTTACTTACTATTGCCGATATTTACGACGAAAAAAGCAAGAGGCACGTTAAAACTTTTAATGCTTAAAAACGCAAATTATTACCTAAGTTAAGCTGCTAAAGCGTAGCAAATAAACGCGTAACTTAGGTATAATGCCGATGTGTAGTTTGTTGTATTTCAACCAACGAAGTGCAGTGAAATACTTACAAAATCTAAATCGATTGAGCCATTAGCTCAATTTGTGTATTGCTTAAAAGGCCATAAAAATATTAT
The DNA here is from genome assembly GCA_964544385.1 of uncultured Bacteroidales bacterium. Lineage (GTDB taxonomy): Bacteria > Bacteroidota > Bacteroidia > Bacteroidales > SZUA-534 > CAZJCR01. The sequence goes on from CAZJCR010000091.1 coordinate 8,194, forward strand.
CATTTTTATGGCCTTTTAATTTTAATAAAGCTACAATTAGTGCTTTTATATATCAAAATATTATAAATTGCCTTAACTTTTTTTAGCACTACAATGTACAAAACATTAGCTCTTTGCCCTGTTTTTAAAGGGCTGTCGGCCAGTAATATCGAGAATATTCTGGCAACAGTAACATTCAATGTAAAACAATACTCAAAAGAACAAATACTTGCATCGCGCGGGCAACCGGTAAACAACCTTATTGTTTTGCTCGACGGGCACGTTAGGGGCGAAATGCTCGACGTAACCGGGAAAATTTTAAAAGTTGAAGACGTTTATGCCCCGCGCCCGGTGGCAATAGGCTTTTTATTTGGCAACAACAACAATTACCCTGTTGATGTAGTTGCAAACACCGATGTTAAAGCCCTTATTATACCGGCTCAAAGTGTTATAAAACTAATGCAGGCCAATAAAACAGTTTTACAAAACATATTAAATACAATATCAGACAGGGCACAGTTTTTAAGCCGCCGCATTTGGTTTTTATCGTTTAAAACTATAAAAGGTAAATTTGCACAATACTTGTTAAACATTGCCCAAAACAATTTAAACCAAATTGAAATGCCTTTAAACCAAACCGACCTTGCCGAATTTTTTGGTGTTACAAGGCCATCGCTATCGCGCGCTATAAACGAATTAGTTAATGGTGGCATTATTAAAATTAACCGTAAACAAGTTACAATAATTAACAGGCAAGCCTTAACTGCTTTGGTTATATAATTTTATGGGTGTTAGTGTATGTATGGGCATAAATTAAATACGCCACAAAAAAACATGATTTATTTTATATTTTTTATAAGCACTATTTTTGACTAAAAAACAAAATTCATTTGCCAAATAATAGTAATATTGCTTAAAAAAATATTATGCACAATAAACCTCTACTTAATTTAAGGCTCAACTACGCCTATCAAAACCTTACCCCAGCCTTTAAAATAATTGTATCGATACTTGGCTCGGTACTATTTATTGTATCAGTAATGTATTTTATAAAAACCCCCGAACTTACCTTTTGGGCCAATACCAGCGCAATATTAAATTTAGCTTTAGGAATAATATTAATAATACTTTCGTCGAAAAAGCTGCCAAACTTTGCATCAAAATTTATAAAAATTACCCATAACCTTATAATTTTAAAATTAACGGTAATATTGCCCCAACGCAAAATACATATCGATTTAATTGAAGAACTCGAGATTGACCGTAAATACCTTAAATTCAGGCTCGAGAACCGTAACAAACCTCTTATTTTACCACTTCACAACGTATCGTACAGCGATTTTGAAGTTCTTCAAAAATCGTTAATCGATATTTGCCATACCAATAATATCGACGTTGTTTAGTAAATTTTTTGCCCGCGTTTTATTACCTAAGTTGAGCGTTTAAAAACAATAACTCATTACTAATGAACAAATGTTCATTTAATTTTATAATTTTGCAGAGTAAATATTTTTGCTGCATTAATAACAAAACAAATACACAGTTTATAAATGCCAAACCGTAAACGAAACCGAAAAATAAATATGCCACCACAAATGGAAGGCTATAAACCATTTGGCATACCTATGCGCGAGCTTGGCACAGTAATATTGCTATTAGAAGAGTTTGAGGCAATACGCTTAACCGATTACGAGAACCTTAACCAGGAAGAAGCCGCCGAAAAAATGGGAATATCGAGGCCTACCTTTACCCGCATTTACGAAAAAGCCCGAAAAAGCATTGCAAAAGCATTTGTTGAGGGCAAAGCAATTATAATAAAAGGTGGCGATTATGTTACCGACAATTATTGGTATAAATGCAAAGACTGTAATGAAACTATGGTAACAATAAAACCTACAAGCCATTGTAGGTCGTGCGACTCGGACAATATACACTTGCTTAACAACAACGACATTTAATAAATAATACCACCAACAAACAATTTGAAAAATAATTTTGACATATTATTCAACGAAATTAACTTATGTTCAAAATGTGATTTGTCGAAAAACCGTAAACATGTAATTTTTGGCGAGGGCAACCCTAATGCTCCTATTATGGTTATTGGCGAAGCTCCCGGCTACGACGAAGATATATTGGGAAGACCTTTTGTTGGAAAATCGGGCCAATTGCTCGACAAAATACTCGAAGCTTGTGGTTTTACCCGCAACCAACATATTTTTATAAGCAACATTGTAAAATGCCACCCGCCAAATAACAGGGTACCAACTCAAACCGAGGCCGAAATATGCATGCCTTGGCTATTAAAACAAATTGAGATAATTGACCCTAAAATTTTAATTTTACTGGGAGCAACATCGTTAAAATACATGGCCGGGCCAGGACACCGTATTACTGCCGAACGTGGTAAATGGATTACTATTAACGGACGTTTGGCAATGCCTGTTTTTCACCCAGCTGCACTTTTGCGAAACCCTGGACTTAAACGCGATACATGGACTGACTTTAAAGCTATTGTAAATAAATATCGCGAGTTAGTTGACGCCAACCACTTTTCGGCTCATGTTTAACTTGTTGATTCTACTTTTAAAAATGTATTAGAATTTGGGTAAAAAAAAAGGCCTGACTATAACAGCCGGCCTTTACAAAAAATATAATTATAATAACTATTTAGCAATTAATTGTTTAGCATATTTTACAGCATCGTTAAAATTTGCAAAAACGTTGGCTTTACCAACCATAAAAACTACCCTTCCTTTTGTTAAATCTTTGTTTACAATATCGTTTACCCCCGAAAACAAAACCTTTGTACCATTAGCCTGTAGGTTTTTTACTGCCTCTTTAAGGTTGTGCATACCAGTTGAATCGATAAAAGGAACATGACGCATACGTATAATAAGTATTTTCGATTTTTGCCCCATCGATTTCATAAGCTCACTGTACTCCTTAGCCGAACCAAAAAAGAATGGCCCGCTAACCTCAAAAATACCAATCTCTTTTGGCAACTCCGAGTAATTATCGATAACATCGCGGTCAACCTCGGCCAAGGTGTATTTACCTGCATCGGCCATACGTTTCATAAACAACAACGATGCAAGCACAATGCCTATCTCGATAGCAACAGTTAGGTCGACCAAAACAGTAAGAAAAAAAGTGGTTAGCAAAACTATGATATCGAAAAACGACCCTTTTAAAATTGATACAAACGACCGCCACTCGCTCATATTATAAGCAACAACAATAAGTATACCTGCTAAACACGACATTGGTATAAGTTTGGCATATTTACCAAAAAACAACATTATAAGCAAAAGTGTAATTGCATGTACAATACCCGAGATTGGTGTACGACCGCCGTTTTTTACGTTAGTGGCCGTACGTGCTATTGCTCCGGTTGCAGGTATTCCGCCAAAAAATGGTGTAACAATATTTGCAACTCCCTGGGCAATAAGCTCAGTATTCGACCGGTGGTTACTGCTTATCATACCATCAGACACAACTGCCGACAATAACGACTCGATACCCCCAAGCAGTGCTATTGTTAATGCAGGCCCGATATAAAAGGTAAGATCCGAAAATTTAAAATCGGGTACCGATAAACTAAAACCCGAAGGAATATCGCCAAAAACCGAACCTATTGTAGCAACATCGGTACCTAAAAAATATACAACTACCGATACTAAAATTATTGCTATAAACGAGCCTGGTATTTTTGATGTAATTTTGGTTGAAAATACTGTTATCAATATTGTTGATATACAAATAATTAAGGCACTTAAATTTGTTAACGACAGGTTGCTGAAATAATACGCCCATTTGCCAACAAATTCCGATGGTACGCTGCCACTTAAACCCAAGGCATCTTTTATCTGAATTGAAAAAATAACTACTGCTATGCCACTTGTAAAACCAATAACTAATGGGCGCGGTATGTATTTTAAAAGAGTACCCAGCTTTAATAAACCAAATACTACCAAAATTATACCTGCCATTACTGTTGATATTACCAGCCCGTCGAACCCGTATTTTTCGATAATTGTGTAAACTATTATTACAAATGCACCAGTTGGCCCGCCAATTTGGACACGGCTACCGCCTAATAACGATATTATAAACCCGGCAATTATTGCTGTTACAAGACCTTTGTCGGGACCAACGCCCGATGCCACTGCAAATGCTATTGCAAGCGGTAAGGCAACTATACCAACTACAATGCCGGCAAAAATATCGTTTGTAAGTGTTTTTTTTGTTATTAAGCCATGCTGAAAAAGGCTTACAATTTTTGGTTTGAATATATGTTTCATCTGTTTATAATTTTATTTTTAAAGGCCAGATTGCTTGCCCCGGTTTATCGGGGTTCGTGTGTGATAAATTTCCTTATTATAGATGTTTCATTATTAAAAATTTAATTCTTTGAATTATCACATATTGCTCTCAAACTATTTTTAGCAAAAATAGGCTTACAAGCTTGATTTATATGTTTTTACAAAATAAAACCATGTGAGTTTCATCTCACTTAATTTAGTTTATAAAATATAACCTTAACATATTTTGGGAATATGTTTAGCACATTTAACCAATGTAACAAATAACATGTATGTTTTTAACAAATAATTTCATTGAAAAACAACATTTTTGCTAAACATTACTGTTATTACTTATTTGTTTGGTTTTATATGTTTTTATTGATTTAACTTAAATATTATTGTTATTACATTTTGTAATTTATAACAACCAATAAAATAAGTTTAAAGTGGTTTTAAAAACATTTATCCCGACAAAATATCCACCTTCATAATTTATTGTTAATAATATTAATCAATAAAAATATTTAAAATGTTTTTATATTTTAAATGTTATGTATAACTCAATTACTAAGTATAAGCTATAGTTTTTTAAAGGCCAATAGTTATTTGGGGTTTAAATAAGCTATATTTTTTAGTCGCGCAAATTTATATCTTTATTAATTAATCTAACATCTTTTTAAAAATACTTTAATTATTTTTTTGGGTAATTATAACCTAAGTTGATGATTTGAAATAAACCGTACAAGAGCTATACTCAGGAATAACCATCACGTAGAGTTTGTAATGTATCACTAACCAAGTGTAGTGAAATACCTACAAATTCTAAATCGATTGAGCCATTAGCTCAATTTGGGTCTAAATCGATTTAGCAAATCGGTCAATTTGGGTGTAATTCAACAATTGCTTTTTTAATATCACCAATGCTAATATTATATTGTTTTTTAATAATCCCTATTTTAATGTCGGCACAACTGGCAGGTAAATTTAAAGCAGTTACTAATTGTGCAATAAGAAATATACATTACTACATTTATAATTGTTATTATAACCTTTTGTTCATACAATATTTTGTTTTAAATTAAAAGTACATAAAAATTTAAATAAACAAATAATATAATCGCAAATGTACATTGCTTCAACATATTAGTGATATTTCAAAATAATTAAATTAACATTGTTATTGTACAATATTGTATTTTAACTACCTATTATAAATATATATTAACCAAAATACGTAGTCCATATGAACATTTGTTCATTTTAATTTGTATATTTGTACAGCGAATAAAGTAGAATATTTACATAACAATTAACATATAAATTAAAATTATGCCACAAGGAGACCGTACCGGACCAATGGGACAAGGTTCCATGACCGGAAGATTATTAGGATTTTGCTCAGGCTATAACTCGCCAGGCTATACAAAAGGCGCAAGTCGCGGAATGAACCGTGGTATGGGTCGCGGTGCCGGATTTGGACGTG
>CAZJCR010000092.1:0-13831 GCA_964544385.1 uncultured Bacteroidales bacterium
CAACGCCATAAACCATTTTTTTATTTAATAAATTAGGTTTATTTAAAAAAAAACTCCAAATTCAAAGCCATTATCAATAATTATTTTTTTGTGCACCATCGAATTTTAATTATCGAAAACACGGGCGAATACAGCCAAATGCTTAGTGCCTGCCAGCACCAGGTTGATGCAATTTTGTCGGGTACACAGTTAAACCAAATTATTGAAAAACTACTGTCGGGTCAGTTTAGCCTTATTTTATTAGTTATACACGATAACTTTTTTAACGATATTAGCATTGTTGAGGCTATTAAAAACGACGAGCGTTTCCACGATTTGCCTGTTATTGTTATCGATAAATCGTCATTCTCGATACCTAACAACATAAAACTAGCGTTCCAAAGTGGTGCCAACGATTTTGTTAAATCCGACGTGTCGGACCTTGAACTACAAAGCCGTATCGATAACCAGCTAAAACTGTCGAGGCGGATTAAAGAGGTTACCGAAGAGAATATTACCGCCCAGGAAACATTATCGTTAATGGACAAATTGTTTCTGTTTATGGACCGCGCCGACAACTCGTTTGTTATTTTTAGCCCCGAGGGCGAAATTGAATGGGTGAACGAGGGCTTTAACCGCATGTATGGCTACACAATTGACGAGTTTAAACGCAAATTTGGTCGTACATTATACAAGGCAAGTAAAAACTCCGATATCGAGAGTAAAATTGAACGGTGCGTTAAATCAAAAAAATCGGTAAACTATGTGGCCGAATGTCTTACACGCAACGGCGAGTTTAAATGGATACAAACAACTCTTACTCCTGTTATTACACCCAGCGGCACTGTCGACAGGTTTATTGCTATCGAAACCGATATTACTAAACTTAAAGAAACCGAAGAATCGTTAAACCAAAAAAACGAGTACATGATGGCTTTGGCAAACCATCTTAAAAGTGCCAACGCTTTATTAGAGCAGCAACAAATTGAAATTAACGAAAAAAATAAAGACTTAGAGGTTGAAAAAGTTAAGTCGGAAGAGCTTTTGCTGAATATTTTACCATTCGAGGTTGCTCGGCAGCTTAAATCGAAAGGCGAGGCAAAACCAAAAGACTACAAGTTTACATCGGTACTTTTTCTCGACTTTAGCGAGTTTACAAAGTTAACACTCGAACTTGACCCAAAAGAGCTTGTAAGTGTTTTAGATACTTACTTTAAAACCTTTGACGATATTGTTGAACAGCATTTTATCGAAAAAATAAAAACCATTGGCGACGCATACATGTGTGTTGGCGGTTTGCCTTTGCGTAACAAGAGTAACCCTTTTGATGTTGTTTTGGCAGGGCTCGAGATACAGCATTATGTTAATAGCCTGCTCGAAGTTAACACAACCCCAAGCGGCATGCAGTGGCGATGCCGGATTGGTATACATACAGGGCCGGTTATTGCTGGCGTTGTTGGGCGTAAAAAATATCTTTACGACATTTGGGGAAATACCGTTAATATTGCAGCCCGTATGCAAACCGAAGGCTCTGTTGGCCGCGTTAACGTGTCGGGCGATACTTTTAATATTATTAAAGACTATTTTGAATTTGAGTACCGGGGCAAAATTGCAATAAAAAATGCCGACAAAACCGATATGTATTTTGTAAACCGCTTAAAACCCGAGTTTGCCGACGACCAATTTGGGCTGTTGCCAAACGAGGCTTTTAAAAAGATGCTTAACTCGTTGTAGTTTAATTTGTTAAAGTAATATTTTTGCTTATCGTAAAAATAAACTCTAATCCGCCTGTTTTTAAATTCTTAACCGATATTTCGCCTTTGTGGAACACTACGCCGTTTTTAACTATTGCCAAACCAAGGCCTGTGCCGCCCATGCTGCGCGAGCGTCCGCTATCGACGCGGTAAAAACGCTCGAAAATTCGTGTTAAATGTTGCTCGGGCACGCCGGTTCCATTGTCGGCAAACGAAAAGTACAGGTAATTGTCGTCTTCAAAGTAATTCTTAATTAATATCTCGGTGTTTGGCCCGGCATAGTTAACCGAGTTCTCAACCAAATTGCGCCATATTGAGTAAAATACCGAGCGGTTACCGTTTATCTCGAGTTCGGGTTTAATGTCGATAGTAAGCCCAATGTTGTTATCGTCAATTTTAGGTCGTAAATCGTCAATTACTAAACGTATAATTTCGTTTACACGGAAAGTTTCAATCTCGAACAAATCGCCGGCCTCTTCAATTTTGTTAAGCAACGATATATCTTGTATCAACGACGATAGCCGTTGTGTTTGCACATACGACCGTTCAATAAAAAAGCGGCGTTTATCGTCGTCAACGTTTGTAGTTAAAATAGTTTCTAAATATCCTAAAATAGAGCTTACAGGGGTTTTAAGCTCGTGGGCAATATTGCTTGTCATTTGTTGTTTAAGCTTTTTGTCTTTCTCGTGTTTGGTAGTGTTGTTTATCGATATTTCGAAAGTAAAGTCGTGAAAAACAATAGCTTGTACTACATACCATTTTCCGTTTTTTTGTATGGTAAGTATATTGCCAAGCATGTTTGATGGCGTAATTGTGTTTTTTTTAAGTTGCTCGTCAATAAAATCGGTAACAGGTGCAAATTCCGGAATATCGAAAACTTTATTTGGGGTAATAGTTGGTTCGTCGCTAATGGTATTAAGGTACTGTATAAAGTGGTTGTTGGCCAAAAGCTGCTTTTTGTCGCGGTTAAAAATTGCAATACCCTCGTGCGAAATTTGCAGATGCCTGAATATTTTTTCGCGTTCGGCAATCAAATCGTTTTTAGTTTTTTTGAGCCTTGTATATACATTTACAATTTGTTGTCCAATTTCGCCAAGTTCATTATCGGGAAATTTTTCGGCAGTATCGATAACGCTGCCCGATGCGGCTTTGCTTGCAAAGTTTTGTAATTGCGATATTGTGCTGCCAAGGTGGTCCGATATAAATATAAGCGACAGGGTTGCAATTATAAATATGAAAATAATTATGTAAATAAAAAAAAGATCAACTTTTAACAGGTTTTTTACCCTAATGTTGTAGGGCAGTGCCACGCGCACAAAATAGTTGTTGTAATATTTTGCATGATAATAATAATATGTATTAGTTGATGTTGAATACCTTATGCTGCTGCCATAATTTGATGTAATTGACTGTTGTATCTCGGGTCGCTCAAAGTGGTTTTCGAGCCCGGCGTATTGTTCAACAAACGAGTCGAAAAGTACTTTCCCGCTATTTTCGACAACTGTTACGCGTGTGCGTTTATCGGGAAGGTAATTAATTAGCGAGTCGAGTAAATAAAAATTATTGTTTTGTATAATGTTGTTTTTAATTATAAACTGGTTAACCAGCCCAATATATGTTTGTAGCGTGTTTTCTAATTGTTCGGTTTTCGAGTCTTTCTCGCGTTTGTATTGAACAAGTGCTATTGCCACAGCAAAGGCAATAAACAGGAAAAAAAAATTGTAAAAAAGTTTTAACCGGTATTTTGATAACCTGAAACGGTTGGCCATGCCTTTTATATTAGTTAATATCATAAATTTATAAGCAAAAGTGCAAAAAAAAAGTTAATAATTGTTTTTAAATACGCTGCTATCAAAATAGTAACCATAGCCAGGCCTTGTAATTATACAGTTGCTAAATTTGCCTAATTTATTGCGTATGCGGGTAATGTTTACATCAACTGTGCGGCCTAAAACGTTAGGTTGGTTAAGCCATATTTGTTTAAGAATATCGGCACGCGCGTGTACTTTACCGGGGTGTTTGTAAAGCAACATAAATATATCGTACTCGGTTGGGGTTAAGTTTATTACGTTGTTATTAATATGTAATTGCTTAAAATTATTGTCAATATAAATTGTATTTTCAGGTAATTTGTTTTGTTGGTTGTTATATCGTTTTAAAACAGCGTTTACACGGGCAATAACTTCGTTAATAATAAATGGTTTTTTAATAAAGTCGTCGGCACCGTAATCAAAACCTTTTATAATGTTAACGGGTTGGTTTAAAGCCGACAAAAAAAGTACAGGTGTGTTAAGGTTTAATTTTTCGCGTACATATTTTAGTAATTCAAAACCGTCCATTTTGTCCATCATAATATCAAACAACATTATGTTGTATAGCTTAAGGTTTGTTTTTATGGCATTTTCGGCCGAGCTTGCTGTATGGGCTATAAACCCGTTTTTTTCGAAATTGTATTTTAATATTTGGCAAATGTCGGGTTCGTCGTCAACAATTAAAATATAATTATTTTGCATGATATTGTTTTTTGACAAATCTACTTACACAAAAAAAAATTCAGGTTAACAAATAGTTAAGTTAACCTGAATTTATATTAATAACTGCCCTAACTTAAATTATGCGAATTTTTTACAAGACCATAAACAAGAGAGTAGATTTTTGAATGACGTTATTGCAGTTAGTTTTTTTATTTTGATTGTGTAGCCCACGAAGTTGCCCAGTCGGGCATTTCGCTGGTTTTACCTGCGCCGGTTGCTGTTTCGCTTTCGGTTATTGTAAGGCCTTCAACAGTTTTAGCAACGTCGCCAATTTCAATAAATTTAACGTTTGTAATTTTAATATCGCCGGCTTCAATGCGGGCTTTTGCGTCGGTATCGGCATTGTCGATAAAAAAGTAAGGAGCTTTTGCAACGTTTGTAAGCCCGCCAATTACAACATTGTCGACAGTTTGTTTGCCGGCACCCTCTTTAAAGTAATAAGGTTTTTCGCCGCAGCCAATTAAGGTCAGGTTTTTTACAGTTGCGTTTGTCATTGGTGTTGCCGATGCTCCATTGTCGCCATTGTTCGAGCCTTCGATAGCCGATTTGGCTGCGTCTTTTACATACCAGTATTCGCCAGTACCGCTCCAGCCGTCGGCATAGTCAATGCCGTCGTCGCCGCTTTTAATCGATACAAGGTATTTAGCACTTACCGAGCCACCAAAAAATTCGAGGCCGTCGTCGCCACCTTCGTACGACGATATGTACTCTAATGTTGTGCCCGAACCAACACCAAAACACGACAAGCCGTTAAATTCTTTCTCGTTTGTGTATTTGTAACCTGTATATTCAAGGCGTAAGTATTTAATTGAGCCCGAGTTGTCGTTTGCATCGGAACCACCATAAGGCAGGTCGGCAACCTCCGATGTTGACGAACCACCGGCAACACCGGCTTTGTTTTGTGGAGCTTTACCGCAAAGTACCAAACCGCCCCACGATTCGGTTGCTTTTACCGATGCTGTCATTACAACAGGTTTGTCGGCGGTACCGTTAACAATAATTTGTGCGCCCTGCGAAATTGCAATGTAACGTACATCGGGGTTGGTGGTCGATACCTCGGTTGCAGTAATTACTGTTCCGGCTGGTATGGTAAGTTTAGTACCGCTTTTCATTATTAAAGCCCCGGTTAGTTTATAGCTTATCGATGCATCAAGCGTTATGTCGGTCGACATTTCGCCCTGTAACTCTTCTTTAGTATATGTTCCATTGTTTTCTGGTTCGTCTTTGTCGCACGATACAAAGCCTAAGCTTAATGTAACCAATAAAGCAGTTGTTAAAATAAGTTTCTGTTTTTTCATTTTTTTAATGTTTAAATTAATTTTTCCTGATTGTTTTTTTTTTGAATTATGAGTTTCGAATCTAAAATTTATATTTTACCCCAAGCTTAAAGGCAATACCATCGCGGTAAAGCAGTAAAACATGCTCGGTGCCTGCATTAGTTTGCACCCTTTTTTGGGCTGTGTTTAACAGGTTTTTTGCTGTAACCGATAGTTCAACCTTATTTATGTCGGCTTTAAGTATTAAATCGACACGGTTTAAAGCTTTATCAACCTGGTTGCCAATAGCACCGGCATAACCCAGTAAGTAAAGCCTGTCGGCAGTATAATTGTATACCAGCGATGCAAAAAAGCGTTTATTTGTTGAAGTGTTAACTAAAGTATATTGTAAACCGGCATTGGCAATAATTGGTGCAGCACCTTGTAATTGCTCGTATTGCGTGTTAAACGACGATATATATTTACCCTCGGACTCGTTGCTAACTTTTTGGTTGCTCAAAATTTGTTTGCTTTGCATTACCGATAAGTTTGTAACTATAAATAATTGCTGGTTATTATCATTGTTGTTGTGTGCAAATATGCTTTTGCGCAAATCAAGCTCGGCACCATAAACATAAGCCCAGTCGCCGGTATTGGCGTAGGTGTAATCGTTCGATGCCGACGACATTACAAAATGGTTTATCGGGTTTTTAATGTACTTGCCAAATGTTGTTACCGATAATAATTGCCCGTTGTCGGGAAAAAACTCCCATTTTAAGTCGGTATTATAGTTTATCGACGGGTACAAATAAGGGTTGCCCACCGACGAGAATGTAATACCTTCGAATTGGAAAGGAGCTGTCTCTTTAAATTGCGGCAAAGTGTATGTTTGGCTTACCGAAAACCTAAGGTTATTTTTCGAGTTTAGTTTATATCGTGCCGATACGCTTGGTAACAAATAATATTTATTAAAACCATTTTCGCCTTTGCTAATTGTTGTTTTGTAAATAATGTTTTGAATTACGTTTTCGGTACGCAGGCCGGCTACTAATAGCAGTTTATCGGTAATATTATAATCGGCATTAATTGCCAAAGCATTAATTATTTGTGTTCCGTTATAGGTTACCGGTATGTTAAGGTTGCCATACAATGTTCGCAATGAGAACACGCCCGACTGTAACCGCTCGTTGCTAAAATATTTGTCAACGTCCCAAATATCGATAGTATCGTTATAATTGTCGGAGTTTATGCGGTGATTGTACTGTAACGATTCAAAATTGCGGGTTTTAAGTCTGCTGTTAAAGCCTAATGTAAATATTAACCGTTCGGTAAAGTTATCGTTGCTTAATTGTCCAAAACCTTTTTGGTACGATATGTTTGCAGCATACTCGGTTTCGGTAAGGTTGTGCCAATAACGGTGGTTGTTTGCCTGGTCGTTTGTCGATGCTACATAAATACCGGTTTGTTTGTTTTGTACAAAAATATTGTTCATGCGGTCGGGTAGGGTGTTTAGCACGTTATTTACAGCAAAGCCCCAGTTAATATGCGAATTGTTTTTAAACTTGTAATTACCCAATAATTGGTTAATAAAAACTAAGTTACGGTTAAATTCACTACGCCTTAAGTATGCCAATTCTTTTTGTTCGTCGCTTACAATGTCGATAATAAAACCGTTAAGTTGTGTAAGTTCTTGTTCCGACGAGTTCATTAATATTGAGTTATAACTAATTAATAAACTTGGGCGGGTGTAACTTACATTAAGCATTGCATTAGTTTGGGTGTTATAGCTGTAATTTTCGCCATTAAGTTTTTGCCTGTAAATGCCACTTCCGTTAACTCTATTCTCAATGTGCGAGTTGTAGTTAAAATTATTATCAAAACCTGCAGCACCAAAAATTCCGATAGTTGAGTTGTTTTTCAATTTAAACTCACATCCGGCTTTTAGTCCAAAGCCAATATTTGGTAATTTGTCAACATTTTGTGGTGTCCACGAGTGTTTAAACATGTTGTAATTGGTAGGTGCGTATTCGCCATCGGGGCGTTGTATGTAGTTAAAGCCCCAAAAATCGGCACCTTGTTGCAGGTAAAAATTAGTTGCCTTGTTAAGGTTAGTATTACTGCCGGTTGATATTTCGAATTCAATAAATTTTTTACCTGTATGGTGTTTAGTTGCAATATTAATATTAGCACCAGCCACATCGCCAAAAAGTTTAGGGCTAAAAACTTTTTCAACGGCAATATGTTCAATAATGTCGGTGGGTAAAAGTTCAAGGTTAAAGTTTTTAAACTCGGCATGGTTACCGGGTAACGGCAGGCCGTTTAAAGTAGTAGTGTTGTATCGGTCGCCAAGGCCGCGAACGTTTATGGTGTACGAGCCGCTTTGTTTTGTTATGCCGGCCATTTTGGTAATTCCGGCGGCTGCATTTCCCGAGCCATTTGCCGACAGTTCTTTAGCTCCTACGGTTTCAATTGCCACCGACGCGTTTTTTTGTTCTGTCATTAAGGTAATATTGCTTTCGCGATTAGCTTTTGCAATTACACTTACGCTTTCAATGGCAATGCCTTCGGGTTTCATGGCAATCTCAATATTTACCTCTTTCCCCGGATTAAGTTCAACAGGTTTTTTAATAGTTTGGTAGCCCATGTACGAGCATATTAAATTATACCTGTTACATGGTACCGCGAACCTGAAATTCCCTTCAAAATCGGTTGTAGTGCCGTAAGTAGTACCCTCTAAAAACACATTTGCAAATGGCAGGGGTATTTGTTGATTGTTGTTGTACTCGGTAAGCTTACCGGTTATTACTGCGGTTTGCGGGTGGCAAACCAAAGGCAGTAAAATAATTAGTAATAAAGGTAATTTTAAGTTGTTCATAAATAAGCACAATGTTTAAGTCTTGTATCAAAAATCTGGTACAATATTACTGTAGTACTGTTTATTACAGTTTAGCTAAAAATTATGCTTGCATTTAAAAAATGTTACAAACCAGTTACATGTGTTAGGTAATAGTTAAGGGTAATTAGTGTTTAATATCTAAGTTGAGCGGTTAGAACGAAGCAAACAAGTGCTTTACTTATTATTAACCCCGATTTAGAACCTGTGCCCTTTCACAAGCGTAGTGCAGTAAAAGGCTTACAAAATCAAAATCGATTGTGCCATTAGTTCAATTTGTGTATAAAACAAAAGCAGCAAGTGGTTTTGCCAAATGCTGCTTTTAAATAATTATTTATGTTGTTAAAAAACTACCATTCGGTAGGTTTTTCGTCGTAATCTTTATTGCAGTCAAAACTTTTGTTATATTGTTTCATGGCTCTGTAGCTCATGCCCATGCTAGAGAAACCACCGTCGTGAAAAAGGTTTTGCATTGTAACTTTGCGGGTTAAATCGCTAAACAGTGCCACGCAATAATCGGCGCACTCGTCGGCGGTTGCATTGCCAAGTGGCGATGTACGTTCCGAGAAATCGATAAGGTTGTCGAACCCCCGAATACCGCTACCGGCAGTTGTTAGTGTTGGCGATTGCGAAATGGTGTTTACCCTTACATTTTTATCGCGTCCGTAAATAGCCAAAACTACGTGCTATCGATTCAAGTAGTGCTTTTGCGTCGGCCATGTCGTTGTATCCGTAAAGAGTGCGTTGTGCAGCAACATACGATAATGCCACTACCGAGCCCCACTGGTTAATGGCATCGTGTTTACGGCATGTTTGCATTACTTTATGGAACGATATTGCCGATATGTCGAGCGTACGTTCAAAATAGCTGTAGTTAAGGTTGTCGTACGACAAGCCTTTGCGAACGTTTGGCGACATGCCTATTGAGTGTAAAACAAAATCGATTTTACCGTTAAAATGCTCCATTGTTTTGGTTATCAAAACATCGAGTTCGTCAATATTTGTGGCGTCGGCGGCAATTATTGGCGCGTTGCATTTTTTCGACAGCTCGTCGAGCTCGCCCATACGTAATGCAACAGCGGTGTTCGAAAGTACAAATTCGGCACCTTCGTCATGTGCGCGTTCAGCAACTTTCCATGCTATCGACTGATTGTTCAAGGCTCCAAATATGATCCCTTTTTTTCCTTTCAATAAATTATAAGCCATAATATTTAATTTAAATTATGTTCGATAAATATGAGTGAAATAATTGCCCGTGAACAGGCTTTAGTTATTTAGTAAAACTTTCGCGTTTTCGGTAGCCTGTGGGGTAATGTTTTGGCCACTCAATAATCGTGCAATTTCTTCGATTCGCTGATTTTTATCGAGTTTTACTATTTCGGTGGTAGTAATATTTTGATTGTTATATTTATAAACTTTGTACTGAGTGTTGCCGCACGCGGCTATTTGTGGCAGGTGTGTAATGCTAATTACCTGCATGTTTTGGGCAAGCTTTTTCATAATTATTGCCATTTTTTCGGCCATCTCGCCCGAAACCCCGGTGTCAATTTCGTCGAAAATTATTGTTGGCAAAGCCATTGATGCCGATAGCAAGCTTTTAATGCTAAGCATAAGCCTGCTAATTTCGCCGCCCGATGCAACTTTTGCTATGTTTTGTGGTTGTACATTTTTATTGGCCGAAAAAAGAAAATTAATATTGTCGCGGCCATTGGGTGTGTATTGCCCGTGGCTTTCAATTTCGACTTTAAAAACCGCCGATGGCATACCTAAATTATATAAAGTTGCTAAAACATTATCGGCAAATGGTTTGGCAGCAGCCTGTCGTTTTAAGGTAAGGTTGTTTGCAAGGTTGTTAAGTTCGTTGCCGGTTTGTAAAAGTTCGTTCTGTAATTTTTCAATTACTTGTTCAAATGATTGTGATTCAGATATTTTACTCTCAAACTGTTTTTTTATTTCAATAAGTTCGTTAACCGATGTGGCTTGGTGTTTTTGCATTAAAGAGTATAGTTTGTCGAGTTTATCTTTAATAAACGTGGCGCGTTCGGGGTCGTGTTCAATATTGTTTGCTTGTGTTTCAATTTCGGCTGCCATATCGTCCATTTCAATAATTACCGACTCGAGCCGCGATGCCCATTGTTGCGCATTGGTATAGTAGCGCGATATTTTTTCGGTACTTTGTTTAGCTAATTTTGTAAGGCTAATGGCGTTAAATTCGGCCTCGGTTAAGGCGTTAAAGGCTGCCGACAGGTTTGTTTTAATCTCTTCGGCATGGTTTAGTGTTTCAATTTCGTTTTCTAAAGCTTGTTGGTCAATTTTATGTAAGTCAAGGTCGTTAAGCTGGTTAAGCTGAAAAAGGTTGTAGTCAAAATCGGCAGCAGCGTTTTTTGCTTGTTCTTTTATGTTCTCGAGTTCGGTTTCGAGTTTACGGAATTGTTTGTATTTGTCGCGGTAGTTGTTGGCTAAACTGGTATTTTTGCCAATAGTGTCGAGCACCATTAACTGGTAAAGGCTGTTGTTAAGTTCAAGGTTTTGATGTTGCGAGTGTATGTCTAAAAGTTTTTCGCTAAGTTGTTTAAGGTCGGTAACGTTAACGGGTGTATCGTTAATAAATGCCCTTGATTTTCCGTTTGGCGATATCTCGCGGCGTATAATTGTCTCGGGGTCGTAATCGGCCTGTAGCTCTTCAAAAATTGGGTTTAAGTTATATTTGCTAACATCAAAACATGCTTCAACAATGCACTTTGTATCGGGGTCCGACAGTACCGAGCTGTCGGCTCGGGCACCAAGTGCAAGTTGTAACGCACCTAAAAGTATCGATTTGCCTGCACCGGTTTCGCCCGTAAGGGTTAAAAAACCTGGCTCAAAATCTATGTTAAGTTCTTGTATTAAAGCGTAGTTTTTAACTGTAAGCGACTTTAGCATAGTTATGGTTATTTACGGCTGCAAATTTACGATAATTTTAATGGCAAAAAATTGTCGGCAAATTTATATGGTTGTGTTTTTTTTGTTGTATTGTTAATTTTCTGTTAGCAAGTAAGTTGTTGTAATATTTTATGCTAATGGTTAATTTGTTGGTTATTGTTTTTTTATAGCTTTTTCGTATTTGTCTTTATTAGCCGGGTCAATTTCTTTAAGTATGTTAACCGCGCGTATTGCCTCGTTGCTTGGTGCTTCGGCAATTACGTTTACAAATTCGTCGGTTTTGGCCTCAAAAAACATTTGCATTATGTACGACGATGGTTTTTGGCGGTGTACTTTAAGCAGGTTAGTAAGCCCTTCGATAATTGTTGTGCGCCCGTTGGCGGCTTTTTCGCTCATAATGTCGAGCCCCTGCCGGTGATACGTGTACGAGTATTCGCGTATTGCCGAGTATGCTGAGTTAACGTAGTTTTCGACAAACCAGTATCGGTTTTTTTGGCTTTCGTACGATTTCCAACCAACGTATGGTGAGCTTTGCGCGGTGTTTACAATTTTTTCGGCTTTTGCAAAATATTCTGCGCCGCCTAATGGCGAAAACGTGTCGTAATCGAGGCCTATTACCATGTAAATATAAAATGATATTAGTGCAGTAAGCTCGTTGTGCGAGTTTTCGGCTAATTCTAATGTTTGCCCTTTAGCGTACCTAAATTGTACGCTTTTGTCTAAAATATTTAAAATTGGGCTTTTATATCCGGTATTATAAACAGGCCTGCTCGATGTTACCTGTATTTGGCCTTTAAATTCGTCGCTCGATATTCGACTTGTTATGTTAAGTTGTATATTACATTCAATACGTTCTTCGAGCGTGTAAACATTATTTGTCCAGTTGCGTTGGTTTATAAACTCGAAAAGTTGTTTTTGTAATTCTTCAAAAATAGTTTTGTCGCTTAATTGTAGTTGGCTTGCATTAATTTGAATGCGGCAGTCAACATCTTGGCTAAAGGCAGCCAAAGGTAGCATGGCAACCAAAAATATAAGTGTTTTTTTTACAAGTTTACTTAAAATCATTTTTATTTGTTGTAATAATTTTGTTTAATAAACTCCACAATATCGGAAGCTACTTCGGTTTTAGGTTTTAGGTTATATGGTAATATGTCGCCTTTTTGTGTAATTATTGTTATTTTGTTAGTGTCGGTTTTAAAGCCGGCTCCTTTGTCGGTTAGCGAGTTTAGCACAATAAAATCGAGGTTCTTTATTATGAGTTTATTTTTTGCGTAATATTCGCCATTGGTTGTTTCGAGTGCAAAACCTGCAAGTATTTGGTTGTTTTTTTTAATTGAGCCTAAAGTAGCGGCAATGTCGGGGTTTGCAACAAGTTCAATTGTTGTCAGGGTGTTTTGTTCGCGTTTAATTTTTTCGGTTTCGGTGTTTTTAGGCCTGTAGTCGGCAACTGCAGCGGCCATAATTGCTATGTCGGTTTTTTCGAACAAATTTTTACATTGCTCAAGCATTTGGTTAGCTGTAACCACATTTATGCGCGTAATATTTTTGTTGTTTGTTGTAACCGAAACCGGGCCGGCAATAATAGTTACGTTAGCACCAAGGTTTGCAAAACATTCGGCAATAGCAAACCCCATTTTTCCGCTCGAGTGGTTGCCAATAAACCTTACAGGGTCAATTGGTTCAAAAGTTGGGCCGGCAGTAATAAGTACATTTTTGTTGTTAAATGGTTTATTGTTGCCAAAAAAGTTGTTTAGCTCGGCCACAATAGTCTCGGGTTCGGCCATTCGTCCTTTACCGTCGAGCCCGCTTGCAAGTTCGCCGCTATCGGGGTCAATAATAATAACGCCTTGTTGTTTAAGTATCGAGATGTTATTTTGAGTGGCCGGGTGCTTATACATGTCGAGGTCCATTGTAGGTGCTGCAAATACAGGGCACCGCGCGCTTAAAAATGTTGTAAGCAACAGGTTGTCGGCAATTCCGTTTGCCATTTTAGCCAGCGAGTTTGCTGTTGCGGGTGCAATAACATATGCATCGGCCCAAAGCCCTAAATCAACATGGCTGTTCCAGTTGCCGTTTTCGGGGCTAAAAAAGTCGACAAGTATTGGGTTTTTCGATAATGTGGCCAAAGTTAGCGGGGTTATAAACTGTTTGGCCATAGGTGTCATAATTATTTTAATATTGGCACCTTGTTTAATAAATAAACGGGTAAGATTGGCAGCTTTGTAAGCTGCAATCCCCCCGGTTATTCCTAAAATTATATTTTTATTTTTAAGCATTATTCAAAGGTTTTTTATTCCTTCGAAACTGCTTTAGGCTCTTCGTCGGGAATACGGCTGTATATTTTACCTTCGCGGTACTCTTCAATTGCAATATTTACCGATTTTGGCAACCGTTCGTAAAATTTCGAAATTTCAATTTGCTCGCGGTTTTCAAAAATTTCTTCAAGGTTGTCGGAGTAAGATGCAAATTCTTCGAGTTTGCGGCTTAGCTCTT
>CAZJCR010000093.1:0-13757 GCA_964544385.1 uncultured Bacteroidales bacterium
GTTTGTATGTCCCAACTTTTATTATTGGTAATTTTTTTCGATAAATAATCGGCCAGCCAAATGTATAAATCGTTATCGGTTTCAATAGTATCAATAAACCCGGCAATAACACTGTCGATAACTTTACTATCGTCGAGTTCGAGGTTAAAGCCCACGTTAATACCAACTTCGCGTGTAAACGATTTAATAATTTTTTGAAAAAAGCTGTCGATAGTGCTTATTTTAAACTGGCCGTAGTTGTGCAATATTAAGTTAAGCCTGTTTTTTGCTCGGTTAGTAAGTTCGGTACTGTCGATATTTAAAACCGAGCAAAGGTTTTTTTGGTGTTGGCTTTGTTGATTATTAGCAATAATCGCGAGTTCGTTTAAAATACGTTCGCGCATTTCGGCGGTAGCTTTATTGGTAAAAGTTACAGCCAGTATTTTTTTAAAATCGCCCCCTTGAGCCAGAATAATTTTCAGGTATTCGGCAGTTAACTGGTATGTTTTACCCGAGCCAGCCGAAGCTTTATAAATGGTTAAAGGGTTTTGCATTTATTAAATATGCATTATTTTATAAATAAGTTCGCGCATAAGTTCGGCATCGTCAACGGCAGGCGAGTCAATACCTTTGGCTTTAGCATCGTAATCGCGCAAAAAACCAATAATATAAGCACACTTATTACGTGGAAAGTTGTTTGCAGCCTCTAAATAGTCGCCGGCAAAAAAAACATTTACGCCTAAGGCAACAGCAATGGCCTGTTTCGATTTGTCGGTAAGGCCATGCAGTGTTAGTAGTTTGGTAAAAAACGAGTATAAAAAGCTTATCATAGGGATAATACTTTTTGTTTTAGGGTTTTGTCCTAAATGAGTAACAATAAGGTTTGCCCGGTAAACGTCTTTTTTTCCAAGAGCATTTTGGAGTTCAAAAATGTTAAACTCTTTGCTAATGCCAACATTGTCTTCAATCTCTTTAGCAGTAATATTTGCTCCCTTGGGCAGTGAAACAATAAGTTTTTCAATTTCGTTTGCAATTTTCGACAAGTCGTTACCAATTGATGCCGCCATAAGTTCGGCAGCTTTAATGTCGATACTAAAACCTTTACTTTTAACATGTTGAATTATCCAATTTCCAACCTGGTTTTCGCGCATTTTTACCGATTCAAAAAGAACAGCTTTTGTGTCGAGTACTTTTGCAATTTTTTTTCGTTTGTCTAAAGTTTTACCCCGGTAGTTAATAACCAAAATTGTCGATTGTAAAGGTTTATCAACATACAGCATAAATGGGTCAATGTCGTCTTTACCAACGCCCTCGAGCCCTTTAAGGTTTTGTGCCTCTTTAATAATAACCACGTTATGGTTAGCCATCATTGGGAAACGTTTTGCGGTGTTAATCATTGTTCCCAAGTCAATATCTTTTCCGTAAAGAACTGTTTGGTTAAATGGCCGTTCGTCGGGTGTAATGGCGTTTTGTTCAATGTAATGTGTAATTTCGTCGATATAAAAAGCCTCGTCGCCCATTAAAAAGTAAACAGGTTTAAAAATCTTTTTTTTAAGGTCCGACATTATTTGCTCGTAAGTATACATAACAAATTTGGTTATTAAAATTTAAGGTGTTTAACCGACAGGTTATTGTTAATTATTTCGGTAAGAGCCCTAATTCCAATAGTTATGTGGTCGTTAACAAAGTTTTCGGTTACTTTATGGTCGCTCTCTTCGGTTTTTACCCCGGTCGAAATCATTGGCTGGTCCGATACTAAAAGTAAAGCCCCCGATGGTATTTGGTTAAAGAAACCTACGCTAAAAATTGTGGCTGTCTCCATATCAATTGCCATTGCGCGTGTTTTTTCAAGATACCGTTTAAACCGTTCGTCGTACTCCCAAACTCGTTTGTTTGTTGTAAACACTGTTCCTGTCCAGTAGTCGCGGCCCGAGTCGCGTATCGATGTTGAAATTGCCCTTTGCAGGTTAAATGCTGGCAGCGCGGGTACTTCGGCAGGTATATAGTCGTTCGATGTACCATCGCTGCGTATTGCAGCAATTGGCAAAATAAGGTCGCCAAGTTTGTTTTTCTTTTTAAGGCCGCCACATTTACCTAAAAAAAGCACAGCCTGCAGCCCGTCGATAGCACTCAACAAGTCCATAATTGTAGCTGCATTAGGGCTGCCCATTCCAAAGTTAATTATTGTAATACCATTTGCCTGTGCATTAGGCATGTTGCGGTCTTCGCCAACTATTGGTACATTAAAATGATTAGCAAACCACTCAACATAAAACTGGAAATTGGTGAGTAAAATATGTTTGTCAAAATCTTCAATGGGTCGCCCGGTATATCGAGGTAACCAGTTTTTTACTATCTCTTCTTTTGTTTTCAAAATTTTACAATTTTAGTTTTGTTATTTAGCCCAAAAATACAAAAAGTAAATTTTACGTTTAGTTTAAATGGTCATCAAAAAAAATTATGTATTAAGTAAATCGGGCCGCAGGCGTTTTGTACGCTCCAAGGCCTGTTCCATTTGCCACTCCTCAATTTTACGGGTATCGCCCGATAAAAGTATTTGTGGCACAAGCCAGCCTTTATAATTCGCGGGCCTGGTATAAACTGGCGGCGATAAAAGGTTGTCTTGAAACGAGTCGGTTAAAGCCGATGTTTCGTCGCTTAAAACGCCCGGTATTACTCTTATTATTGAGTCGGCCATAACCGCTGCAGCAAGTTCGCCACCGGTAAGCACGTAATCGCCTATCGATATTTCGCGGGTTATAAGGTTATCGCGCACGCGTTGGTCAATGCCTTTATAATGTCCGCAAAGTATAATAATATTTTTATATGTCGATAAATTATTGGCAATGTGCTGGTTAAAACGTTCACCGTCGGGCGATGTGTAAATAATCTCGTCGTATTGGCGTTGTTTGCACAAGTAATCAATAGCACTCTCGATAGGTTGTATTGTCATTACCATTCCGGCACCGCCGCTAAAGGCATAGTCGTCAACTTTGCGGTGTTTGTCGGCCGAAAAATCGCGGATATTGTGCACATGAACTTCGGCCAGCCCTTTTGTTTGTGCCCGCTTTATTATACTATGGTCGAACGGCCCGGTTAACAACTCGGGCAATACGGTTAAAACATCAATCCTCATCGGTAAAATTTTAGCAAAAATATGTTACATGTTAATGGTAACCAAACATAAGCTGTTTAAGATGTTCAATAGATATTAACAAATACGCCTTTTTATCAGTTTTATTCAATTGTATTTTTAACAAAACGGCCATTATGGCACTATAAATAAACCTTACATGCCGTATTGGCAGCTTTATTACGTGGGCATATAATTTGAAAATAACTAAGCTGTAAACTTGAAAATAAAAACTTAAAAAATAGGAGGACAAAAAAATGAACTTAGTTAGATTTAATTACCCCAGTTTATTAAGCCGTTTGGCCAACGATGCTTTATTTGGTAACAATTACGACAGTACCACTGGTAATTTTAACGATTGCGGCTGCGAGTCGGCAATACAATACTACGTAACCGAACGCGACGACTCGTACCTTTTACAAATGGTATTACCCGGTTACACAAAAAGCGATGTAAATATTGAGATTGATAACGAGTGGCTGACAATTAAAAGCAAACCCGAAGAAAACAAAGAAACCGTTGGTTTTATTAAAGCCCCGTTTGAAAAACGCTTTAAACTAAGCGAAAAAATTAACACCGACAGCATTAGTGCAACGGCCGAAAACGGCATATTAAACATTAATTTGCCAAAAGTGCCACAAGCTGTAAAAAAACCTGCACGCGCCATTGACATACAGTAATGAGCATTGTATAATAAAAAATAACAATAACTGGTTAAACCTTAACGGGGTTGCTAAAAATTAGCAGCCCCGTTTTGTTTTGCTTTTATAGTGTACATGTGTATTTTGCTAAAAATATAATTTTAATTTTGTCGTTTTGTAAACAAAACCCTACAAGCTGCAAAAGTGGAACACTATATAAAACGTTTGATAGCCCAGGGCGAGCATCAAACACTCGACTTTAAGTTTGAAATTAACGATGCTAAAAAAATTGCCCGCTCTTTGTCGGCATTTGCTAACACTAATGGCGGGCGTTTGCTTATTGGTGTAAAAGACAACGGCGTTATATGTGGCGTACGCAGCGATGAAGAGTTTTACATGATTGAAACAGCATCGCACCTTTATTGCAGGCCCGAGGTTGTTTTTACATCGGTTAACCATACTGTTGACGGCAAAAATGTTGTAGAAATTATAGTTGCCCCAAGTAGTTTAAAACCACACTATGCACCTGCCAAAGACAACTCGTGGCAAGCTTACATACGTGTTAACGACGAAAACCAGATAGTAAATAAAGTTATTTTAAGAGTTTGGAAAAGGCTGGCCGCACCTAAAGGCGTTTACCTTAAATATACCGATGCCGAAAAACATTTGTTAGAATTTATTGAACAATATGGCGAAATTAGTTTTTCGAAAGCATGCCGTGTTACTCAATGCAACCGATACAAAACCGAAAATATTATTGCTAACTTTATTGCAATAGGCGTTTTAGAACCAATATTCGGGAACAATAAAATTACTTATAAAATAAGCAACATAAACAAAAAAATAAGCTAAACAATGTTTAAAATAAAACTTATTTATTTATCGATAATATTAAACTACGCAACCACTGTAATTTATGCGCAAAATAACTTACCTCAAAAACTTACCGAAGACCAAAAAATTGAACTCCTTATAAAAAGCATTGAACAAATACCCGACGCCAAATTTTACCGAAACGGCACCTGGCACACCCCGCAAGCCGCGGCATCGCATTTACACTTAAAATGGGAAAAAGCAAAAGGCCGCGTTAAAACTGCCGAACAGTTTATTAAATACTTAGCTTCGGGGTCGTCGGTAAGTGGTAAAAAATATAAAATTATGTTTAGCAATGGCCAGGTTATTGACTCGGAACTGTTTTTTAAACATTACTAAGCCATAAATAATTTTTACTTTAGCTGTTTTAATAGTGCAACAAAACATTATGCCATATTAAACGTGCCCTAAAAACATACACAAATGAAGCTGTCGGTAATAATTGTAAATTATAATGTAAAGTATTTTCTTGAGCAGTGCCTCCATTCGGTTTATAAAGCAATAAAAAACCTGCCTTGCGAGGTTTTTGTTGTCGATAATAACTCGGTCGACGGCTCATGTGCAATGGTAAAAGAAAAGTTTCCTCAAGTAATACTCATCGAAAACAAAAAAAACACTGGCTTTTCAGTAGCTAACAACCAGGCAATACGTTTGTCGAAAGGCGAGTACGTACTACTGCTTAACCCCGACACTGTTGTACAAGAAGATACATTTACTAAAACTGTTGAATTTATGGACCAAACCCCCGATGCCGGTGGCCTTGGTTGCAAAATGATTGACGGTAAAGGCACTTTTTTGCCCGAAAGTAAACGTGGTTTACCTACTCCGCAAGTAGCTTTTTATAAAATTTTTGGACTCTCAAAAATATTCCCAAAATCGAAACGTTTTGGGCGTTACCACCTGGGTTTTTTACCTAACAACCAAATTCACCAAATTGATGTACTGGCTGGTGCTTTTATGCTTATGCGCAAATTGGTACTAAACAAAGTAGGGCTTTTAGACGAGGATTACTTTATGTACGGCGAAGATATTGACCTGTCGTACCGTATAACTAAAGGTGGATATAAAAACTATTACTATCCGCACACTACAATTATACATTACAAAGGCGAGAGTACAAAAAAAGGAAGTATAAATTATGTTAAAATGTTTTACAATGCAATGATAATTTTTGCACGTAAACATTTTAGTAAAAAAAATGTAAGGGTATTTTCGTTTTTTATCAATTTAGCTATTTATTTTAGGGCACTATTGGCAATTATAAGCCGGGCTTTTAAGGCTTTGGTATTGCCAGTTATCGATATAGTTGCATTGCTTTCGGGCTTTTTATTTATTGCCCCAAAGTGGGAAACTGTTAAATACCCCGACGGTAGCCATTTCCCCGATGAGTATTTTTTGTTTTTTGTACCCACATTTATTATTGTTTGGTTGTTAAGCATTTGGTTAAATGGTGGTTACGAAAAACCTTTAAAACTTATTAAACTTTACCAGGGTATTGGCATAGGTACCGCAATAATACTTGTAGTTTATGCACTTTTACCCGAGGGATACCGTTTTTCGAGAGCCATGATACTTTTAGCAACCGCATGGTCGTTTGTTTTTATGAGCTTATCGAGGCTGTTTTTACATTTTTTTACAAATAGTAATTACAAATTCGACTTTGGCCGTAAAAACCGTATAGCTCTTGTTGGCTTGCCCGGCGAGGCAAAACGCGTACTCGATATAATTAACCAATCGGGGGCAAAATACGAATACATTGGGCTGGTTAATCCCGATAGTAATTTTAACAATAGTAATTTTATTGGCAACATAAGCCAGCTTAAAGATATTATTGCAATAAATAAAATAAACGAGCTTATTTTTTGCGCTACTAACATACAGGCCCAGCAAATTATTAGCGAGATGCTAAAACTTGAAGGCTTACCGGTAAATTTTAAAATTGCCCCCCCCGAGAGCCTTTCAATAATAGTATCGATACCGCCGGGGAGCTTTATACTGTCGATTTTAACAATATTACTAAACAAAGCAACCGCCGCAACAAAAGGCTCTTCGATATTATAATGTCGTTGATGTTTATTGCAACTTTTCCAATTTTGATTTTTATTGTTAAACAACGGAAGAATTTTATTGCCAATATTCTCGAAGTTTTGGCTGGTTTAAAGTCATGGGTAGGTTTTTATACCGGCAATAATGTTAATATTAATAAATTGCCAAAAATAAAAAAAGGCGTACTTAGCTGGTTATTAGTAAATTCGCCCAACAATATTGACAATTTAAAAGCCGAAAAAAGTAATTTGCTGTATGCAAAAAATTACCGTGTTATAACCGATTTGGTAATTATTGCCAAAGGCATTAAATATTTAGGGAACTGGTAAAAACCCAAATTGAGCTATTCGCTCAATCGATTTATATTTTGTAAGCCTTTTATTGCACTAAGTTAGTGAAACGCAACAAACTCTACATCGGGGTTATACCTAAGTAAAGCTCTTGTTAGCTTTACTTTAACCGCTCAACTTAGTTATAAATGTACCGCCTCGCCCAAAGCTTGCGCCGCTGCCTCCATAATAGCCTCCGACATTGTGGGGTGCGGGTGTATTGCTTTTAAAAGCCCGTGCGCGCCAAGCCCGGCATTTTTTGCCACAACCAGCTCGGCAACCAGCTCGGTAACATTACTACCAATTAAATGAGCACCAAGTAACAGATTGTTATCAGCATCAAAAACAAGTTTTACAAAGCCATCGCGCATACCCGCGGCTGTTGCTTTACCACTTGCCATAAAAGGGAACTTACCTGTTTTAACCGTGTAACCGGCATCAACCGCGGCTTTCTCGGTTAAACCTACCGAACTAACCTCGGGGGTAGTATATGTGCAGCCCGGTATGTTATTATAATCGACAGGGGATACATTAAGGCCTGCAATTTTTTCGACACAACAAATAGCCTCGGCACTGGCAACATGTGCTAACGACTGTGTTTCAATAATATCGCCAATTGCATAGATACCATTTAAATTAGTACGGTAAAAACTATCAACTTTAACCCGTTTGTTTTTAGTATCAATGCCCAACTCTTCAATCCCAATGCCATCGGTGTTTGGCTCAACACCAACTGCCGACAATACAATATCGGCTTCGATAGTATCGAGCCCTTTAGCTGTTTGAATTGTTACTTTGCACTTTTGCCCGGTAGTATCAACGCTTTGCACGCTTGCGTTTGTTAATACATTAATTTTTTGTTTTTTAAACGAGCGTTCTAACTGTTTCGACACCTCAACATCTTCGTTGGGTAAAATATTTGGCATGTACTCAACTAATGTTACCTTAGTGCCAATAGTTGAGTAAAACCATGCAAACTCGCTGCCTATTGCGCCCGACCCTACAACTATCATGGTTTCGGGTTGTTTGTCGAGCGTTAATGCTTTACGGTAACTAATTATTTTATTGCCGTCAACCGGAAGGTTTGGCAACTGTTTTGCCTTAGCCCCGGTAGCAAGTATAATATGTTTAGCTGTATAGTTTTGTTTTTGTTGTTCATTGTTAACCTCAACCGTGTTTAAAGCCACCAGTTTTCCAAAACCTTGTATTATTGTAACATTGTTTTTTTTAAGCAAAAATTGTATGCCTTTGCTCATATTGTCGGCAATGGTGCGGCTGCGCGCAACCATTGCGGCAAAATTGGCTGCCGGTTGGTTATTTGTTGTAACTCCAAATTCGGCTGCATTTTTTACATAATTAAAAACCTGCGCGCTTTTTAATAACGATTTTGTAGGTATACAACCCCAATTAAGACAAATACCGCCAAGTTCGGCACGTTCAACAATTGCTGTTTTAAACCCTAATTGCGATGCCCTAATTGCTGCAACGTAACCACCTGGGCCACTACCTATTATTATAATATCGTAATCCATAAATAAAATATTATTAACATTGGTTTTTAACTTAATTATTGTTTTTGTTTTTTTGCCGATAATATAACTTTTGTAAGTTTTGCAATAAAAAACAATGCCGCAAGCGTAAATATTATGGCCGCCCCCGACGGTATACTTAACCAGAACGACCCCAACAAACCTGAAATAGTACCAACAAAACTTATTATTACCGACAAAATCATTATTTTTTTATAGCTGTTGGTAAAAAGGTTAGCAGTATTTTGCGGCAGGGTTAACATGCTCATAACTAATATTATTCCGGCTATTTTTATATTAATTACTATACCTAATGCTATTAAAACTATTATAGTGTAACTAATAATGTTTACCGGGGCTTTTTGTGCACGGGCAAACTGCTCGTCGAATGCAAAAAAAAGAACTTTACGGTAAAATACTGTAAAAAAAAGTATAACAATAACCGTTAAAATGGCCATAACAACAAGCTCGTAAAAGCTTACAGTAATAATGCTGCCAAACAGGTAGCTCATTAAATTGGGGGCAAAACCAGGCGTAAGGTATACAAATATAATTCCTATTGCCATGCCAAGCGACCAAAGTATTCCAATACTACTGTCGTTACGAACTTTACCTTTTTGCGATATTAACTCGATACCAAGCCCTGTTAATATGGCAAATATTATGGCTCCGGCAAAAGGCGGTAACCCTAAATAAAACGCTATACCTATACCACCAAACGACGCGTGGGTAATACCGCCCGAAATAAAAACCATGCGCTTAGTAACTATGTAAGTGCCAAGTATGCCACATATTATGCTCGATAGTATAGCGGCTATAAATGCATGGTTTAAAAATGTATAGTTAAATAAATTTAAAATATCCATAAATTAATTAATGTTTTAATAGCACCTGGTGTGGTACATCGCCATGAGCAATAAGTTTAATTGGGCAATTGTACGATTTTAACTGCTCGGCAGTAATTTTGTTAGAACTGTGGTAGTGTAAGGTTTTGTTAACGCAGGCTATTGATTTTACGTGTGTTGAAATTATACCCAAATCGTGCGATACCATAATAATAGCAATTTTTTGGTTCAAGTGTTTTAACCACTCAAAAAGCTCGTTCTCAAAATTACTATCGACATATGTGCCTGGTTCGTCGAGTATTAATAGTGCAGGGTTGTTTATTAAAGCCCTGCAAAGCAATACGCGCTGTATTTGGCCACCGCTTAACTGTCCAATGGGTTTGTTTTTTAAATTATAAACGCCTGCCTGTTCAAGTAATTTATCGGCATTTACATAATCGTTGTTAGTAAACCTGCCCCAAATGCCTTTTTTACCTGCTAACCCCGACAGTACAACATCAAAAACCGAAATAGGGAACTCTTTGTCGAAATGGTTTATTTGCGGAAGATAACCTATTTTCGACCTGTCGATATTATATGTTATGCTGCCATTCCATATATTTATTAGCCCTAAAATGCTTTTTATTAGCGTGGTTTTACCGCCGCCATTTGGGCCAATTATGCCAACAAAATCGGTAAGCCCAATTGTTAATTTAACATTACTTAATACTGTTTGGCTGTTGTAGCCAACGGTAAGGTTATTTATATCTATTAAAGTATTGGCGTTTGTATTTGTCATTGCATAGTTTATTTATTTAGCAGCTCAATTGCTTTTAAAAAATCGTCAACATTTGTATACCAGTTATAATTTAAAGGGTTAAGCTCAACCACGTTGCCATTAATTTGACTTGCAATTGTTTGCGCCTGCATTTGGCTATACTCTTTTTGTACAAAAACAAGTTTTATATTGTTGCTTTTGGCAAAATCGACAATATCTTTAATTATAGTAATTGTTGCCTCTTTTCCATTATGCTCAATAGCTATCTCGTTTAAACCATAGTTACGTGCCAGGTATGTCCAGGCTGGGTGATATACAATAAAGCTTGCCCCTTTAAAAGGTTTTAAACGGTTTTCAATTTCAATATTTACCGAATCACACTTTAATAAAAAGTTATCTAAATTTTTGGCCATTAGCCCTTGGTGCTGTGGATAAACAGTTTTTAAAGCGTTAAAAATATTTTGCGCTTGTATTTTTACCTCGGCCGGCGACAACCAGATGTGCGGGTTGTAATAATCATTACTATTGTTATTGGAGTGTAAATGATTATGCCCATGATTGTGGTTGTGGTTATCATGCAAACACAATTCTGATTCGGCAATTAAACTGATACCATTTGATACATCGAATATTTTTAAACCCGGGTTTACCGATTTAAACTTATCAACCCACGCGTGTTCAAAAGGCATTTGCCCGGTACTAAAATAAGCATCCGAATTGCTAAGCTCTTTCATTTGTTGTGGCGTAGGTTCGTAGGTGTGATGGCTACTGCCGTCGGGTATCATTACATTAACGTTTAGCCAACTGCCGGCTATTTGGTTTACAAAAAACTTTTGGGGCAAAACAGTTACTGTAACTGTATTGCTGCTATTTTTTTTTACATGGTTTTTACACGAAAAACCTGTAAAAATTAAAACTATTGATAAAAAATATAAGCTACGCATAATTAAAATTTTAACAAAAATATAAATTATAATACACCTGCCCGTTACATACCTTACTATTATTACACAAATAAATTATGTATTATTTACAATATAATAAAAATATAACTTATTGGTTTTCTGATAATAACATAAACCTTTTAGGTTAGTATGTGTTTTATAAATTACAAAACTAAATTAATTGACAATAATAGTATTTGACGAAAATATTAATAAGCCCAATAAATACCTAAAACTATGAAAACGTTTAAGTTTACCAAAATCAGTACCAAACTTAATTTTTGGATAAGTTTGGCATTTTTTGTCTTAATATCGGCAATAAGCATTTTTGCGATACTACAATACGAAAAATGGATAATTCAACTTACCGACTATGCTCTGATTGAGCAAATACGCGATGTAAACCACCTGATGGAAGAGGAAAACAACTCGGCTCAGCAGCATGTCGACATGGCATTAAAACTGGCAAAAATTCATATACACAGCCTTGGCAAAATATCGGAAGTAGCCGACGAATTTACCGAGTATACAGCTATTAACCAAGAAGATAAAACTACCTACGCCGTTAAAGTAAACAACTGGCATATTAACAATAAAGTTATACAAAACAGTACCGAAATAGTTGACTATATTAAAGAGCAATCGGTTGAAACAGCCACTATATTTCAAAAAATACCGCAAGGCTATTTACGGATATCGACAAATGTAATGAACGCAAACAATGAACGCGCCACAGGTACTTTTATACCAAACAACTCGCCCGTGGCAAAAATAATTGAGAGCGGTAAAGCATACCATGGGCGCGCTAATGTAGTTGGGTCGCGGTATCTTACAGCTTACGAACCAATTATAATTGATGGCAAAATTAAAGGCATTTTGTACGTTGGTATTAAAGATAACATGCTTGAAAAACTCGAATCGGCTTTTGCCGACAAACAATACTTTAAAGCCGGTTACCCATACATTATTGCCGACGATGGTACTTTTTTAATGCACCCTGAAAAAAAAGGACAAAGTGGTGTTGAATATGGGTTTGTTCAGGAAATGCTTAACAATAAAGCAAAATTCCAAAAACAGGCATACAGTTGGCAAGGGCGCGAAAAATTCCAATATTACACCTATTTTGAACCTATTAAAGCCTTTTTTGCAATTACAGTTTACAAAACCGATTTATACCAGGTAAGCAATAATATTAAAAAAATATTTGCATTAGCAATATTAGCCGGAATACTAATATTAATATTTATGAACCGGGTTATTATTAACTCAGTTGTAAACTCGCTTAAAAGTGGTATCGAAATAACCCGAAAAATAGCAAACGGAAATTTAAGCCAAAATATTGATGACGCTAAAACAAAAGATGAAGTTGCATCGTTTATTGGCGCATTGCAATTTATGAACCAAAAACTAAACAACATAGTAACCGGTATAAGGCAAACATCGGGTAATGTGGCCGAGGCCAGCAACCAAATTAGTTCCGATGCCGAACGCCTGTCGCAAACTACTAACCAACAAGCCGCCAGCGTTGAAGAGATATCGTCGGCAATTGAACAAATTAACGCCAATATTTTAAACAGTACCGAAAACGCCCGGCATACACAAAACATAGCTGTTGAATCGGCTAACGGCCTTTCTAAGGTTTTAGATGCATCGTCGAAAAGCATGGACTCGGTTAATAAAATTACCCATCGTATCGAGATTATTAACGACATTGCAATGCAAACAAATATACTCGCCCTTAATGCCGCTGTTGAAGCAGCACGCGCTGGTGAACATGGTAAGGGGTTCGCTGTTGTGGCTACCGAGGTGCGCAAACTGGCCGAAAAAAGTAAACTGGCTGCCGACGAAATTATGGACTTATCGGTTGGTAGCCGAAAAGATACTCAGGTTGCCTATGAACTGCTTAATACTATTTTACCGCAAATTGAAAAAACAACAAGGCTTATTGCCGAAATTTCGGCATCAATTGTTGAACAACAATCGGGGATTATGCAAATTAACGACAGTATGACCCAACTTAATGCTGTTACCCAAAGTAATGCCGCATCGAGCGAACAGATGGCCGCTAACGCCGAAAACCTTGCCGAACTGGCCAATAACCTTAACGACCTGATTGCATTTTTTGCCACTGTTGACAAACATAAAGCGGTAAATCAAAAAATTACTATCGATAAAAACCACGCTATTAAAAACCATCAAACAAAAAACAAATTAGGAGTTTTTAATTAATATTTGTATGTTAGTTGTTAAAAAACAGGGTTATTTAAAATAAAAACCCTGTTTTTTTTATCCTATTGAGCTTTATTAGTACTGAGTATTTCAAACTTTATTATATTATAATAAAATAGAATTTTAACGCATAAAAAACCATTACAATGCATGTAAAAACATTACATTTAACATTTTTAACTTTTACCTTGTTATTATTTATAGCTTGTACTAACAACAATAAACCCAAAGCCAACAGCCAAATTCCACCACACTTTATTGAACATGAACCAGTTTTTACCCACCACGGCAACCTGCATTTTTTAAATAACAACGATACTATAACATCAATTAATATCGAGATAGCAGAAACAACAGCTGCACGCGAAAAAGGGCTTATGTTCAGAAAAAAAATGATGCCAACACAGGGTATGCTTTTTATTTATGATACCGAACAACGTAATACTTTTTGG
>CAZJCR010000094.1:0-13694 GCA_964544385.1 uncultured Bacteroidales bacterium
TGCTGCCGCAATTGTACCGTTAACAGTAAAACCATAACGTCCGCCATAATGCGTGTTGTTGGTTACAACCGCAATATTATCGGGCAAACCAACAATACTAATATTACCCGATGTACCTACAATAAAATTACTGCCATTGCCCATAAGCAGGCGGCCTCCGGCCCCTAAAACTATTGTTCCGTTAACGTTAAGGTTGTCGGTTGACTGATTGCCAAGGGCTACGGTGTAACCATTAAAATTTACTGTACCAGCCTGTTGAATAAAATCGCCATAAACAGCCATATCGCTCTCGAGCGTATAGGTAGCGTTCCCGCTTATTGTTAAGCTGTTTAAATAATTTGTGTTTAATGTATAATTGTAGTTAGTTTTTAGGCGTACATTGCCCGATGCTTTATTAAGGTTAAAGGTGCCACTGCCGGCAAATTGCCCGTTTTGCGCGTAAAGGTCGCCCCCAACAGTTGTAACACGCCCATTGGCATTATAAATACCATTTATTACAATAAGGTTGCCGTTAACAAGCAAGTCTTTATTATTTGGTGCTATAAGGCTGCCCGATTCTTTATCGACAGTAACATGGTGCATGGGGTTTATCGAGTTATCGCCAACATAAATGTACTGGTTACCGGCACGGGTAAATATTACCTCGCCGTTATTAGGTACAAAAGTACCACCAACAGCATTATTATTATACCACTGCCCGTTTATAGTAATTGAGTAATTATTGGCAGTAACATCTAAAGTTGCAGTATTAAAATACAGGTTACCAAGCACCTCAACACTTCCGCCAAGGCTTTTTGTATTTGTATTGGTTAATGTAAGGTTGCCATAAACAACATTGCTGCCACCACCAATAATTTGGTCGGCATCGCCACGGTAATTAACTGTTGATGTTGCCGAAAGGTTATAGAACAAAAAGTTGGTTGGAAAATTATTATACCCGGTAATATAAATAACTGTATTGTTTTCGACAATAAACGAGCCTGTTGATGTAGTGTTTGTAATTTGTTTATCGAGAATATCGAACCTTGCAGTACCCTCGCTAACAGTAATATTGCCGTAAATATCGACATCGCCCGAAAGGGTTAAAACACGACCAGTGCAGGCCACAACAAGGTTATTGAATTTTGATGATGCTAAAGTTTGGTTTGCTGCTGTGCGGTCGAAAACCACGGTACCCGAACCACTATAATTGCCTGTACCTGTCCATGTTGCACCACTAAAAGTATGTGTTTGTCCACCGTCGTTAAAAGTTGCACCGGCATTAATGGTTACATTACCATTAAAATCGATAGTGCTACCGGTAGTTGCCTGTAATGTCGATTCAACTATGGTATTTCCGTTTATATAACAAGTGTCGGTAGTGTATTTTATACCAGTACCGTTTACTGTTAAATTATTAAACATTCCACGCGTTACAGTTTGGTCAGTATTGCCAGCCAATATAACTGTACCCGTTGCCGGGTTAAAAGTTGCATTGTTTATAAAATTGCCATAAATATTTAACGAGTACCCCGATGTTGATGGTTGTACCAACCCGTTATTAACCACAAGCGACCCTGCTATTAAAATGTTAGTACCAGCTAAAAAGAATGTAGTAGCAACATTGTCGAACTCGACATTATAAAAAGCGGCCCCTCCGGGGTTAACGGTAACAGTACCATTTCCCGAGTTAAATAAAACTGTACCGTTACCATGTACAAATAAGCCGCTGGTACCCCGGGTAAAATTGCCACCACAAACAATACTGCTCGAACTGTTCGACACGATTAGTTTACCGTTGCCAGTACCCTCGCCAATAGTAATATCGTCGTATGCAATAATATTATTGCCATTTTCGAGCTCGAGTGTGCCATTAGTTATTCGTAATTTTTTACACTGCGCATCAACGTTAAGCACGGGGTCGTTAACAACATCGGGTATAATAGCATCGATACCCGATGTAGGTATGCCATCGGTCCAGTTGGCTGCATTGTCCCAATCGGAATTTATTCCTCCGGTCCAAACGGTTTCGGTAACGCCCGGCCATTGTAATTTACCACGGGTGGCATCGTCAACAATAGCCGGGTTATCGGTAAGCTCATCTTTTTCGTATTTATATCCGGCAAGGTTACCGCTAATAATACCATCAAAAGTAATATTGGGTGATGCCGTTTGGCGTTTAACATTATAAACCCCGCTTACTGGCGATGTTGTTATATTAAAAGCTACATCAACAATTGGGCCACCGGTGTATGTGCCGGCCTCAAGATTAAGATAACATGCCCCGGCGGTATTGTTAATATTCGAGAATGTTCCGTAGCTAAAATTATTTACCGCGTGTAAGGTGGCATTTTGGGTAATATTAATACCCGCATTGGCAAGATACTCAATAAGGTAGTATTTAGCCTCGACAGTACCATTGTCGACAGTAATAAGCTGACCGCGTGTTGTTTGATATGTTATTGTTGCAAGTTCGGACATGCTGTTGCCTACCACCCTCAAAACAGCTTTTTCGGGCGATGTTGCATTGTCGACCATCAGGTTACAAACCGACCCCTGGTTTTGGAATTTTAATATCGCGTTGGCATCAATATCGAATATACCATTAACAGTAATAGTTTTATTGTTAACTGTATTATAACCAAATGTTAAAAGGTTGCCGTTTAATTTAACATGTGCATCCTCGTATATATTTATTGTTCGGTAAACTGTATTGGTTGGTGCTGTAATATTATAAATATTAACATTGCCGGTATTGTTACCAAAATTTACAACCCAAAAAGTACCGGTACCATTAAAAATAGTAGCGTCGGCATTGGCATCAAAAGTAACATAGCTTTGGTTATTGTGGGTAAATATACCGTTGTTTATATAATTACCATGCACTGTTAATGGCGAGTAAACCGACACAGCATCGTAATTATTTAATGCCGACGACTCGATAGTAAGGTTTGCCACCTCCCAACTGCTGTACATGCGTTTTGTGCCGGTACCCCGTAAAATAACATTTGCGGCAGTAAAAGGCGGGGTAATAATATTTTGCGATGCCCCGTCGAAAATAATATCGGCATTACTTGTAACCCAAGTACCACCAACAGTATTATTAACCGAACCTGCCAAAGTATGTACCAATGTACCCATATCAACAGTACATGTATTACTAATTGTAAATGTATTGTTAATGTCGGCACCGTTGCCGGTAAAGGTTACAGTATTTGTGCCTGCAAAATTTAAGTAGGTAAAGTAGTTATCGGCATTAGTACTGCCGGGGTTTATTGTTTGATTTGATGCCGAGTTAAATGTAAGTGTTGATGTATGCCTGAATTTACCATTATTTAACCAAGTATCGCCACTAAAAGTTATAAGCCTGCCCGATATTACTGCCACATTTGGGTTTATGGTAAGGTTTCCTCTAATTTCGATACTATTGGTACTGCCAAATGTTTTTGAACCTGAGCCTGCAAAAACAACATTGTGCAAAATTATTGGATACAATGTATTATTGTTTATTGCCTGGTTTGTACCATTAAAGGTGAAAGTAACGCCGGCAGTTGGTGTGTAATTATAAATTGCAGTAGTTGCTCCGGCGGTAATAATATCGCGCCCACCGTCGGTAAATGTACACGCTCCCATGTTAATGTTGCCTTTAGTTTCGAAAGTTGCTATACCGTCGGTTGTAACATTTTTTGTATTTTGAAAAGTAATATTACCGTAAACAATGCCATTACCGGTATAAACAGTTTGGTCTACCAGCGATGGCGACCTTAAAATAACAAAACTTGCCGCGTGCAGGTTGTACGATGCAAAGTTTTTTGGCATTGCTACATCGGTTGTCGATGGTGTTGAACAATAAACACGTGCCAGGTTTTCGAGTGTAAAAGTTTTGCCCACACCGGTTGATGTCATGGTTTTGGGCAACGTGTTATTGTAAGGGTCCATCATTAAATAAACACCTGCCTTAACTGAAACATTACCGGTAATAACAAGGTTATTGTAAAGCCGCTTTTGCGATGCCGCCGAACCAGCCAACTCAATATTGTTAAAACTTTCAATGTCGGCATCAATATTCCAGTCGCCGCCAACGTGTGTAAGCTTGGTTGTACCTGTTCCCCAGTTAATTTGTTGCCCACCGGTAACCAACGACAGGTTGCCTGTTAATACTAAATTAGCACTATTGGCCTCCATATCGAGCACAACATCGGTATGCGATATAACAAGCCCGCCGGTAACAGTAAGATTACCACTCTCGGGTATTTTTTTATAAACTGTACCGCTATTATTTTGCAGATATAAATTTCCGTAGTTCCATGCGGCACTGTTCTTAATTAACTGGTCGCCGTCGGCACGCCTGTAAGTAACGCTACTTGCAGCCGACAATGTAATTGTTTCGAAATTTACCGGAAAATTATCGTAGCCCTCGATATAAATACCACCGTTACTTATAAGCTCATTGTTAATTGTGTTGTCGCCGTTAATAACAAATGTGCCAAAATTAACCGAGCAACCATTATTAATAATTAAGTTTCCGGCAACATTACTGGCTTTATAAAATGTTTTAGTACCAGTTCCTGCAAAAGTTAAGTTGTTAAACTGTGTTGTTTGCAAACCGGTATTATCAATTTGCTGGTTCCCGCCGTCAAAAATAACCATACCATAGCCGGTTTGCGTAAAATTGCCATTGTTTATCCAGCCACCGGCCACTAATAAATCGTTATCGAGCCCATCGAGCGTGGTTGCTGCTCCAATATTTACGGTACCATTTATATCAATATTTGTTAAAACAGTTTTTGTACCACTACCGCTTGTATTAAAATTGTAAAAAGTACCATTTGTAATTGTTTGGTCAGCCCCTGCAAAATTAACTGTTCGCACTTTTGGCACAAACATTGCTCCCGAGTCGCTAACTACAAACCAGTTACCATAAATATTAAAATCGCTGTTAATAACATCGAAACTACCTTTTACAAGTTCAAAATTATTATCGATAGTAATAGCCGAGCCTAAAGTAAATGTTCCGCCACCTGGCGAGTATGCTTTAAGATTATAAAATGGCTGACCGCCTGGTGTAATAGTAACTGGCTCGGTTTGCGTAAAAAAGTTAATAGTACCATTACCGTGATTAAATGTACCGGCCATTGTCCAGTCGCCATTTACATTTACAACACTTGTAGCACTGTTAATGTTAATGCTTCCGCCATTGCTAACAACAACAGTTCCGTAAACAGTAAGTTCGCGCCCATTGTCAACGGTTACTCCTAAACCGCTGCCACCATCGTTAACTATAACACGGCCACACGACGCGTTGGCGTTGTATATGCGCGCTATGGGATATGTTTGACCATACTCGTTTAAATAAACATAATGCCCGGCATCGGTAGGCACAACATTCTCCTGCCAGTTTGCTATATCGTGCCAGTCGTCCGACACTGCACCTATCCAAAAGAAACCGTTTGGATAGGTCCACCGTACGTACCCGGTGTTTGCACCGTTATCATCGGTTTCAAAAGTTGGTCCCGACAACGAACCAATACAATCCTCGCACTCAATATAGCCATTGTCAGGGTCGGCAGGTGGAGTACTACGGTCTATATTGCGGTTTGTAGTACCACCGCTGTTAAATGTTACTTTCGATATTTTAAGATTTGTACTGTTGTCAATGTCTAAACTGTTAATATTTATGTAAGCTGTACTTGTGGCTGTACTTGCTCCGCCAATAAATGTACCGTTGCTAAAATTATTAACGGCATCAATATCGCCACCGTTAATTGTTATACAACCATTTACGCCCGAACCAATATACTCGCAACGATAATAATTAGCGTGCATTGTGCCGGCTGTTTGATTAACATAATACGACCCCCCTGTACGTGTAAGCGTTGCCACGCTCCCGGGTATGCCAAGCAGTTTAAACACGCCGCCTTGGTTAATTATCGATTGGGCAGCACCGGTAAACTCAACCACTGCTCCATTATCGACAATAAACTGGCCGCCGGGGTTAATAACTATTTTTGTATAATTACTGTATACCGACATTTTATTTCCGTTCAAGTTAAAAGTACCTTGGTTAACAGTAAAATCGTAAATACTATATACCCTAAAATTGTTAACAACATTATAGGTTGCTGTTGGCGCATCAATTGTAACTTTACGGAAATTTACCCCCAAAGCCCCCGGGTCGAATGTTTTTACCCCCGACGATGCATTAAACACAACATGTGCAGCAGGGTCGGCATTTTGGGTAAAGTATGAATTATTAACAAAATTACCACCTATATAAATTGTGTTTATGCCTGTTGTAAAAGTACCGCTTGTAACAGTAAAGTCGTTGTCAACATCAAAGTCGCCATTAACAGTAACATTGGCCGACACCTCGATGTTGTAAAAATTTTTGTCGGCATTTTGGCCAGTATGGCCTGTGGTAATAGTACCATTGCCATCGAAACGCACTAAAGCCTGGCGCGCCTCAAAAACAGCTCCCGCCGCGCTCATGTCCCAGTTAAGGCTCATTATTATATTGTTGTTTTGCAGCTCGTTTACATCAAGTGTAACGCCGTCGGCAATTGTAAGATTCCGTTTAACTGCCATGTTGCCATCGGTAAGCGTTTTTGTACCGGTACCTGCAAACACAACGTTCCAAAAATCTGATGAACCTATATTTTGATTCGCGCCGTTAAAGGTAACAGTACAGGCATCTAAATGATAAAAGGTACCATTGTTTACCCAGTTACCAGCAACTTCGAAATTTACCCAGGTATTACCGGCATTATTAACAACATAGCCGTAAACATTTTGCCCGTTATTTGTCCAGTTTCCGGTAAAACGTACTGTACGTGTAGCATCGGTTGAGTAGGTTATATCCCAGTTAAACATTTTATTGGTAGTTGTACTAAACACAACATTGTTAAATGTAAGCGGGTAAGCACTATAATGCCGTATATACTGAACATCGGTACCATCGAAAACAACAGTGCTGCTGCCGGGTATAAAACTATTATGGGCAACATGTATATTATTATAAACTGTAAAATAACCACCAATATTTAGCTGATAGTTGTTAAGGTTAAAAACAGCTTTATTGGCTGTAAGTAAAAGGTTGTTTTTTACAACAATATTTGTGTTTGCTGTAACGGTTTGATAATCGGCGCCTTCGTTTTTATTAATTGTAAGGTTCCAAAAATAACTATTGTCGTTACTAACAATAGTTTGATTATTTGTTGTACCTACAAAATTTACTGTACCATTATAAAGTTGAGTAAAAAAACCGGCAGGTTCAACAACCCAGTTGCCATATATATCGATATTGCGTATACCGGCGGCAAAGGTAGCCCCGTTTTTAATGTTTAAATCGCCATAAACCAATATATTGCCTGTTATTGTAGCTGTACCAGTATTTTTAACATTAATATTATTAAAGTTGCTCGCGGTAATTGACTGGTCGATACCCGAAAAAACTATTGTGTCGGTAGGTAAAAAATCGGCAACGCGTGTATTTGCAACACCTAACGACCAATTACCTGCAATATTTATTGTATTACCGGCTGGTTTAAAATATGGTGTGTTTGTTACAACACCAATATCACCATTTATTAGTATGTTTCCGGTTGCCTCTTTTATTTGTGTACCGGTAAAAGCTACAT
This sequence comes from uncultured Bacteroidales bacterium, assembly GCA_964544385.1. GTDB lineage: Bacteria > Bacteroidota > Bacteroidia > Bacteroidales > SZUA-534 > CAZJCR01. The sequence continues at coordinate 7,617 of CAZJCR010000094.1, forward strand.
CGCCATATACATATCCATCGGGAATATATTGTAAACCGTCGGTTTTTGCAAAATGAACTATGCCGTTTTCAATATCAACAGTACCGCTAAAATTGTTAAAAATGTTAGTACCAACATTAGCTGCCGTAGTTGTTAACCTACAATTTTGGCCAAGCAAAAGGTTTTGTGGCGAGCCTGTTATACTGTTATCGTTACAAATAATATCGAGCAGCAAAGCCGATGTACTACCGCAAGTGGCAGTTAAATTACCGCTCATTGTAATATTAGCACCTGCGGCAATTGTTTTTGCCCTGTTTAATGTTGGCGATGCCAATGTAAAAACCATGTTGGTAAGGTTATAAGTACCTGCACTTATTGTTTGAACCGCGTCGTCGGCATTAAGGGTAAGTGTGCCACCTGCTGTCATATCAATAATGGCATTTGAGGCGGTGTTAATATTGCCGTCAAGTGTTAAATTATATCCGGCAAGGTTAAAAGTTACAGGGTCCGACTCGAACCTTACATAGCCCAAAATATTAATATCACCGTCGGCAACACGTTGGCAGGCATCGCTATTAACAACATTTTCGAGCAATAAGTTACCATAGGTAACATTTGCCCCGCCGCGTACTATTTGGTCCATATTCCTGTCGTAGCGTACATACGATGTTGGCGCAATATTATACAACGCGAAATTATCAGGGAAACCGTTATAGTCGCGAATGTAAAGGCTTAAAGCGTCGCCAAGTATAAACGAACCTGTACCATTACCATGCAACGACGTGTTGTTGTTTATAATTAAATAACCTGCTTGTATCTCAACATTACCACTAACAATAACATCGAGCACCGTTGTTGTAGTAAGGTAAATGTTACCTGCAATATAAAGATTGGCCAAATTGTTAAAATTAATGGTAGTATTTGTACTGGTAATACTACCACCTTTCATTGTAATATTTCCCGAAAAGTTACATGTACCATCAACAGTAATGGTATTACCAATTTCGTGGTTTGCACTGCCCTCAACAATAGCTCCGGGGTTTATTGTTAAGTAACGTGTAGTTTTAATAGTACCGTTAACAGTTTTTACCGATGCATTGCTAAAAGCCACATCGTAAAACTGCACGTCGCCCAACAGGTTAATTTGCTGATTGCCCGCGCCGTTAAAGTTTACCAGCGATGCCAAAGTTGTACTTGGCAATAATTGTGTACCGACGTTAAAAGTCACGTCGCCGGCTATATTAACATTATCGTCGGTAAGCTGCACAATTTTGGTATCGTTAACAGTTAAGCTACCTAAAATATTAGTAGTAAAAGCCACCGTGTTCGATGCTATCGAAACAGCCCCGGCTCCCGAACAAACAACGTTGTAAAAATCGATATTTGTTGCATCGGTTGCCGATATTGTTGATATTGTACCGTTAAAGTTTATTGTACCGGCACCTACACGCTGGCCGGTGCCGGTTTCGGTCCAGTCGCGGGCTACTGTATGTACAAGCCCGCCGTCGTTAAACTCCGCGCCATTTTCAATTATAACGCTTCGGCCAATGTTCATTGCTGTATATGCGGTTGTTACGCTCCCGGGTTTAAATGTAACGGTATTAAATGTTACCGGGTTTAAACCCGACACTCCTGATGTTAAACCATAAAAATTAACATTGGCAATAACCGACGATGTAACACGCAAATTAATATTACCATTATTGGTTAAATTGCCATAAACCACAACTACATGCGCAGCCTCCGACCCGGCCTCGATACTTCCGCCGGGGTTAACCGTAAGCTGTTCGCGGGTTGTAAGGGTACGTGCATCGGCATTGTTGCCAATAATAAGGCTGCCCGATATACCATTACCAACAATAAGTTCAAGTACATCAATATCGCCGTTAAGGGTAACGGTGTGATTGTCCATAATTTTAAATACTGCCGACGCATCGGTAAAATGTGCCGATGGGTCGGCGTTCCATATTGCAGGGTTTAAAAAATCGCCATTACTTACCGTGTAATATTCCGAACCCGGATAACTCCAGTTAATAAGCGTACCCGGGTTTCCATTATCGTTGTCAAAACTTTCGCCGGCTTTTGTACCTGTTGCATCAACAAAATTTATTGCCCCGGTACCATTGGTGCGGACAATATTGTACGTGCTATTATTGTTAAAAACAACATTTGTTGCAGTTACCGGATTATTGTTTGAAAAATCGGTATTGGTTAACAATAAACATTGCGTGCTGTTACAATTACTGCCAAATGTACCATTGCTAAAATTATCGGCAACTGTATCAACAGTAGCCCCGGCATAGGCTGTAATACCATCACCGGTAAGGTAATCGACAAAATAATGGCCCATTGTTAACGCGGAACCTGCCAGGTTATCGATATAAAAACTATTTGCAACCGATGTTGCCGAAACTGTTGCCAAATTTCCGGCGGTGCCGCTAATAATAAGCTCGCCCGAATTTTGTACCGATTTTCCCGCGGCATTAAACAACAATTCCGAACCTGGTGTTACAGTTAATTTACCATCATTATCAATAATAATATCGCCATACAAATCGTAACTATAACCGTTAAAATTAAACTCGGCATTGCTACCAACGGCAACATTGCCACGGTTTATAAATGCCGCGGCTGTTACCATATTTAAACCTAAATTTGTAACCCCCGACATTGCTGCAAGATTAAGCCCATTTATTTCAAAGGCTAACGGGGTTCCGTTTATTTCGCGTATATTATTGTTAATAAATGTAAGTAACGCGTAACGCGATGCATTTATATAAATATCGAAACTGCCATTTACAGTTAAACTACCTCCTATGGCAAGCGAGTGTACTACATCGACATTATTAGTATTAACAGCACCGCTATTTACATTAAAATTACCGTTTATTACATGTGTGCGCGGTGTTGTATTGTTGCCCAGCAAAAGTGTAGCATTGCTAATATCAAGGTTACCGGCAATGGTAATATCGCCTGTAAAGGTTTTTGTACCTGCGGTTGTAAACGCAACATTATTAAACCCCGGTTCGGTATTAATATTTTGGGTTGCACCGTCAAAAACTATTGTACCGGTCGATACCAAAGTTCCACTATTGTCCCAGTTAACTAAAACTGTATGGTTAAAACCGCCAGCGTTAAATGTTGAGCCTGAACCTATGTTTACCGACCCATCGATATCGAATAAAAACCCGGCGTTTGTAACATTTGCTAACGGGTTAATTGTTAAGTTATATAATTTGAATGTTGTTGGTGTACCGGTAAAATTATGTTCAATATCACCATCAATAATAAGGTTGGTCATACTATTGGCATCGAGCCACAAATTAACCGAACCATTAATATTTGCGCCACGGTTTACTGTAAGGTTATTAACAAATGTTGTGTTGGCATTATTTATTTCCGAACCGGTGTCAACAATAATATCGCGCACCAAAATATTTACTACTACCCCACCGGCACTATTAATACCAAACACCGAGTTATTAGTAACTGTAATATCTTCGGAAAAAGTTGCCTGCGAGTTTAAGTTAAAAGTATTGCCCCCGCTTACCAACAGGTTTTTTGCCTGTAAAGTGCCGGTAGTTTGGGTAAAAGTACCTGTAAAACCAGCATTAAAGGCCTGTATATTGCCTAAAACTGTAACATTATTTGTTGTGGTGTTAACTGCTACATTTGCCAATAGGTTAGTAAAAGTTAAGTTGCCATTAATATCAAGGTTTCCGTTTACTGTTTTTGTGCCACCACCCTCAATACTTAAATGGTTATAGGTAGTGCCTGCCGTTAATATTGTTTGGTTGCCATTTAAACCATATATAACAGTATTATTTTCGGCAGTGGCATTTAATATACCTGCTGTATTAAAAGGTTGGTTGGCATTACGGTAGTAAAGTACCGAGTTTATGTTATTAACCCACTCACTTGCAGCTACCGTAGCATTTAATGCTCCGGTAACTGTAACAGTGTCGGCATTTCGGTTATCAACAACAACAGCACCATTAATATTAAATGCCCCACTAAATGTTATATTATCGGCACCGGTAAGCAATACATTGGCATTGGTATTAAACACCGAGCTAAAAACTATGGGGCTTCCGGCATTGTTAGTAATTGTAAGTGCCCCATCGGCAGTATTGGTTACAGTTCCTGCTATTGTAAGTGTTGTACCGCTTGTGTTTGCTATAGTTTGCAGGTTGGTAAAAGTTACAGACCCTGCACCTGTTTTTGCAAATGTACCATTGTTGTTAATACCACCGCCAAACACAAATTGCGAACTGTTACCTGTAGTAAAACTACCACCGGGTTCAATAGTTAACAAACCGCTAAATGTGTTTATACCTATATTGTTATTGTCGGTAATTTTACCATATACAATAGTATTGCCGGTAACTGTTATGTTTTGGTTATATAAATTAAGCGAACCGGTTGAATAAACATTTAGCTGTGCCGGGTTTGCTGTGGTATTTAAAGTTACAGCATGCAAAATACCAACATTATCACCATCGGCGGGCACAATACCGGTATTCCAAATAGCAGCCGTGTTCCAATTGCCGGCACTAATTGTATAACTGTCGGGCAAAGTGGCATCAAAACAACCGGCAGCCTCGCCAAGTGTCCATGTGCCCATAAAATCGGCAACATTAGTAAAAGTAATAGTATTGTTATCGTGGTTGTATAATGTGCCTAAAGCATCAACATTCCAGGTTGTACCGGCAAGCCGGCCAATTGTTACTAAATTGGTTTCGGTTACCGGTGCCTGTGCATCAATATTGTTGTAATAAAAAACAGCACTTACTGCCGAAAACGTTAAGTTCGACGAGTAAATTTCCCAATAACGGTTAAGGGCATTGTCGGTTCCATTTAATAGTTCATGCCTGTGGTTTTTAAGGCTAATGTACAAGTCGCCTGATACATCGCTACCAGTAACCGATGTTATCTCGATTGGTGTATAATGGCTACCCGTACCAACCGGATAATTACGCAAAAAATGACTGGCATCAGCATTCCCTGTTTTTATAAGTGTGCCGCCATTGGCAAAATCAATCATGTTTGTTTCCGACGTTAAACCTGCAAATGTTGCAGTACGGGTAAGGGTAAGGTAATAACCTGCCAAATTAAGTACTGCATTATTAAAAGTAAGTGTACCGTCGGTTGTAATTGTGGTATTTCCAACTAAATATTTATTACCGCCACCGTCGAGTGTAAGGTTGTAATAAGTAACATTATCAACCCGTTGTGCTACAGCACTATTTAAAACAACTGTACTTGTACCGGCTGTAAATGTATTTACGTTAAAATCGGCACCTATTGTAATTGTAGCTGCACCGGCAATAATTCGTCCGCCATTACCTATGCTGCTACTAACATTTAAAACCGCATTGCCTGTAAATTCAATATGGTTGCGGTTTTCATTACCGTTCATGGTTAAATTACCATTAATATTTATTGTGGCATTGTTAGCAGTAAGTTTTAATAGTTTGGGGTTAACCGCGCTGTTTGGCATTGTTAGCCCTGCACAATTAATTGTACCATCTGCGGCATCAATAGTTTGGGTAAAATCGGCCGATGGCACCGAATATAATATGTTACCACTTACAGTAAGCATATTTGACCCATCAATAACCAATAACGAGTTTGCTGTACCATTAACGGCAAATTCTAAATTATTACATTGGGCATCAATATCAATTGTACATTGAGCACCATCGGCAATAACCGCATCGGTTGTATTGTCGGGCAAACCGTTATCCCAATTTGCAACATTGCTCCATAGGCCTGTACCATTAAATGTAGTTTGAGCGGTTAAATTTGTAAAAAACAAAATAACCAATACTATTAAAACTGATAGTTTTTTCATATATAAAACTGAAGGATAAGAATTAACAAACTAATTTTCAATACTATAACATTAAATATTCTATTATCAAAAAAAATATTTTAATGTTTAGTTTTGCACTTTTTCACTCGCTAAATATAAGTATTTACACAATGCACAGTATACGGCAAACAGTGCAGCAAGATTTTTTTTTGACAAAATATTAACCTTTAATGACTAAAACCCAAATTGAGCGATTCGCTCAATCGATTTAGATTTTGTAAGTA
>CAZJCR010000095.1:0-13613 GCA_964544385.1 uncultured Bacteroidales bacterium
TTCGAACCCAGATCGTCAGAACCGGAATCTGATATTCTATCCATTGAACTATGGGACCTTTGCGGCGGCAAAAGTAAATAAATTTATTGAATAATGATATATTAGTTTATACTATTAAAAACGACAAAAAATTTTTGTCTAATTTAAATGTAATGAAAACCTTTCGGGATTTTTTGCCCCAACATTTTGGTACATCAATGCTATTTCCGACATTACTTTTTCATCATTGTCTAATTCATAAATAACCCCTTTTATGCCAATTTCTTTCTTATTATAATCCATAAAACCTACAACAATCGGAACGTTTGACTTAACTGCCATATAATAAAACCCTTTATTCCATTTACTTGTTCTTGCTAAGTGGCCTTCGGGCGACATTATAATATGAATATTCGCATTGCTCTCGAACAGTTTTGTAACCATAAAAATAGCGTTCTCTCCTTTTACACCTCTAATTGGTATCGAACCATACCACTTCATAATGTAATTCATCGGGAAAAAGAATAGTTCTTTTTTTGACAAAAATTTATGGTTTATTCCGGTTTGGTTTAAATAAAGCTTGCCGTAAACCGAGTCGATATATGATGTGTGAGGTGCAAAAATTACAACACTTTTGTTAATATCCGGAAAGTTGCCAGTAATTTTCCAACCTAACACCTTTGTTAAAATGAACCGCGATACTGTTGTCATTAAAAGGCGTTTATGTTTATTACAAGTTTTAGCTATTACCCAAATTGAGCAGTTCGCTCAATCGATTTAGATTTTGTAAGTATTTCACTACACTTCATTAGTGAAACACAACAAACTCTACATCGCGATTATACCTAAGTAAAGCGTTTGTTTGCATAGCTCCAACCGCTCAACTTAGCTATTAATTAAAATCTGGTATTACAAAGGTATAAAACAACTTGACCAAAAATCAAAATTGGTCAAATAATTATTTTTTTATACGTAAACTATTGCATATCATCGACGATATTTCTTCGACAGTATTTTCAAGTTTTGGATACATTTTTTGAATAAACAAGGGTATCTCAATACTATTTAATATAATTAATATTGTTTCAACTGTTAACTCTATGTTTTTAATTTCAAAAAAACCTTCGAGTTCCCCTTTTTTCAGTACTAAAGTTAAGTTCGAGCGTTCGTAATTGGCAAAGTCATCTCTAACTTTATTTGCAAAATTATATTTATCAAAAAAATCGGCTTTCAAGGTTTCGTGGTAGTTTAAGGCTTTGTTTAGTGAGCTTAGGCGAACTAAAATGTATTCTTTTAATGTAGCTAACGAATTGTTGTCTTTTGCAATAACGCAGCTCAATTCGGTTTTTGTCGAGTTTAATTCTTGTATCAAAACTTCGTTAAAAAGCTCCTCTTTACTTTTAAAATAGTAGTATAAAACTCCTTTTGCCTTGTTTATATGTTTGGCAATTTCGTCCATTGTGGTTTTGGTAAAACCAAATTGCGAAAAAAAATTTGTGGCAGTATTAACAATTAGCTGCTTAACGTTTTTTTTTGACATTGTAATTTGACTAATGCGTAATAATAGTCAAAAATACAAAAAACGGGGCATATTTTGCATATATTGTTAATAATAATTAGCACCAAAGTTGAGCAGTTTGAACCAAGTGGACAAGTGCTTTACAAAGTATTTATCGTGAGCGGGAATCGCGCAATTTGGGTTAATGCCAAAAACAAAAAGTTACTTTATCCTTTCGGGATACTCAATACGTGCGTGATATATATTCAAAAGTTTTTGTTTAAACGCGTTTTTAATAATATAAATATCGCGAAAAGTAATATCGGCCTCTTCAAACTGGTTGTCGTTTAGTTGGTTCGATATTATTCGTTCAACAAGTTCGTCAATTGTTTTCTCGTTATATTCTTTTAGTGTACGCGATGCGGCTTCAACAGCATCGGCCATCATAAGCACTGCTGTCTCTTTGCTAAAAGGTGTTGGTCCCGGGTACATAAATTTCGACTCGTCGACAATTTGGTTAGGGTGTTCGTTAGCGTATTTATTGTAAAAATATTTAACTAAACTGTTTCCGTGGTGTGTTACAATAAAATCGATAATTGATTGTGGCAGGTGGTGTTTTTTTGCTAACCTTACGCCGTAGTTAACATGTTCAATAATTACTTCGGCACTTTTTTCGTAGGCCAGCCTGTCGTGCGGGTTACCGCCAACCTGGTTTTCGACAAAAAAGCCGGGAGCACCGGTTTTGCCAATGTCGTGGTAAAGTGCACCAACGCGCATTAACAATGGGTTGCCGCCAATTTTGCGTATTGCATCTTCCGACAGGTTTGCTACCATCATTACATGCTGAAAAGTGCCCGGGGCTTTTTCGGCCAGTTCGCGTAATACCGGGTGATTGGTGTCGGTAAGTTCAACAAGGGTAACGTCGCTAATAAAACCAAAAAGTTTTTCGAACAAAAATATTAGCGGGTAAGTTGATAATAAAAGCAGGCCACTGACTAAAAACCATAAATACTGACGATAGTTAATGCTGGCTAAGTCGCCCTCTTGTATTATCGACAGTGCACTGTATGTTATTAGATACGACAATATTACAACAGCTACCGAAAAAAACAGGTGGCCGCGTTTGTACATCTGCGTAAGCCTGAATATTGATACTGCACCAGCAACAAATTGCAAAAATATAAACTCGAAACCGTTTGGCACCAAAAAGCCGCATATCATTATTGTTACTAAATGTATAAAAAACGCCAGGCGCGAGTCGTAAAAGGCGTTTATTATTATTGGTATCATGGCAAATGGCAGTAAATATATGCTTACCGAGTTGTACCTGACTACTATACTGGTTGATACTACCATTATAACTACAAGTACAATAATAAATGTCGATTTTTTAAAACTGTCGAGTATCTCGCGCCTGAAATTGAACAAAAACAGGTATAAAACCCCGAGCGAAACCATTAGTAGCAGCCAATAACCTATGTAAATCCACCTAAAAGATGTGTTTGAGCCAATAGCTTTTGTGTACTCTTTTCGTAACGACTCAAGTACGCGGTAATTCTCGGTATTTACCATTTCGCCTTTCGATATTATGCGCTCGCCGGCCTGTACCATACCAAGGCTTATCGATATTTGGCCAGTCATATCGGCTTTTACTTTGCCCGATGTTGTTTGGTCGTAAAAAAGGTTTTGTTCAACAAAATCGTAAATTTTTAACGATTCAATTAACGATTTAATGTATTGTTTATCAGGAAAATCGGTGTCGAGTTTTTTGGTAATGTAACTATAAGCAATTTTTTGAGTAAATAAGTTGTCAACATCGCGTTTGGTGGCAATATTTTGGTTAACAACAACAATAGTGTGGCCATGTTTTACTTGCTCAATAATGTCGGTGTAATTAACAACGCCTTTGGTATAAATGTCGTTTAAAATGTTTTGCGAGTACTTTTTACAAAACCTTTTAAGGGTGTCGCTCAAAATTTTGTTAGGATACCGGTTGCGCAATGCCACTATCGACTCGGCGTAACGGGCTGTAAAAGCCTGGTTAAATTCGTTTAGGTTTCGGTTGTATATTTCGGGGTCGTTTTTAAAATATGGTGCAAATATGCGGGCAATGCTGTCGCGCTCGGTACGGTACTCGTTGTCGCTTTTTAGAATAGCAAAGTCGAACGGCGATATTAAATCGTCGTGTTTCCAGGGTTGGCCTTTTTGGTACTCGTATTTGAATTTACCTAAGTTGGGCAAAAAAAACAATATTATTAACGATGCAAGTATAAACAGTACAATTACCAATACCCGGTTTTTGTTGCCTATTTGTTTATTTATTCTTCTCATCAGTAAATAAGTTATAAGTTTACTATAATTAGCGCAAATTATAAAAAGAACTGTCAAAACAACAATTGATAAACAAAAATGTATTAACATATATCAGTTTTTTTAACTTTACCGCTAATTTTATTAAAAACACAAATTGTATGCAACAGTATGGTATATGTACCCAAACGTTAATAGCATTGCGCCGGCTGCCCGACGAGGCGTCGGAGATGGTTTCGCAAATATTGTTTGGCGAGCATTATGCTGTTAACGATGTTTTTAACAACTGGTTGCTAATTACAAACATTGCCGACAATTACACAGGTTACATAAATCGCAAGTTACATACTGATATTGACAATCGATTTTTTGATTTGCTAAATAAAAACAACCATGCAGTTTTTAACCACCAGCTTGGGCAGGTAACTAAAAATGGTTGCAATAGCAGCCAGCCATTGGTAGCTGGCAGTATTTTACCGTTTTTAAACCCCGATGGTTCTTTTAATATTGGTAACATTGGTTTTAATTTGCCACAACCGTTACAGGCAAGCTGTAATGTGTTACAAACTGCACAAATGTTTTTAAATGCCCCATATTTATGGGGTGGTAAAACAATTTTAGGAGTCGACTGCTCGGGGTTGGTACAGGTTTGTTTTAAGATAGCAGGCATACAGTTGCCACGCGATGCATCGCAACAAGTACAACTTGGTACAGTTGTTAATTTTGTTCATCAGGCGCAAGCCGGCGACATTGCTTTTTTTGACAACGACCTTGGCAACATTACTCATGTTGGTATTTTAACCGGCAACGGCACTATAATACATGCATCGGGCTATGTACGTACCGATGGCATTGACCACCAGGGAATTTACAACCGCCAAACAAATGAATACACGCATAAATTGCGTATAATTAAACGAATTTTGTAAAGTTATGATGCCCAGTTTGTTAATAAAAATTATAGTAATAATAATTGTTATAGCTGCAATTTGGTATTTTGCCTTTAGCAACAAAAATAATAATAATTAGCTGTTATGTTGTTTACATATAAATACCCACGCCCAATGGTAACAACCGATATTATTGTTACTAAAAAAGTTAATAATGTTACAAAAATATTATTAATAAAACGGTTGAACGACCCCTATAAAGATAGTTGGGCACTACCAGGAGGATTTGTTGACCAGGACGAGGAGCTAAGCCACGCTGCTTTGCGCGAGTTAGCCGAAGAGACAGGCATAACCGGGGTTGAACTTTTGCAGTTTAGGGCTTATGGCGATGCAACCCGTGACCCTCGCGGACATTGTGTTAGCATTGTTTACCACGGCGTGGCTCCGCAAAATATTACGCCAAAGGCAGGCGACGATGCAAAAAGCCTTGCGTGGTTTAATATAACCGATTTGCCTGCGCTTGCTTTCGACCATCATAAAATTATAACACAAGCTATAAGCATGCTTAAGCTGTAAAAACTACAAATCGTTAATAGCCTTTATAAGTGCATCTTTTTTACGTGTCGATATTGGTACTTGTTGTCCGTCGTTCATTATTATTACGCCACCATCGGCCTTATCGAGCCTGTTAATGTGGCTTAAATTAACAAGGTGCGACTGGTGGACACGGTAAAACCCGTACTCGGTTAGCAATTCGTCGTAGTCTTTTAATGTTCGTGAAACTAAAATTGCTTTTTTGTCGGTTAAAAAAAATCGCGTATAATTTCCTGTCGATTCGCACCGTATAATATCGGCAATACTTACTAAATAAATACTTTCGGCAGTTTTAAGTACAATTTTTTTCGATTCGCGCCTAATAGTTTTCAGGTTTTCGATAAGCGGGGCAAGTTGGTTGGTTTTGTTTTTAAGTGTGTCAATTGCCCGGTCAACAGCAGCGCTAAGCTCGTCGGGGTCAATAGGTTTTAATAAATAATCAACAGCACTAAACTTAAATGCTTTAACTGCATACTCGTCGAAAGCGGTTAAAAAAATAAGGGCAAAGTTTATTTTCTCAAGCCTGTTAAGCAGATCGAAACCTGTACCATCGGGCATTTTAATATCTAAAAAAACTATATCGGGGTTAATTTGCTTAATAAGGGTAAGCCCCGACAATACGCTGTCGGCCTGGCCGGTAATTTCAATTGTTGGGCAATACATGTTCAGCATTTGGCTCAAAGTGGTTCGTGCGCGTAGTTCATCGTCAATAATAATTGCTTTTGCTGTCATAAATTAATTGTGTTAAAATTCGGTTTTATATGGTACTTGTATTGTTACTGTTGTTCCGGTTTGGTTAATGTTAGTTTTGTTGTTATTGGTAATTATAAGCTTATAGGTAGTGTTTTTGTTGCTAAAAAAGCTAAGCCGTTCGCGGGTAATAATTGTTGCAAGCGATTGGTGGTTTTTGTTTGTGTTAACTGTGTTATCGACACCTTTACCATTGTCGGTAATAACAATATCGAGCCAGTTTTGGTTTGCACAAAAGTTTACCTTAATATAACCTTTGTAGGTAATACCGTTAAAGCCGTGTTCAATTGCGTTTTCGATAAAAGGTTGCGTTAGCATTGGTGGTATGCTTATTTTTTCGGGGTCGGTATTTGCATGGCATGTTATTTCAAAATCGAAATTATTGTCGAACCTTAGTTTTTGTAGCTCCATGTAATTTGTAATAGTGTCAATTTCGTTGTTTAAAACAATAAATTCGCTGCGCGAATTGTTTAAAAACAGCCGCATTAGTTTTGCAAATTTCGACAGGTAGCGGCCAGCCTCTTTGGGGTCGTTTTTAAAAATAAAGCTTTGTATGGCTATTAACGCGTTAAAAACAAAGTGTGGGTTCATTTGCGAGCGTAGCATTTTTTGTTCGAGCAGGATATGTTTTTCGCGAAATTTGAATTGTTTTATTCGTCGGTAATAAAGGTATCCTATTAATAAAAGGGCTAAAATAATTTCGAGAATTATAAACCAGGTTTTTTGCCACAGGGGTGGTGTAATTATTATGTTAAAGTTATAAGGTTCAATATTGTTTTGGGTTGTAACCAAAAATGAGTATCGGCCGGGCCTTACTTTGGTGTAAGTTGCGTAGTTGTTTGTGGTTGTAACCCATTGGGGGTCAATGTTTACTAATTTGTATGTGTAATTGGTTTTATTTTGGTTGAAAGCAAACAACGAGAATTCGATAGTAAAAAAGTTTTCGTCGTGGTTTAAAACAATGCTGTTTTGGGTTGTAAAATCAATCTCGCGGTATTTATTAAACACTTTAAAACCCGTTACTTTTGGTGTGTTTTTATTTAGTACATTTTTTACTTTATTGGTATTAAAACAATAAAAACCATTATTAGTGCCAAGTAAAATGTTGTTGTTTTTTAGTTTATAAATTGCGCCGTTAAAAGCCGATGGTTTAAGCCCAAAGTTGTCGGCAAAATTTACAATGTTGTAACTGTTAGTATTAATAAGTACTAAGCCTTTTGGAGTTACAGCCCATACAAGGCTTTGTGGTTGTGTAACCATTCCTAAAATACTGTTATGTGGTAAACCGTTATTGGTTGTTATGTGTTTAGTGGGTTTATAATTTGTAAAAACAGTTATGCCGTTTTGAGTACCTGCCCAAACGGTGTTTTTATTTATTGCTGCTATCGAATTTGTTTCGTTTCCCCAAAGCGATGCCGTATCGGTGGGGTTACTTAAAAAATGGGTAATTGAATAAGTGTTTTTGTCGACAATGTTTAAACCGTTATCGGTTGTACCAACCCAAATATTGCCAAGGCTGTCGGGGGTTATAAATTTTGTAAGCCTCGATGTAAGGTCGTATTTACTGTAACTGTTATACGCGCCGGTTAGGTTGGTTTGTTTGTTATAATTAAATAAGCCGTTTTCGGTAGCAAGCCAAAGGGTATTGTTATTTTGAGCTATGCCATAAACAGGTTGTAAAATAGTATTTGTTTGTTCAAAAGTTTTTTGGCTAATATTAAATGTTATCAAACCTTTGTCGGTAGCAAGCCATATTTTGTTTAATAAAGTGTCGATAGCTAAATCGTAAATAGTATTTGTTATTAAACCTTTATTTTGCGAGTTTACCACATTAAAACATGTCGATTTTTTTGTATTGCCAAGGTCGATAAAAAACAAGCCGTTATTAGTTGCTATCCATAAATTATTAGTGTTTGTGCATTTTATTTTGTAAACTATTACAAAGTTGCCTATTAAGCTTTTATGTATGTTAAATAGGCTGTCGGGTTTGCCTGTTTTGGTATTATAACACAATATTCCATTATTTGTGCCAAGGTAAATTTGTTGTTTGTTGTTTTCGATTGTGTTAATACTGACGTTTTTATGTTCAATTATTTTAGCGTGTTTATTACTTTTGTTACAGTAGTAATATACTCCATTGTCAGAGCTGTAAAAACAATTTTTATTAGGTAGTGGTAATATTGCAAAAACGTTATTGCCGGTAATTTTTTGCATTGGTAAAAAAGAGCTATCGGTTATAAAAAGCCCGTTTGTTGTTGCTAAATATGTATTATTGTTAAAAGTAACGGCTTGATTAATTGTGGTATTTGGGGCAATATTTAATATTTTAGTTTTAACATGTTTTTCATGGTAAGGCATTATATGCCCAAGTGTTTGTTTTAGCAGGCAAAAAGTGTTGTTACTTGTGTTGTATGTATGTATTAAACCGTTTGCTGCCTGCATAAAAACAATGTTATTGATAACTGATATTTTTTTTAACGGGCTAATATTGGGCGATTGCATTGAGCGTAAAATATACGGTTCGAAAGCTCCTTTTTGGCGATTAAAAAACATAACGCCCGAAGCACCCCACATGCCAGCCCAAAACAAATTATTGGTGTCGTGGTAAAACGCTGCGTACCAATCGCTTTTGCGCGAAAATTTGTCTAAAGCATACTGGGTTAGGGTGTTAGTTTTATTTTGATATTTATAAAAACCAAAACCACTCCAAAGCCCAATCCAAATATTATCATCGTTGTCGCAATAAAGGCACGATATATTCTCGTTGCTAAACCGGTGGTTGTTATTGTCGGTAAGTTTTGTAAAGTTGTCGTTATTATAATTCCAAATATTTATACCACCGCCCTGGGTGCCAATTAATACAGTTGTGTCGGTGTTTTGTAAAAAGCAGGTTACATTATTGTTCGATAATGAATTGTTATTGCCTGCAATATTTTTATAATGCCTGAATAAATTGTTTTGTTGCAGCAAAACCGAAACGCCATTGTTTGTACCTATCCATAAATTATTGTTAATATCGATAAAAAGACAGTTAATATGGTTATTAATAAGCGATTGAATGTTGTTATGATTGTTAACATATACGGTAAATGTTTTTGTGTAAATATTAAACTTATAAAGGCCATAGCCACTGCCAATAAACAAGGTACTGTCGCAATTGCTGGTAATAGCAAACGACGATGTTGCGAGCCATTTTTTAAAAGTTTGGTTGTGGCTAAAATATTGATAAAAACCGTCGGTAGCGCACATCCAGTATCGGTTTTTACTGTCTTGGTAAATACATGCAATGTCGTTGTCGCGTTTTTTTGCATGGTTGTTCGGGTCGGCTTTAAGCAGTGTAAACTGGCTTGTTGTTGTATCGAACATGTATGGGCCAATATCGCGACCGCCTAACCATATGGTTCCTTTGTTATCCTGAAAAATTGAATGATAGTCGTAGCGAGATGCAAGAATTTTTTCGTGTTTAAAATGTTTTACCGATAAATTAAGTATATCAATTTGGTTTAAAACACCATCAACAGTTTCGGCCCAAACATATTTGCCCTTTTCATAATATACTTTACGCACGTATGCGTTACTAATGCCTGTGGTTGTCGATGTTTGTACCGGAATATTTATAAACCTGTTGTTATTAAAAATACTTAAACCATTTTTGGTGCCAACCCATAAATTGTTTAAACTATCGATTGCCAGCGATGTAACATAATTGCCGGGTATTGTATTGGTATCGTTAGGCTGGTTTACAAAAATCTCGGTTTTATAACCGTCGTAACGGCACAAGCCGTTTATTGTTGCAATATAAATAAAACCGTAAGGGTGTTGTACAATGTCGAGTACTTTACCGGCAGGTAAACCGTTATCGGTATCTAACCTAAAAAAAGTGGTATAATTATCGTCAATAAATTTAATATTATTGTTTTGTGCAGGTAAAACCCGGCTACATATAACAATAATAATTATAAATATTATTTTTATCGATGCCTGTATCATTAAAACAATATAGAAAAAAATGTTATCGGTTGTTTATTACCGGTTGTTTTGTAGGGTAAAAAAAACAAATATTCGGTAAAAAGTTACAATTGCTAATGTTTACTGATAGTTTAATAATTGTGCTGGTAAAGCAAATTTTAGCGGGTTAAATTTGTATTATGCAAAAAAATAAAAGTAAAATACCCGATTTTTTTTACGATGGCTTATCGTGTAATTTGAATTCGATTTTACGTGTTGAGTACAGTAATGGCAATACTTTTATTTTTTTTACCGATGGAACTAAATCACATTCGGTAGCGTCGATTGACGAACTTGAATGGGACTTGCCAAAAAACATGTTTACACGCGTACACCCAAACCACCTGGTAAACAATATGCACAAAAAAAAGGTTGTCGATGTTACAACGCCATGGCTCGAGATGGATAATGGACACCTTGTTCCTTTGTCGGACAATTTGGTGCCCCCCCAAAAAAACAGGTTTAAAAATTTTTTAAAACACTTAAGTTGCCTGCTTGGTAGGTTTTGGTGCCGTTAATTGTTTTTGAAATTTGTTACTATTACCCAAATTGAGCGATTCGCTTAATTGGTTTAAACTTGTGCAAAAAATTAGCTTAAGTTGGTTAGTAAAACACAACAAATAGTGCGCTTGGGTTATACCTAAGTAAAGAGCTTGTTTGCTTAAAATGCTCAACTCAGGCCTTATTAATGCCTTTTTTTGTTACAAAAGTGTTGTTCAACTTTGGGTTATTTGTTATTGTTAACTGTTTTGCCTTTTTGCGGGCTATAAAGCCTACAACAACAATTTGCATTGCATGGTACAACATTATAGGTATTAAAAAAATACCAATGTATGGCGAGTTTGCAAATAATACTTTCGAGAATACACTGCCGTGCATAAGCGATTTTTTTGAGCCGCAAAAAAGTAACGCTATTGTATCGGCACGGTTAAAGTTTTTTAACCTTGCCACAAGTGCCATAATATTATAAACAATAATAAAAAGTAGTATAACAATGGCAAATAAAACTATTAGTTGTTTTATCGATATAATTTTAAAGATATTTTGCGAAAACGAATTGCAAAAGCTATGGAAAACTATCAGCAGAACAACAATTTTGTCGAACGACATTAAAATTTTACGGTGCAACCTTGCCCATTTGCCCCAAAACCGGTAAAGCAACATACCTGCAATAACCGGAACAATTACTTTAATTATTAACTGAAAAAAAATACCTGGCAAACTATAACTATTGTTACCGGTTTGCATAAAAAAACTTATCCATAAAGGAGTAACAATAATACCAATTAACCCCGACAAACTGGCGTTTAAAATTGCTGCCGGCACATTGCCCTTAGCTATCGATACCATAACTACAGCCGACGAAACTGTTGATGGCAATGCAGCTAAAAACAACATTCCAAGCCATAATAATTTTTGGCTTTCGGTTTTTATAAAAGGATATGCTAATAAAATTATAACCGGAAAAATTATAAATGTTGATATGTGTACCCAAATATGTAAACGCCAGTTGCGCATACCGTCTTTAAACTCGTAAATACTTAGTTTTAGGCCATAAAAAAAGAAAACAAGGGTTATACCAACCTCGGTAATTGTTTTCATTGGTAACATACCGTTGGTTTTACCAATTTGCGGAAAAAAATAGGCCAATACTATCATTAATAAAAGCCCGGTAATAAACCAGTCGAATTTTTTTTGCATTGCTTTAAAAATTTGCCCCAAAAGTAGCGTTTATGTTTTGTGTATTACCATATTTTTAAAACAACATTGCATTGTGATACTTTATTTAGTGGTTTTGTTTTACAATTAATGTTTTTGCCATTAACTAATTGCTTTACTGTAAATAACAACAATTATTGCCAACAATATTGTTAAAAAAAATAAAATATTTTGCCAATAACATAATAAAACAAGTACATTTGCACCATTATTGGTTTTCAAGTTTCAGTTTATAAATAGTTAAAATTGAAACCGAAATTAAAAGGGAATACCGTGTAAATCGGCAACAGTTCCCGCTGCTGTAATTCTCAATGCAGTTCCGAAAAAGACACCACTGTTACATAAGTGATGGGAAGGTTTTCGGAATGAGATAAGTCAGAAGACCTGCCAGTAAAACATAGATTTTTGCAGTCTGCGGCGAACGGATAGCTTATCATAACGATGTTTTTATTGGTATTTCTATATCATCGTAAGCTGCAAAATCAAACAATATTATTGTTTAACTAAAATTGCAGCTTAAATGAAAAAACAAAAAATTGACATTCGTTTCGGGATTCTTTCCCTTTTAGTTTTCTTAACAGCTTTTAGCCGACTAATTCCACACCCGCCAAATTTTGCTCCTGTTAGTGCAATGGCTTTGTTTGGAGCTGCTTATTTTTCGAAAAAGCATATAGCTATTATAATACCAATTGTTGCAATGTGGTTTAGCGATTTGTTTATAAATAATGTAGTGTATGGTCGGTTTTTTGATAGTTTTGTTTGGTTTTATTCGGGATTTTACTGGACTTACGCGGCCTTTATAATTATCGGGTTTGTGGGTTTTGCGCTTTTAAAGAAAATAAAAACACAATCGTTAATTATTGCTTCCATATTGGCTTCAACTCTGTTTTTTATTATATCAAACTTTGGAGTTTGGTTTTCGGGAACAATGTACCCCAACAATTATAGTGGTTTGATTGCTTGCTACACTGCCGCAATTCCATTCTTTAAAAATACCATTATGGGCGACTTTGTGTATTGCGGAGTTCTTTTTGGTGTTTTTGAATTTGCACAATATAAAATCCCAACATTAAAACTAACAACAAATTAAACAAGTTTTTAAAAACGGAACGGCAGCGTTCGCCAAAACTTTCTGCCGTCCCTGAGTACTAACACAATTAGTAATAATTTAAAAATTGCATTATGAAACAAATGTATTTATTTATTGCAACATTTTTATGTTGCTCAATGAGCCTTTTAGCCCAAAGGCCCGAAAATGTATATGCTATTCAGGCATTACAAGGGAACAAAAACGCTGTATCAACAGCAAATAATAAATCTTATCCTGCTGTTTCTCGCGACAGATATCAATCGGCAACGCGTAGTTGTGGTGATTGTTATACTGTAAATTTTCAAACTTTTTCAGATTCACTTATGGAGATGTATGATTATTCATGGATTTGGAAAAGGACTTACCAATACAACCAATATATTGCAAATTATAGAGGATATTGGAATTTTGAGATAGAATGCCTGAATTTTATGCATTACGCTGATACCACTTGGGGCAATATGGCATATTGGGATGGTTTTACTGTAAGCAAAAACAAAAAATTTGAATGTGATATAGCTTGTAGTTCTAGCTGCACTAATTTTCACAATCAGTTTGTTGCAATGCCAAAAAATGGAATAGGCGGTAGCAAAACCGACCTTTATGCAGTGGCTTATGATGGTTATAATGAATCTTTTTTTCCTGAAAGACATTGTAATATTACGCTTAACCAAGACGATTCAATTTGTGGATTGTATCTTACCTTAAATGCATATACCTATAAATCAATCAAATGTGGTGATGGTTTTAGCGGGGCTTTTGATTATGGCGATTA
>CAZJCR010000096.1:0-13592 GCA_964544385.1 uncultured Bacteroidales bacterium
CACCTCGATTACTCGTCGCGCCTTCAATTGTTGCATTATCTTTTTGGAATTACTATTGCCGATGGTACAACTCACAAATCGGAGGCCGACCTTATTCATACAATTGCCTCAAACATGGGGGTAAGTAACAGCGATTTTAATTCAATAAAATCGATGTTTTACAACGACACAAATGCAGCATATAGCATTTTAGGACTAAAGCCAAATGCCAGCAACGACGATATTAAAAAAGCATATCGTAAAATGGCTGTAGAGTACCACCCCGACAAGGTGGCATACCTTGGAACCGATGTACAGGAATCGGCAAAAGACAAGTTCCAAAAAATTAACCAGGCTTACGAAAGCATTAAAAAAGAACGTGGCTTTGTGTAATTGTTAATTTTATTATAACTAAACATTTTATTCAATGTGTTTTTTTAAATCATAATGTTATATTTGCGCCCTAATTAATATTTTTAATTTTATGTTGAAAGATATTTTAGCAATCTCAGGCCAATCGGGTCTATATAAACTTATTTCGACTACAAAAAACGGTGTTATTGTCGAAAATATTGAAGATAAAAAACGTATGCCGGCTTACTCAACCGCAAAAATTAGCGCGCTCGACGATATAGCTATTTACATGCTTGAAGGCGACGATAAACCGCTTAACGATATTTTTAAAGCTATACGCGATAAAGAAAATGGTGCGGCATGTTTGAGCCACAAATCGGACAATACTCAAATAAAACAATACTTTGAGTTGGTTGTACCCGGGTTCGACATTGACAGGGTTTATGTGTCGGACATGAAAAAAGTATTGCAATGGTACAACATACTACAAAGCAACGATATGTTGGCAATGCTCGACCAAACTGATGAAACTAAAACCGAAAAAGAAACTGAAAATAAAGAGTAATAATAACGGTTATTAAAAAAAACAGGCTGCCGGTATTTTTATCGGCAGCCTGTTTTTTTTTACTTTTAACGCCTACTCAACCATAATTTTGTCCATAACAACTTTATTGTCGACAACTACTTTTATAAAGTATTGGCCTTTTGGCCATTGTTTTACATTAATTGTTTCGTTAATAAACCTGGCATTGGTTAAAATACGTTTTTCGGTTAACTTGCCAATAATGTTATAAATTTCGATACTACATTCGCTGTTATTAGTGTTGTTTGAGCTAATGGTTATTATATCGTAAGCCGGGTTTGGATAAACTTTTATGCCATGTTTTTCTGTAGCATTAATTGCATCGGCATTTTTAACAACAATAAAATTATTTTTAGTAATAACTTTTGTTGCATTAGGGTTCGATACCTCGAGTTTAACAGTATATGTACCTGTATTGTAAACATGCTCGGGGTGTTGCTCGTTCGACGTAGCGTTGTCGCCAAAATCCCAAATGTAGTTTACACCGTGTTCCGACAGGTTGTTAAATTTCACCGTCAATGGTTCAACTCCGGTAACAGGGGTTGCTTCAAATTGGGTAACCGGGGTGGGCCAGTCAACAATAATTAAGTTGTCGCGCACAAGGCTGTCGTTAAGGTTCGCGTTCGATACGTAAAGCGACACTTTATAACTGCCAGGTTTTGTGTAAGTAACCTGCGGGTCTTTTTCGTCCGATGTTTGGCCATTACCAAATGTCCAATGATAGGTTGTTGCGTTTACCGAATTATTTGTAAAGCTAACTGTTAGCGGGTAAATACCCTGTAAGGGGCTTGCCGAAAACGAAGCCGAAATGTAATCGGTAACAGTAATATAGTCTTGTTTTATTATTGTATCGGACCCTAATGAGTTTGATGCAATAAGCTTAATACTGTATTTGCCAGGTGCGTTGTATGTTATTTGCGGGTTTTGTTGTTGCGATGTTTCAGGTGAACCGCCGTCAAAAAACCATTCCCATTTTGTTGGTGTATTTGTCGATTTGTCGGTAAAAGTAACAGCCTCGCCAATTTTTATCGTGGTAAGGTTGGCTTCGAACTCTGCTATTGGGGATTCGAGTATAGGAATAATTAAATTGCTCTCCCATAAACCACGGCCAAAAGTTGCTGCACGTAACATACTGTTACCTGGGTTTGTTTCGTCGTAATAAATATCGAGTTCCGACACGTAAACATTAGGCAGGCCTTTTGAAAAACGTTGCCACGGGTTGGTGCCATTTTTTACATAAACACCGGCGTCGGTACCAACATAAAGTTGGTTAAAGTTTGTAATTTGTTTGTTTTGTACAATGCACATTGTGGGCAAGGGTGGGAGCCCGTCCGATATATCTGTCCAATTTTCGCCCGCGTTGTTCGAGTAAAAAACCCGGTTACTGTTGTAACCGCCCATTGTAACCCAAATATCGTTTTTGTTTAAATAGCCTGCAGTAACGTAAGTAATTTGGTTTGTCGATAAAGGTAAATTACTGTTAATTTTTGTCCATGTTGAGCCGCTGTTTGTGGTTATCCAAATGTTTCGCAAGTCGGCGGCAATTATTGTTGCCGTGTCGGCCGGCGAAACTGCCAGCGACCTTAGTTTTGCCGATGAGTTTAACGCGCCAATTTTGGTAAAGCTGTTGCCACGATTGTTAGTTCGCCAAACATCGGTATAGCCAACGTAAAGTACTGAAGGGTTTTTGGGGTTCATAACATAAGGAGTAACCCAGTGGCCGCCTTCTTCGTCGGGTATATTTTTCGATATTATTTTAGTGTTGTACGACGACCATCCGTCGGTTGTGCGTTCAATTTCGCCGTTTACATAAGTTCCGTATTGATAATTACTGTTTGTATAGTCAATAATACATTCCATACCGTCGCCACCTTTAACGTCGTGCCATTCGCCATTATCGTGTAGTTTAGTGCCGTTATCCTGTAAACCAGTAATTACCAAATTTTTATTAGTTTGCGATACGCCTAACCGGTATAATTGGCTAATTGCCATACCGTTGGTAATGTCAGTCCACGACAACCCGTTGTTTGTCGATTTATAAACACCGCCGTCGTTGGTTTCGAACAAAGTACCATCGGGGCGGTATGTAAGGCTGTGTTTGTCGGCGTGTACTTCGGGGGCACTGCTAAAGTTATAACCGTCATAGCTTGTCCACATGTTACAAATGGTCCAGTTTTGTGCTGCATTTGAGCTTTTCCATGTATTTACTCCGCCAATAAGTACAATGTCTTTGTTTAATGGTGATGCTGCAATGCAAAGGTCGTATGTACCCTGTCCGTTGTTATCGCCCGAACCGTCGCTGTAGTAATAAAGGTACGATCGGTTCTCGTTATCGCCATTTACTATTTGTGTAAAATTGTCGCCACTGTCGGTTGACATGCTAATAGTTTCGAGCCCGCCATCGCGGTTTGCAACTATTGTGTATAAATAGTCGGGGTTAGCTGGTGTAACAGCAATTTCAGCGCGGGCCGAGTTTGTGCTAAATATTTTTATTGTTGTAAAGCTGTTGCCAGCATCGGTTGATTTTAGAATTTTTGATGCCCCGCTTTTTTTTGTCGATGCATAAATTGTAACAGAGTCGGTTGGTTTATACTCAATATCAATAACATATTCGCCACTATAAGTTAGAGCCCAGGTTTGTCCGCCGTTTTCGGTTTTATATATTCCGTCAGATGTGCCGGCCAAAATAACATTGTTGTTTTTAGGGTGTATAAGCAACCTTCCAATTTGTTTATTTTGCGACACGGTGTAAGTTAAACCTGTGGTTTGCCATGTTTGCCCGCTGTCGGTACTTTTAAGTACGCCAATACTATTATTGTCGCAATAGTTTTGTCCGCCAAGCGACCAGCTAGAACCGCCATTTTTGTCGCCGGTAGCAATGTATATTGTATTACTGGTTTGGTAATCGGTTGGTATTGCAATGTCGCTAACGCCTAAAACCTCGGTTTGGTTGTTAAGTATTTGCCATGTTTGCCCGCCATTGTATGTAACCCAAATTCCTCCCGATGCTGCTCCAACCCAAAAAGTGTTGTTGTCGGTAGGGTGAAATGCAATGCAGTTAATACGTCCAACCCCGGCGTAGCCTCCGTAACTCGAGTTTGGCCCCATTGGCTGCCAGTTACCGGTATCGGCAACCTGCCCGCGCTTTTGGCTGTTAAAGCTTTTAAGTTTATCGAGTGCCAATTGTTTAGGGAAAGCACCTGTTTGTATATCAACACGGGTTTCCCAAAACCATTCCCAACGTTTGTATTGTTTCCAGCCGGGTACTTTTATTTTTTTGCCATCAACAATTTTATTGCCTTTTATTATCGATTGGTCAATATTGTATTGGTTAAAGGCTTGCTGTAAATCGTAAAACGATAATTGCCCGTTTTCGAGTTTATCGTTTGGTAAGTTGGCTGCCCAAGGCTGCGCATTTGCATTTAAAATTAAAACAATTGAAATGCTTATTAGTAATAGTTTCTTCATATTTGTTTTTATAAGTAGTAGGTGTTTTATACGGTATATTTTTTTTTGTGTTTATTAATTGGTAATTAATTTTTACCTAAATTGAGTTATCTGGTGTTATATCTTAAGTAAAGCTCTTATTCGCTTTACTTTAGCCGCTCAACTTAGGTTTTAATTGCAAAATGTTGGGTGCAATTTACGTTATATAAACAAATAATAAATTATGTTGGTTGTTAAAGTTGTTTTTAGGTTAATCCTGTTTTGCGCGGGTAAAGTAAAAATGGTTGACAAATTTTAATTTTTATTACCGCTTATTAATTCACATAGCCCGAATTATTATTTAAAGCTACCAATTATACATTTGTGAATTTTGTAATTAAAAAAATATATAGTTTTGAATTGTTAAAAGAAAAGATGCTAAACAAAACGAATAATAGAGCCTGTTTAGCCCATGAAAAATACCCTTTTGAGAAACACCCTATTTTTAGCTAACCTCCGAAATCCCTTCATGGAGGTTAGTTCTTTTTATGGGGTACCGGTTTTGAAAAAGTATAAACCGGTACTTTTTTTTCGGATTTAATTTGTTTAATAAGTTGGTTTGCAAAAGTTACGTTGTTGGTACTAATTTCAACAATAACTTGTTGTACCGGTATAGTGTTATTAATAGCTTTGTTAATTTGGGTTGGGCTAATATAGCTGTCGTTAACAATAAGCTGGTTGTTTTGGTCAACTGTCCAATATTGGCTATGCGAGTAATTTTTTATGTTTTTGGTGCCCAGTGTTTTAATTGTTTGGTTGGTAAACATGTTTTCGCAATCGTTAATGGCCACTAAGTTATAGCTTGTTTTGTAAGTAAAATACAAGGTAGTATATACGGCTGTTGCTATCAGTAAAGTTAACGATGCTGCAACCGACCATGCCAGTTTAATATTTTTTGTTTTTGTGGTTATAAATTTGGGTTTTTTAATATAGTTAATGTAGGCCGGGGTAGCCGATACAAGTTTATAACCGGCTATTGCCTGTTGGCATAGTTGGCATGTTGCAAGGTGTTTTTCAAAGCTGTTGTTAAATTTTTTTTTGCCTTTGCCTGTTAAGTATAAAGTAAATTGTTTGGCAGTTGGGCATGTATTATAGTGGTTATTCATTTTTTTGTTTTTTAAGTTCGTCAATAATTATTTGCAGGTTCCGTTTACCGTTTTGAATATAACTTTTAACTTTTTTTAATTCGAAGCCGGTAGTTTGGGTAATTTCAACATAACTTTTGTTTTGTAAATAAAAAAGTTCGATACATTGTTTTTGTTGCGGTTTAAGCTGTTTAAGTGCATTATCTAAATACAGTAACATGCTCTCGCGCGCGTATATATGATCAATTTGGTCTTCGTTTTCCATAAAATCAACAGCAGTTTCTTTTTCGGCACAAAGAGCGTATGGAACTAAGCGGCTGTTAAGTTTAATTTCGCGCAAGCAATGGTTACGTGTAATTGTTAGCATCCAGTTTTTAAAATCGTTAACCTGATAACGTTTAAGCAGTTCGAACAATTGTGAAAACAAATGTAGCATTGCATCGCGGGCAAGCTCGGTATCTTTTAAATATTTTATGCAAACACCAAAAATAATGTGGTTATACCGGTTGTATAGCTCACCAATTATTTGGTTGTCGTTATTATGGTTAAATAAAACCAAAAGCTCATTGTCGGTTTTATCCGATAGTTTATTTCGTTTTAGTGATATTTTTAAAGGCATAAACTTTTATTGGTTAGAGTTAAGCTTAAAAGTAATTCCATAAAATTATTTTTTGGTTAAATAAAAAACGATGAGCGGTTACAAAAATAAATTATGGAAAAATAATTTGTCAGCCTCTGTAAATTAATAAACAAAAATATTAACATCATAAAATTTAGTACAATGAAAAGCAAAAAAAACGAAAAAGCCGATTTGCAAGGCAAACGCTTTTTATTTTTCGAAATAGGTATGATACTTTCGTTAACAGCAGTTTTAGCTGCCTTTAACTGGGCTACCGATAAAAAAAATACTGTTGGGTTTATCGGTACTGCTAACTTCGATTACGAAAGCGAACTTATTCCGGTACGTACTTATCAGGAGCCAAAACATGTTGAACCGCCAAAAAAACATGTTTCGGTTATCGATATTATTGACAACTCGGGTATTGTTGATATTGATGACCCAAACATTTGGGACGATGCTCCAACCGATGTGCCAATTAATATTATTGCAATTGCTACCGAGGAAACAATTGATGAACCCGATTTTTTTTATACTGCCGAACAAATGCCCGAGTTCCCGGGTGGTACAAAGGCATTGCTAAAGTTTTTGGCAAGTAATATTAATTACCCCGAAATGGCTAAGCTAAATGGTATACAGGGTAAAGTATTTGTAAGTTTTATTGTTAATAAAAAAGGCGAGGTCGAAAAAATTAGTATTGCCCGTAGTATCGACCCCTTGCTCGACCGCGAGGCTTTACGTGTTGTTGGTTTAATGCCCAAATGGGCACCGGGCTTGCAGTGCCAAAAACCTGTTAATGTAGCTTTTACAGTACCTATTAATTTTACCCTTAAATAACGGTTGTTATTTTGTTATGAAAGTTGGCAAAAGCCAACTTTTTTTTTGATTATTACCTAAGTTGAGCCGTTGGAGCTATGCGAACAAACACTTTACTTAGGTATAATCCCGATGTATATTTTGTTGTGTTTCACGACACTTCGTTGTTGAAATACTTACAAATCTAAATCGATTGAGCGAACCGCTCAGTTTGGGTATTATTTTTGCTTAACATTAAAACTTGTATAATAAATTTAACAAGCTAATTAATATGATAAATAGGTTATTGCTGTTAATACCATTTTTATTTTTAGCATTAATTAGCTGTAATAAAGACGAGGTTAATGTTAATGGTTGCGTATATTTAAGTTTTGACGATGGACCCGATTCTGTTAATACTCCTTTAGTATTAGATGTACTAAGTAACTGTAATGTAAAAGCAACTTTTTTTTGTTTAGGTTCGTGTATCGAAAAAAAACAATGGGTTGTAAACCGTATTGTTTCTGAAGGGCATGTGTTGGCAAACCATACATACGATCACTGTTATTTGCCAAAACTTGACGATACAACAATTATTGCAAATATTAACAAAACAGAGCTTTTGATACAAGAATTTCAAGGCTGGTCGTTTAAACTTATAAGGCCGCCGTGGGGGGCAATTTATGATTATCAAACCGAGTATTTAAAATCATTTGGTTTTCGGGTTGTTTTGTGGGATATTGACTCGTTCGATCACGATTTAAACTACACGGTTAACGATATTGTTGACAATGTTATGAGCAAAATTAAACCTAATACCGATAATATAATTTTGTTTCACGACTCTGATTACACTTTGCTTGAAAGTCGCATGAATACTGTTAATGCATTGCCTATAATTATTGAGCAATTAAAAAACCTAAATTATAGTTTTAAAACTATTGCCAATTAGTTATTGTTACAAATTTTGAGTAGTTATTATGCTTAAATTTTGTAATTGCCAATGATGCGTTTATTTTACTATAACCTGAGCTATTGGGAACCATAAATACTTTAATCCTACCATGGGCATTAAGTATTATTGGTATTTTAAAATGCTATTTATAAAACTAACCAATGAGTTTTTCCATTTTAACAATATTTAATCCTTTAATATTACTATCGGCAAAAGTTTCGGTTATTTTATAACCAACAGACTTGTATAGTTCAATATTTTTCAAACTTTTGTGCCCGGTAAACAGCAAGTAACTGTTTGCTGTGGCATATTGTTTTTCGGCCTCGGCTAAAAGCTTTTTTCCAACTCCATTGTTTTGGTATTGCGGGTGCACAATTAGTTTACCAATATAACAACAATCATTGTTGTTTTTTATTTTTACCGAGCCAATTATTTTATTATCGATAGTTGCTTTTAAAAAAGTGTATTGGTAAAAATCGGCTTGTATTTCCTCAATTGTTTGTTTTAATGGTTCAATGTTATAGTTATTGTAAATAATTGCCTCCGACAAAAATGCAATTTTTTGCAGCTCTAAAATGTTATTTAAATCGCTTAATTGAGCCTTGCTAAAAGTTATACTATTTAACATAGTGTAAATGTTTATATTGTTTTTTGTGCAAATTACTCAATTTGGTTTACAAAATCTAAATCGATTGAGCGATTAGCTCAATTTGGGTTTGACTTATTTAAAACAGTGATGTTTTTCTCTGTGAACTCTGTGCTCTCTGTGGTTAGAAAAATATGCTTGCGGATTTTAGGCTATACCGGTTATTAAAATTTGTTGCCTGTTAAAAATGCTATCGTTGTTTATTCAGTTAGTTTTAAATTAATAAAAATTGCTTTAAAAATATTAGGCCGTACTATGTAAAATGATTATATTGTTATCGATAAAATGATTATAATATAATCAAATAAAAATATAGCTGACAAAAAAATGTACCAGGCCAACAAACATATTGCGCACCTCGATTTAGATACTTTTTTTGTATCGGTTGAGCGGTTGTTAAACAGCCGTTTGGTTGGTAAACCGGTAATAATTGGTGGCCTTACCGACCGTGGCGTAGTAGCCGGTTGCAGTTACGAAGCTCGTAAATACGGTGTGCACTCGGCCATGCCCATGAAAATGGCTCGTACACTTTGCAACAATGCAGTTATTATTAGGGGCGATATGGATCAATACTCGAAATACTCGAAATTGGTTACCCAAATTATTGCCGACAGTGCCCCTGTTTACGAAAAAGCATCGATTGACGAACATTACTTAGATATTACCGGCATGGACAAATTTTTTGGCTGCCTTAAATGGACAAGCGAGCTTAGGCAGCGAATAATTAAAGAGTCGGGTTTGCCAATTTCGTTCGGGCTGTCGGTAAATAAAACCGTATCGAAAATTGCAACCGGGCAGGCCAAACCCAATGGCGGTATTTTGGTTGAACAACCCGATGTGCCAATGTTTTTAGCACCTTTAAGCATAAGCAAAATACCAATGTTGGGGCCTAAAACATACCAATTATTACGCTCGATGGGCGTACTTACAATTAAAACTTTGCGCGAGGTGCCTCCCAACATGATTGAAAAAGTGCTCGGGAAAAATGGCGTCGATTTGTGGAAAAAGGCAAACGGTATCGACCTTACACCGGTAAAACCTTACTCCGAGCAAAAATCGTTAAGTGCCGAACGTACTTTTGAACAAGATACTATTGATATATTAATGTTAAACAATACACTTGCTGCCATGACCGAAAAACTGGCGTTTAAACTGCGAGCTGGTCAAAAATTGGCATCGGTGGTAACCGTTAAAATACGGTATGCCAATTACGATACACATACACTGCAAAAATCAATTGCATACACATCGTTCGACCACGTGCTACTGGCAACTGCCAAAGAACTTTTTAACCGTGTTTACGACCGGCGAATGCTTATAAGGCTTATTGGCCTTAAGTTTGGTGGCCTTGTACATGGAGCTCAGCAGCTCGACATGTTTTGCGATACCCCGCAAATGGTTAATTTGTACCTGGCCATGGACAATATACGTAAACGCTATGGCGATACTGCAGTACGTAAAGCAGCCGGTTTTTTTTAAACGCTTTTGTATTATCAATTGCTGTTAATTATTTAAATATCAGTAATATAATACCTAAGTTGAGCGGTTGAAACAAAGTGAACAAGTACTTTACTTAGGTATAATCCCGATGTAGAGTTTGTTTTATTTCACTAACCAAGTGTAGTGGAATACTTATAAAATATAAATCGATTGAGCGAATCGCTCAATTTGGGTACTAATAATTATGGTTAGCAATAATGTTAAGCCTTTAAAAACCATTAATTATACGTAGTTGTTGTACAATAAAGATGTTTATTGATGCAATCAATATTGGGCTAATAAAAAATTAAAACTTATTACCATGTGTGGACGATATATACAAGTAAAAAATATCGAAATTATTGAAAAGCGTTTTAACGTACATGCCCAACCGGGGTTTGAGCTAACACCTAATTTTAACGTGTCGGCTGGCGATTTTGCCCCGGTTATAACTACCCAAAACCCGCGTACAATTGAACTTATGCAATTTGGGTTAACACCTTTTTGGGCAAAAAAGCCCATGTACCTTATAAATGCACGCGCCGAGGGCGATAAAAATGCCGATAACAACATAAATTATAGTGGCGGAAAAGATATTATTAACAAACCGGCGTTCCGTAAGCCTTTACGTAGCCAGCGTTGCTTAGTTATTGCCGATGCTTTTTACGAGGGTACTACACAACAAAAACTCGATTGTCCTTTTTTGGTTTATCTTAAAAATAAACAGGCTCCGTTTGCATTTGCCGGTATTTACGACACCTGGCTTAACCCAACTACCAACCAATTATTAAACTCGTTTGCAATTATTACCACGGTGGCCAATAGTTTATTGCAAATGCTGCCACACCACCGGTCGCCGGTAATTTTACCGCGCCATTACGAACAAAAGTGGCTAAACCCGGCCACACCTTTGTCCGATATTACAAAAATTTTAGTTCCATATCAGTCCGGGCTTATGAACGCTTATAAAGTGTCGGCAATGGTAAAAGACCCCAAAATAAAAACAAAAGAATTAATTACACCTTTGTCGCAGCCGCTTGTACCCGAAACCACAATTACAGCTACCGACACTTTAAGGCTTTTAGGAATGGGACATTACAAAAGGCCGGGCAATTAGCAAATTATTAGTATGTTTTTAAATAACCACTCGTATTATAGCCTAAGGTATGGTACATTGTCGGTAAACAATTTGGTTTTACAGGCACAAAAGTTTGGGCTGGCTCAATTGGTACTTACCGATATTAACAACACATCGGCAATGCCTGTTTTTGTTAAAGCATGTATAGCTGCCGGTATTAAGCCAATTGCCGGTATCGAGTTCCGCAATGGCAACAAGCTGTTGTACATTGGCATAGCAATAAACAATACAGGTTTTGAACAACTTAACCGTTTTTTAAGTAATTATTTACTTGAATCGGAACCATTGCCTGAGCGGCCACCGCAATTGTCGAACGTGTATTTTATTTACCCTTTTGGTTTGTTTGAGCCAAACAACCTTGCACCAAACGAGTTTACCGGCATCGGCGTAAGCGATATTAACAAAATTTGGAGCAGTAAATACAACTTAAAACCACATAAGTTAGTGGCTTTGCACCCGGTAACATTTAGTAGCGATAACGGTTATTTTATTCATCAAAACCTTAGGGCTGTTGAGTATAATACACTTATTACCAAGCTAAAACCCGAATTTTTAGCCGCCCGTAACGAGCATTTTATCGACCCGCACCTGCTTAGTATAGCTTATAACGGTTACCCCGATATTGAAAAAAATACTAACGAAATTTTAAACCAATGTAGTATTAGTTTCGATTTTGGGACACCAAAAAACAAACAGGTTTTTTCGGGTAGCCGTTACGACGATAAACTGCTTTTACGCAAACTGGCTTTCGACGGGCTTGAGTACCGCTATGGTGCCGGAAATATTATTGCACAAAAGCGTGTCGAACACGAGTTGGAGGTTATTCATAACCTTGGTTTTTCGTCGTATTTTTTAATTACCTGGGACATTATACGGTATGCCATGTCGCGTGGTTTTTACCACGTGGGACGAGGCAGTGGAGCCAATAGCGTGGTTGCTTATTGTTTGCGGATTACCGATGTTGACCCTATTGAACTTAACTTGTATTTTGAGCGTTTTATTAATCCTAAGCGAACAAGCCCACCCGATTTTGATATCGATTTTTCGTGGAAAGAGCGCGACCAGGTGCAAGACTACATTTTTAAACGCTATGGGCGCGACCATACCGCGCTTTTAGGTACCATAAACACTTTTAAAGACCGTAGTATTTATCGCGAGCTTGGAAAAGTTCACGGTTTGCCTAAAGCCGAAATCGATGCTTTTATCGAAAACCCTGGAAACCCTGCTAATCAAAACGAACTTACCCGCAAAATTGTCGAAATTGGTACTGCTATTCAAGATTTTCCGAACATGCGAAGCATACATGCCGGCGGCGTGCTTATTACCGAGCAGCCTGTTTTTTGCTATACAGCACTCGATATGCCGCCTAAAGGTTTTGCAACCACTCAGTGGGACATGTACACCGCCGAAGATTTGGGTTTCGAAAAGCTTGATATACTTAGCCAGCGTGGTATTGGCCACATACGCGACTGTGTTGGGTTAGTTAAAACTAACCGCGCAATTGATATTGATATACACCGTGTTGATAGTTTTAAAACCGACCCTAAAGTTAAACAGCAACTGCAAAATGCCGAAGCTATCGGGTGTTTTTATATCGAAAGCCCTGCAATGCGCGGTTTGCTAAAAAAACTACGCTGTAACAATTATCTTACTTTAGTGGCTGCCAGCTCAATTATTAGGCCTGGCGTGGCAAAAAGTGGTATGATGAAAGAGTATATCAAACGGTTTCATAACCCCGGTGGGTTTACTTACATACACCCGGTTTTGAGCGAACAACTTGCCGAAACCTACGGCGTTATGGTTTACCAGGAAGATGTTTTAAAAGTTTGCCACCACTTTGCAGGTCTCGATCTTGCCGACGCCGATATATTGCGCCGGGCAATGAGTGGTAAATACCGCTCGCTCGCCGAGTTTAAACGCATTGAACAAAAGTTTTTTAACAATTGCAGTTTAAAAGGTTATAACAACAATATTACTACCGAGGTTTGGCGGCAAATTGAGTCGTTTGCAGGTTACTCGTTCTCAAAAGCGCACTCGGCTTCGTATGCTGTCGAGAGTTATCAAAGCCTTTACCTTAAAAGTTATTATCCGCTCGAGTTTATTGTGGCAGTTATTAACAACTTTGGCGGCTTTTATAAAACATGGGTTTATTTTAACGAGGCTAAACGCTGCGGGGCTACATTGCACCTGCCGCATGTTAATTTCAGCAGTTATTTAACATCGATAACAAATACTAATATTTACATTGGCTTTATACACGTTGCAAGGCTCGAGCATGAATTTTGCAACACGATAGTTGCCCAACGTTTTGAAAACGGCCCGTTTACCGGGTTGGCAAATTTTGTTAACCGAGTGCACTGTGGTATTGAACAGCTTATTATTTTAATTCGCGTTGGTGCTTTTAGGTTTACTGGCAAAAGTAAAGTTGAACTGCTTTGGGAGGCGCATATGTACTTAAAAAAAGAAAAACCGG